>NZ_JBSFGU010000017.1:0-156219 GCF_053596725.1 Kitasatospora sp. NPDC001660 | reverse complement strand
TCGCGGGGGCTTCTAGCAGTAAGCCATCGAACTCCACACTCAGCCCAATGCCTGCTCCCGCTCCTGAGTGCTAGTGCCAGGATATCGTCGACAGGGCCTGCGGGACGCAGGCCGCTGCCGAGCCCCGCAGGTCGGGCACGCCACCGGAACGGCGCTGACGGGCACGCCGAGGGCCTGCGTGGGCGCGTGGCCGTTGCGGCGGCATCCTCCGCTCCGGGGGCGTTTCCTGGCCGCGGAATGTCGACGCGGCTCTCCGGCGTCGCCGATGTGTTCTCCACCGCCGGTGCATTGTGCGTGAGGTTCATGGCATCGCTGTCAGATTCCTACCTCAGCGTGGACGAGTCCGGGGCGTCGACCGCAGGCACATTCGAACCTCAGCTGGTCGCCGTGGAATCCACTCGCTCGGAGAAGGCGGGACCCCGCCGGGCGTCAAACATGGTGCGAGCCGAGGTAGGCCTGGACCTCCCTGACGGGTGGGGCCGTGAGGCCGGCGATGGCGGTGAGTACGGGGAGGAATTCCCGACCGACCGCCGCGCGTTCGGCAGGGTCCAGGATCTCGCGCCAGTCCGCCAGAGCGTGTTTGGCGCTGGCTCTGGCGCGGGCGGTGCCCGCGCCGCCGGCGGCGATGTGCAGGCCGGTGGTGTGGAGGTGCCAGCGGGCGGCCTCGGCTGGTCGACCCTGGAGGCGGGCGATCAGGCCGCGCAGTTCGCGGACGTTCGCGACGTTCGGGTCGGCCGGGCCGAGCGCTGCGGTGACCTCTTGGTCGAGTTCTCCGGCCTTGGCCGCTGCGGTCATCAGGGCGCCGTTGGTCTGCGGTTGACCGAGCGTGGCGGTCAGCTCGGCGAAGCGATGGGCGAAGTCGGGTGCCGGCGAGGGCGGTTCGGGCAGGTTCGAGCGAGCAGCCGCGAACACGGGCGGCTCCTCGTAGTACAGACCCTCGTCCTCGCCTACGACGGGCTCCTCCGGGACGGCCCAGAACGCAGGCGTCACAGTCCCCCAGGGGCGGGCCGGCTGGTCCTCGTGAAGCAATGCGTTCTCCTCGGTTCTCACCACTGCACGACGCGCACCACGTGGGTGATCCGCGTGAGTGCCGACGTGCTGTTGCGCCAGCCGCTGTAGGCGACGGTGCGGGTCTTGACGCCGGTGCGCGGGGCCTCGACGATCAAGCCGTTTCCCACGTACATGCCGACGTGGCCCGGCGAGTCGTCCGAGCCGTCGCTGCCTGCGTTGAAGACGAGGTCGCCGGGTTTGACGTCGTCCGGCGACACCCGGGCGCCGGTCTTGACCTGCTCGAACGTCGTCCGGGGCAGGGTGACGCCGGCGTGTGCGTAGGCCTGCTGCATCAGGCTGGAGCAGTCGCACCGGCCCTGGGTGTTGTCGCCAAGCGGGTTCGTGCAGTCCCCGCCCCACTGGTACCAGCCGCCCTGCTGGGCGAGGGCCCATGCCACCGCAGTCTTGACGGCCTGCGGGGTGTCGGCGGGCAGCTGGTAGTCGCCGGGGAGCGTGGCCGGCACGGTGTCGTCGGACTGCGTGTACTTCCGGACGTCCGCCATGATCTTTTTCACGTAGTCATAGGTCTGGCCCTGCGCGAACGAGGCGGGTGGCACGCCCTTGTACTGGTCGACGCGGCCCCATCCGGCGTTGTAGCCGGCCAGCGCGAGTTCGATGGCGCTGCCGTTGTAGTCCGGGTGCTGCTTGGCGGTCTTCAGCAGGCTGCACATGAAGCGGCCCTGGGCGGCGATCGCGTCCTTCGGCTCCCAGACGCTGCCGCCGTTGCCCCAGCTCGCCCAGGTCTCCGGGGTGAACTGGGCGATCCCGTCCGCCTGGCCACTGCTGATGCGCGGGTTAAACCCGGACTCCGCGTTGAGCTGCGCGGCCAGGACGCCCGCGCTCAGCCCCTGGTCGCAGGCCGCCGCTGCCTGTTTGATGAACTCCGCGTACTGCTCAGGCACACCACCCGGTCCGGTGCGAAGAGTGGCCACCGACACCACCGGGGCCACACCGCCTCCGCCGCCCTTCTGGTCGTCGGCGGCAACGGCGACGACCATGACCAGTCCGACTCCAAGAGCCAGCGGACTCAGCCCGACGGCCGCGACCGCCAGCACCGTCGCAGGTTTGACTTGCACTCAGACCCCCCTTGGTCAGAACCCGTCCGCACGACGCTGATTGCCCGCTGACAACCACCCTCGTGCAAGCGGACGCGTCATTCTCACACCCGCCAGCGACACACGTCGCAGGGCATCCTCCCTGATCGGAGCCGTCCCTCCGGTTCAGGCACCGTGCCAGTCACGAATTCGACGTTGTCACAGGCGTGACCAATAATCAGGAACCGAGCGTGTGCGACAAACGTTCGGCTCCGACATTAGACTGCGGGGCCGAGACGGACGGTGACGGGGGTGTTACCGAGCCCGCACCCCATCCAGGGGGCTTGGGAGAGGGCTGTCATGAGTGCCCGTACTCGTGACAGCCACGGCGTGTTCGGGAAGCCTGACCGGAGCGTGGCTGTCCGCTGGCGATATTCGGGGGAGCGTTGGCAAGGAAAGCTGTCCCGTCCGTGGTGATCGCCCCCCACGGACGGGTCGTGGTACCCGTCCTGGCGGCCGTCGGCGGCAGCGGGCGGTCGACGGTCGCGGGGCTGCTGGGTGTCGCACTCGCCCGAGCGGCGGCCGCGGTGGTCCTGGACCTCGCGCCGCGTCTGGCCTCGCCATGGCCGACGTGGGCGGTCGAACCCGGGGCCGGGCTCGCGTCCGTCCCGTCCGATGCACCACTGAGCAGGCGCCAGGCCCTGGCGGCGGCAGCGCGCTTCCCGGCCCCGGCCGGGGCCGGCTGGCACGTGCTGACCGATCACCAGGAGTGGAGTGCGCCACCGCTGGCCCTGCCCGAGGCCCCTGCGGCGTGGCACCAACTGGCCGCCATCGGCGGCTGGCAGGCCGTGATCGCGGACACCGCGTACCCGGTCGCGCACGACATCGTCGCCTCCCGCGCCGCCGGCCGCTCCGGCCTGACCGCCGCCTGGTGTGCGCTTCCGGTGAGCGTTCCCGTCGTGTGTGCGGCGGCCACCGCCTCCGGCATGGCTGCCCTGCAGACCGCACTGACGGCCGCCTCGGCCGACGGACTGCCGCTCGACCGCATGGTCGTCGCCCTCGTGTCCACCGGGGACGGCCGCACCCCCGCACCCGTCCGTGCGGGGGAGACCATGCTGGCGCCCCGCGTCGCGGCCGTCGTCCGGGTCCCGTTCGACCCGGATATCCGCGCCCGGGGCCTGCGGGACGCCGCCCGGCTGGGCTCCGGGGCGCTCCAGGCGGCCGACCAGCTCGCCCGGGCCGTCCTCGCCTCCGCCCACGCCAGCTGGGGCGTCCCGCTGCCACCCGCCGGTCACCCGGCGGCGGCCACTCTTCAGATCCCTTCCGTTGAACCCGTAGAAAGAGTCCTGCTGCCGTGAGCCAGACCCTCCACGCCCTCACCACCCTGCTGTCGGACCCGCATTCGCACGTCCTCGCCGGACCGACGCCCGAGCCGACGTCGATCGAGAACCCGATCCCGGACTTCAAGCCGACGCTGCCGGAGAACGTGAAGAGCCCGACCGGCACGATCCTCGGCTGGGTCGCCGGCGGCGGCCTGGCGCTCGCCGTCCTCGGCGGGCTGCTGGGCTGGGCGGCCGTCGCCATCGGCGAGAACAGCGAGCGCGGCGGCATGGCCGCGCGCGGCAAGAAGGCCATCGTCATGAGCCTCATTGCCGGCATCGGCATCGCCTGCACCAGCGGGCTGATCTTCGCCGCGTACAAGATGGCGGTGACCACCTGATGGACCGCCACGACCGTGCAGCGCGCAGGGCGCGCCTTCGACTGATAGGGATCAGCGCGGTGGCCGGCGCAGTCATCGCGGTGGGCGGCGTCGCCGTCGTCCGCGGCATGTCCGACGACGGGAAGGGCGGCAAGTCGAACGCGGCCCCGACCGTTGTGCCGACCGACTCGGCGAGCAGCGGGCCCGCCGTGTCGGCGAGCCCGTCGGCGACCAAGACGCTGACCCCGAACACAGCCAAACCGGTTCATCTGAACAAGCCGACCGGGCAGAAGGACGGTGCCTCGATCGGATTCCCGCGCTTCGGTTTCGGCGCGATGTCGGCTGCGGTCTACCACCTTGACGAGTTGAGTGTGCTCGACGACGACATGGTGCGTCGCCAGCTCACCGTCACCACGGCCAAGGGCAGTGAGGCGAGCATCGACAAGGCCGTCAGCGAGGTGCGCAAGCTTCGTGAGACGGTCGGCCTGCCGTCCTCCGGGGGCACCCCGGCCGGTATGACGATCAGCACCAACGTGGACGCCGCGCAGGCCTGGGCGCTCGACGACGACGGCCTGGTGATCAACGTCTGGATGCACTACAGCCGCACCGCCACACTGCCCAAGGCCGCCTCGGACGACAGCCCGCTCAAGAACCAGCTGGCCGATGTCGTCCTGATCTGGGAAGACGGTGACTGGAAGATCACCACGGATCCGAAGTGGGTCGCCAAGCGTTTCACCCCGTCGCCCTACAATCCCGACTCGCCGACATCCTTCAAGGACGGCTGGCTGGTGGTGATCCGTGACTAACCGCGGGCTCCTCCGCCTGCTGACCGTCCTGCTTGCCGCGCTCATGTCCGTTGGAGCGATCGCCGCGCCTGCCGCGTTGGCCGACAGCCCGACCGCCCACGCCCCGAACGGCCCGCCCGACCGCCCGTTGAAGGACTGGCTCGCGCAGTGGAACGACCGGGGCGAGAGCAGCATCGGCGTCGACAAGGACAACCACTGGTGCATGCTGCCCGAGGCCGACAACTGCAGGCCCTACAAGAAGCCCGACCTCTACGACAAGTGCGAGGAGAGCGGGAATGCGGACGAGCGAAAGAAGGCCTGCGACGACCCGAACATCACCGCAGCACGCAAGCAGCGTGAGCTTGACAAGCTCAAGGACTGGGAAGCCACGACGGACCACCACACGGAGGGCTATCAGAAGTTCGTCGACGCCGTGGGGAAGTGCATCGAAGGGGGCATGAACTTCCACGACTGCCAGCAGAATAACGCGGGCCTTCTGGTGCCGTCCGGTGGCCTGGGGGACTGGATCGCCGGCAAGATCAGCAAGCTGGCCGCCGACGCGATGCGGGAGATCGCGGGGGACATCGGGGAGGGTACGGTCTGGCTGTTGCAGCAGTTCGCCGGCGCCTTCAACGAGGCCTCGACCATCAACCTGCACCAGGACGGGATCGGGCACATGACCTCGATCATGACGGTCCTGTCCGTCCTGATCGCCACGTTCCTAATGCTGATCCAATTCGCGAAGGTCGCGGTGAGCCAGCAGGGCGCACCGCTGGCGACCCTGCTGAAGGGAATCGGCAAGTACGCGTTGGTACTGGGGGTGTACGCCGGTTCGGCACAGATCGTCCTGCGGTGGATCGATCAGGTGTCGATCTGGATCATCACCGAGTCGTTCGGTGGTTACGGCTCGACCGAGCCGGATGCCGCGGTTCTGATGAAGACGAAGCTCGCCGGTATGTTCGCCGGTCTGGTGGCGGGCAGCGGCGCGGGCGCGACCGGGGCGGCTCTGGTGACCGGCGAGGGCGTGCTGAGCCAGGCCGTGGGCGTGGTGATCGTGCTCGGGATCCTGTCGATCCTGGTCGTCGGGGCGCTGTGGATCGAGGTGCTGATGCGCCAGGCCGGAATCATGGTGCTGATGGTCGCCATGCCCGTCGCCGTGGCTGGGCAGCTTTCCGACGAGACTCAGGAGTGGTGGCCCAAGGCCCGCCGGGCGTTCACCGCGATGGCGCTCGCGAAGCTTGCGATCGTGGTGTGTTTCGGGATCGGGTTCGAGGCGATGGGTCACGCGGACGGTATCCAGAACGTGATCGTCGGCCTGATCGTCTTCTTGCTCGCGGCAGTCGCCTGGCCTGTGTTGGCCCGGTTCCTGACCATGGTGGAGGCCGGCGGCGGCAACAGCGTGGCCGCTGGGATGATCTCCTCGGTCGGCAGCAGCGTCGGCGCAGCGTTCGGCGGGGCCGCAGGCGGGGCCGCCGGTGCGGCCGGGGCCGGTGCCATCGGCGGCGGCTCCGGCTACACCAAGGCGCTGGAGGAAGACACCGCCTCTGCCGCGAGCGGTGGCTCCAACAGCCGCACCCGCAAGTTTCTCCTGGGTAGCAAGGGCTCGATTCGCGGAGCGGCCGGCCTCGGTCTGCAGCTCGCCGCCGCCGGAGCGAGCACGCTGGAGGGCGCGGCGGCGAACACCGCCGCGAACGCCGGCCTGGGTGCTCCCGGCGGCGGCGGCTCCACCGTGATTCCGCGCCGCAGATCCGGCGACGGATCGGCGCCCGCCTCCAAGCAGGGCGGCCAGGACGCCGAAGCGGGCGGCTCGTCGGAGAGCCAGGGCCCCGCCCCGGCGGGTGCGGGTGAGGCCGAGGTGCCGCAGCCAGCGGCTTCCGGCGGCCCGGCCCCGACCGTGGCCGACGCCCCGACGCCCGCCACGGGCCCTGTGGCTCCGGCCACGCCCACGGTGCCGATGGAATCCGCACCGCCAACCACACCGCTGCCGACCACGCCGGAAAGGAGCTGACGCCGTGTCTCTGACCCACAGTGAGCCGGACACCTACACCGGCTGGCAGCGGGAGAAGTCCGGCTTTATCGGCGAGTTGTCCGGCGTGGGCTTCGCCCTGTTGGCCGCCGCCTCGGTCGTCGCCCTGATCCCGATCTACCAGCACAGCTGGACCGCCGCCTTCGTGGCGCTGCCGCTCGCCGGCCTGCTGCTCCTCCTGGCCTACGGCCGCGTGATGGGCCTGGCCGCCGAGGAGTGGGTGCTGCTGGCGGTCCGGTACCAGATCGCCGTCGCCACCAAGCGGAACGTGTTCTACAGCGGGGTGTTCGCCCCCGCCGACAAGGAAGGCAACCAGCCGATGGACCTGCCCGGCGTGCTCGCGCGCCTGCGCATCCTGACCGCACCGGACGGCCAGGGCGGCACGCTCGGCGTCGTCCACAACCCGATCGACAACACCTACACGCTGATCGCCCGCGTCACCTTCCCGGGCCTGGCCCTGGTCGACACCGCCCGGCAGAACGCCCGGGTCCGCCAGTGGGCGGCCTTCCTGCGCAGCCAGTGCAAGGAGGACGGCGCGATCGTCCGCGTCCAGGTGCACCAGCGCAGCCTGCCGGACGACGGTGAGGCCCTGCGCTCGTGGACCAACCGGCACACCGCCGCGGACGCCCCAGCCGCCGCCGTCCAGGCTCTCGGCGAGCTGATGGTGTCGGCGGGTCCGGCGGCGACGATCCGCGAGACGTACCTGTCGGTCACGCTGTCGTCGGTCCGTGCGCGGCTGGCGGTGCGCGGTGCCGGTGGTGGCCAGGTCGGTGCGGCCGCGGTGCTGGTGCGGGAGTTCCACGCCATGCACGGGTCGCTGAGCAGTGCGGGTCTGCAGGTGGTGGAGCTCCTGGACCCGCGCCGGGTGGCGGCCGTGATCCGCACCGCGTACGACCCGGAGGCACAGCAGGTGCTGGCGGCCCGTTCGGCGGCGTCCGATGACGCGTCGTACGCGGGCACGGCTCCCGGTGTGGATCCGGCGTTGGCCGGGCCGGCCGCGGCGGAGTACACGTGGGGGCTGTACCGGCACGACGGGGCGTGGACGGTCACCTACCAGGTGCGGAACTTCCCGCAGTCCGAGGTATACGCCACCTTCCTGCAGCCGCTGCTGCGGCCGAGGACGAACGCGCGGCGGTCGATGTCGCTGGTCTACGAGCCGATCGGTCCGGCCCGCGCACGCAAGGAGCTGAGCAGGGAGAAGACGAAGCGGCAGTCCGCGCGGGCGCTGCGGGCGAAGACGGGCCGGGCGGAGTCGGAGGACGAGCGTCGCGAGTCGGAGATCGCGCGGGCGCAGGACATCGCACGTGCGTCCGGTCAGGGCGTGGTGCGGATGGTCGCGTTGATCGCGGTGACCGTCACGGACCTGGAGGAGCTGGAGACGGCCTGCGCCGAGCTGCAGGCGGACGCGAGCGATGCCGGTCTGGAACTGCGGCGCTGCTGGGGGGCGCAGGACGAGGCGTTCGCCGCGGCCGCGCTGCCGCTCGGCATGGGGCTGCCGCCGCGAAGGGTGGCGATCTGATGGCGGGCTTCCCGTTCACGCGCCGCCGGGACGGGCGCGACACCGTCCTCGAATCGACAAAGGTCAGTGACCTGTTCGACCAGGGCGATGATCTCCCCGCCCAGCGTCAGCCCACGGCGCGGGAGTTGCGGCGTGCCCGCCTGCTGGAGGATCCGGCGACGGCGATGCGGATCGCGCCGAAGAAGGGGTGGCACCAGCCGTTCGCGGGCCGGGCGGCCTCGCACGCGAAGGCCGAGGTGTTCCGTGCGGACACCGGCCGGGCGAGCGGGATCTACCCGTTCCTGCACGCGGCGTCGTTGCCGCCGGTCGGCGCGTACATCGGGTTCAACACGCTCACCATGCAAGCGTTTTCCGCGCATCCGAGCGTGTGGGTGCAGGAAGGACTCGCCACCAACCCGAACGTGATCCTCACCGGCATCCCAGGCAGCGGAAAGAGCGCCCACGTCAAGGCACTGTGCTTCCGTCTGATGGCCTTCGGCCACCGCACGCTCATCGCCGGGGACGTCAAGGGCGAGTACGCGGCGCTGTGCCGTCATCTGGGCACCGAGCCGGTGCGGCTCGGCCCCGGGTTGTCCGGCCGACTCAATCCGCTGGACGCAGGTCCTCTGGGCCAGGACCTCCACCTGATCAAGGACGGCGCCGAGCTCCAGGCTCGGCTCACGGAGATCCATCGCCGCCGTCTCACCCTCTGCAAGGCGCTGCTGGAGCTCCAGCTCAAGCGGGTGCTGCAGCCGCAGGAGGAGGAGTGCCTGGACGTCGCCGTGCGTGAGGTCACCGGCGCGCTGGCCGGCGCCGGCCACACCCGCCTCGACACCCCGACCCTCCCGGCCGTCTACCAGGTCCTCAAGGACCCGACCGAGGCCATGGCCCGGGAGCTGCGCGTGCGCGGCGACGACGTCCAGACGGCGCGCGAGCAGATGGCGAGCATCCGCTCCGCCCTCGGCTCGATGATCAGCGGCCACCTGGGCGGCCTGTTCGACGAGAAGACGTCCGTCTCCCTGGACTGGGACGCTCCGATCCAGAGCGTCGACATCTCCGCCCTCCAGCAGTACGGGGACGAGGTCGTCGCCATGGTGCTGACCTGCGTCTCGTCCTGGGCCCAGAGCGCCATCGACCGTCCGGGCCGCCCGTGGATCATCGTGCGCGACGAGCTGTGGCGGCAGATGCAGTCGGGCGGCTCCTCGATGGTCCGCAAGATCGACGCCGACCTGC
Source organism: Kitasatospora sp. NPDC001660 (assembly GCF_053596725.1). Lineage (NCBI taxonomy): Bacteria > Bacillati > Actinomycetota > Actinomycetes > Kitasatosporales > Streptomycetaceae > Kitasatospora > Kitasatospora sp. NPDC001660. The sequence goes on along the minus strand of NZ_JBSFGU010000017.1, from coordinate 146,894 downwards.
GGCTGTCCCGCGCAACGGGCACCATCCAGCTGCTCGCCACGCACCGCCTGTCCGACTTCGAGGCGGTCGGCGCGGCCGGTTCCGAAGCCGTCGCCATCGCCAAGGACCTCATCGCCAGCTGCGAGACCCGCATCCAGCTCGCCCAGGACACCAAGCCGCTGAACCTCACCCGCGAGGCGATCGGCCTGACCGACGCCGAGTGCGACCTGATCGGCTCCTGGGGCGCCGGGCAGCGCGGGCGGGCGCTGTGGAAGGTCGGGCGCGGCGGCGGTTCGCACGCCGTGCAGCTCCTGTTGTCGCGCACCGAGCGCGAGTTGTTCGAGACCGACGAGAAGATGGTGATCTGAGGTGGCCGCCGACAACCGGGTGGACGACGGCACGTTCCTGTTCGGCCTCGCCGCCGGAGCGGTCATCTCGCTGGGCGCCGTGTCGCTCGCGGCCGGCGCCCTGGCGGGACTGCTGTCCGGGGGCGGCCTGCCCAAGATGACCGCGTCCGTGCCCGAGACGCTGCTGCTGTCCGTCGCACAGGGGCCGGCCTCCGTCTACCAGCCGGCCCCGCCGGCCTGGCTGTTCTACACCGTCTTCGGACTCCTGGTCGTACTCCTGGCCGTCCTCGCCGGGGTGGTCGTGCGGCGTCTCGGCCGTCGCCGGCGTCGTTCACTGGCGGGCGGGGCGACGTGGGGCGGGGCGAAGGTCGAGAAGGAGATGGCTCTGCCCGGCGCCCCGGCCGAGCGCGCGGACCGCATCACCGCAGGGCGCGGGCAGGAGACCCGGAAGATCGTCGGCGTCATCGAACGCAGCGCGAGCGCGATCGCGTTCGGCCCGCCCGGCTCCGCGAAGACCTCCGGCCTGCTCGCCCCGAACGCGGCCGAGTGGCAGGGGCCGGCGCTGGTGACGACCACCAAGGCCTCCGACCTCGAGGAGATCTACGCCGCCCGCAGCCACATCGGCCCGGTGTGGGTGATCGCCCCGGCGGGGCTGCCCGCCGGGCCGTGGCTGACCGCGCACTGGTCGCCGGTGGACTACGCCGTCGACGACGAGGCCGCGGAGCGCATGGCCGAGTGGATGGCCGATGCGAGCCAGAAGACGTACGACCCGAAGGCCGAGCCGTGGCTGATCCAGGCCCGCGCCATCGTGGCCGGCCTGCTGCTCGCCTCCCGCGTGTCCAAGGGCGGCATCAAGTCGTTCCGGCGCTGGCTCACCCAGGGCGAGGCGGCGGTCGACCACGTTCGCGCGATCCTGGAGGAGGACCACCCCGAGGCGGCACTGGACTACGCGCAGCCCTGGACGACGCTCCACGACGACGGCAAGGGCTCCGTCCAGTTCACCCTGAACGTCCTCGCGGCGACGTACCGCAGCACCGGCATCCGCGAGGCCGCCGAGCGGACCGACTTCAGCGCCGAGGAACTGCTGGAACGCAACGGCACGCTCGTGCTGATCGCAGCTCCCTCGCAGGCCGACCGCTTCGCGCCCTACTTCACCTCGCTGATCGCCGCCGTCCTGCACGCGGCCGAGGCCCGCTACGAGAAGCTCGGCCGGCACCCCGACCGCTCGCTCGGCCTGTTCGTCGACGAGGCCGGCAACTTCCTGCGCTACCCGAAGCTGCCCAACGTGCTCACCACCGGCCGCGGCATGGGCATCACTGTGCTGAGCATCTGGCACGACTACTCGCAACTCGCCGGCCGGATGGGCCGCGAAGGAGCCAAGACCATCATCTCCGCGAGCACGCTGCGGCTGCTGCTGCCGGGCATGGCCGACGACGAGACGATGCGCTACATGTCGTTCCTGTTCGGCCGGGAACTCGTGGAGAGGACCAGCCACACCACCGGCACCGGCCGAGACTCCACCTCCACCAACGTCGTCGAGTCCGACCTGCTACCCGTCCACCAGTTGCGCGAGATCCCTGAACACACCGCGATTGCGCTGTACTTCAACCGTCCGCCGATCCGGGTGCGCATGCGCCTGACCTGGCGCGACCCGGACGTCAAGGCGTGGCTGGCTCGGCCTCCCGCGGTGCCGCCTGTCGACGCGTTGCCGTACCAGGCCCGGGAGGCCACCGATGCATGACCCCGCCACCGGAAGCACCGCGCCCCCGCCGCCGAGGCGGTGGGTGTGGTCTGCGATGATGCCCGCGGACAGGCAGCAACGCCTCGTCGAACTCGCCCCGTGGGTCGACTGGCTGATCGCCCACCACCACCTGCACCGCAAGATCCCCCGCTGCTGGTACCGGGACGGCCACGAGCCGATCCTGGAGATCCTGACCGCGCTCTACCTCGGCTGGGTCCGCACCTACTGCGGCGACCCCACCCGGACGGGCACCTTCGGGGAACTCGCCTGGATCAAGGAGCTCCACTCCGTCACCCCGTACCTCGCCGCCCCGGCCTGTGAGGAGGGGCATCAGGATCCGCCGACGCGGAAGAAGCCGACCGGCGAGGCACTGTCCGACTGGCTCGACGACGACCCGAGCCGGATCGCCGCGGCCTCGTACCACCCGGCCGAGGCCGAGGCCAACCGCCTGGCCGCCGCGCACGCGATGAAGGCAGGCGGCTGGCCCTCCTGAGTTCGACAGATGCGCCTCGCCGCCATCGGTGCTTCCGGTGGGGGCGAGGCGCATCCGTGTTCGCGCAACCGTCCTATCGCGACGGCCCGCTCCGGCCCTGGCCGCGGTCCTGCACCGGCCCGAACTGCTGGACCTGCTGCTGCGGAACCGCCGCCCGCTGAGCCGCCTGCACCCGCTGGGCATTCTCGGCGAGACGCTGAGCTGGAGGTTGGGCAGCGCGCCTGCCCAGCTCCTGCCGGATCTGACCCGTCGCGATGTCCAGGCCGGCTGCTCGCTCGTTCGCGGCCTGCGCCTCCGACTGTGCCGCCTCCAGGCCCCGCTGCCGCGCCGAGGTGGCACGCGCCAGCACCTCCGCCGGATGACCGCCGGACTGCTGCCAAGTCGCCAGTACCGCGTCATGCTCGGCGGGATCTCCAGCCGCCCGGGCACTCACCTCCAGCTGCTTCCGGGCAGCGTCGAGGTGCTGCTCACCGCTCCGCGTGGCCACGCGAAGGTCCGCCAACTGCTGCTCGAGGACGTCACGCTCGGCACCACGAACAGCGGGCCTCCCGAACCCGCCCCGCTCCGCCAATCGCCCCTCCACCGCGTCAGCCTGCTGGCGAGTCCGTTCGACGTCACCAGCCAGCCGCTCCACGAGGGTGCCATCCGCCCGGCTCTGCAGGATGGCATCCACCCGCTCGGCCCGGGCAGCTACACGCTGCTCGACCTCGCCGCCTGGCGCGAGGGAGGTCGCGATCTCGTCGGCCCGTCCTTCGGCGTTCGCTGCCTGGCTTCGGGCGGTCTCCGCTTCCCGGGCGGTGTGGGCGAGCAGCGCGGTAAGGTCGGCGTCTGGCACGTCCCCGTAGAGAAGCCGCTGCGCGTCACCCGCCTCCGCCTGCACCGCCGGGCCCGCAGCCGACCTGTTGTCGGCCGACGGTTGGGTGGTCGCGTGGACGAACTCGGCTCGACTCGCCCGGTCGGGGAACTGTTCCATCCGGAACCAGGTGCGGGCGGCCTGCTCCTCCGAAATCCCCTGCCCGGCGAGATGGTCCTGCAGCTTGCTGTAGACCGGGTGATCGACTCGGCGCACCACGCTGTCGAGCACGGTCTTCAGCTGTGGGTCGACGTCAGGGCTTCGCTCGACCCACTGCCGGACGGCTTCGGTGAACTGCAACCTCTCCTGCATCCGCTCGGCGAGCCAGCTTGCATCCGCCGGGCCGAGAGCGGCGCGTTCGGCGGCGGCGTCGTACACGGCCCGCAGCGCCGCAGCCTTGATCGCCTCGCGTGTCAACGGGTCCCTGAACCGCTCCGGGACCAACATCGGGTTGAAGCCGCGGAGGACGTCCGGAACGTCCCGCTGACGCCGCTGCTGGGGACCGTCGGCCGCCATACTTCGCGGGGTGTCCAGCGGGCTGTTCAGGGTGTGCTCGATGACGTTGACGGGCTCCTTGCTGGCGAAGGTCCATCCTGGGGTGGGGTGGAGGTCGTCAAAGGGATACCCCTTGCCCTCGCCGGTCTGCTCGGCCCTCAGATGGACGACATATCCGATCTTCCGATCGGGGCGTGGATCGTCCGGTGCGGCCCCGAAGAAGGCGTAGCGGCCCTCGAAGTCCGTTTTCGGGTAGGCAGCAGACAGAAGCTCCTGCACCGTCCCTTTGAAGCTGCTGTCAACCAGTGTCAGTCGGCTGCCGGGCTTGTCCACGGGGACGCCTTGGCGCCGGAGGTACGTGGTCAGGTTGCGGTGAGCTCCCGAGATGCTCTCCGACGCGACCCGGTCCCGTGTTCCCCGGAATCCTTCGATCTCGGGGAAGCTTCTTCCGCTGTTGTGCTCGAGATCCTGGAGCGCGGCCTCCGCAACGACGCGCGAGAGCACGACCTCACGGCAGCTTTTGGCGAAGAAGTCCGGGTCAAGGGCCCGTGTTGCGGCGGCGAAGCTGTGTCCATCCCGTCCCAGGAAGACGATGACCCGGCCCTGGTCGGCGTCCGCCCTGAGATCGGGAAGCATCTCGGCTGCGATGGACGTAATGAACGGTCCGTGAAAGCGGCGGAAGACGTCATACGCCTCCGTGGCGGCTTCTCGTCCAGCAGGCGTTAATTGGTATCCGTCCAGGAGCGCGGAGAGGGTCGGATACTCCTGCTCTATCAACTCCGCTCACTTTCCGGACGAGCGGCTGCCGACGTCGGCTGGCCTGTCAGGGTCCTGGTCAGCCATGCCATGAAGGCGTCATAGTCAGCCTCGAAGCTCCACCGCAGCCGGACGCCGTCGTCGCTGGCGGTGGTTCGTCCGATGTCGTCCATCGCGATGCCGATGTCGTCGGAGTCGACGAAGGGGAGGTTGAGGGCAGCCGAGAGGGTGAGCGCGTCGTGCTGCATGCTGCCGGGGTGGAAACGGCTGAACCACGCGTCCAGGTGTGCCGCGAGGAGGCCGGCCCATCGCGGCGCATCGGAAGAGGCCAGCCACGTGTACAGGGGGCTCTGCTGCGTGACCTCGATCCGGGGCGTGAACGTGACCTCGGATGCGATGAACTCGGGCGTGGTCAGGTGCCCGACGGCGACTGCCGCAAGCACATCGTGGGCGGCTGGCACGTCCAGCCGGACGTTGTGCTCGGCGCGCTCGGGGTTGCGGTAGCGCAGGGCTCCGCCCATCTGGGTCACCCTCAGGCGTGAGGCCGCCTCGGGTGCCGCGGCGAGAACGTGGGCGAGGTTCGACAGCGGTGCCATCCCGACCCACCTCACCGGCCCGTCGGTGGAGGCCAGGACCTCGCGGACGGCGGCGACGACGTCGGTGCGCTGGGCTGGGACGTCCTGTGGGATGAGGTGCTCCACCACGAAATACGGCGTGTCGGAAAGCTCGGCGCCGGCCACCGTCGCCACGTCGGAGCGACCCATCAGGTCCAGGAGATGACGCGCGAAGCGTGCGCGACGGCCCTTGGACTCGTCCCCGGTGATGACGAGCTTCAGATCCGACGTGTACCGTGCGGCGGCAGCGACGGCCAGGGCGTCGTCGGCATCCCCGCCGATGTCGGTGTCGATGATGAGCGGCGCGTTGCGAAGGTCCTCCGGCCAGGAGGCCGAACGCATGTCATCCGCCATCATCCCGAACACGCCGCCGGGATCTGTCTTGCCCAGCGCCATGATGGCTTCCCAGTGCCGGCGCAGGTCGTCCCACGTATCTTCGGAGTTGTCCCCCACGTCATCCCCCTTCGCTCGTTCAGTAACGGTCGTTAGGACCTCTGAAGATCCATCGTAATGGGGCTGTTCAGCACGTTTCGAAGGACAGACGTCGCGCTTGCGCCCGGCAGGCTCGGGTGTCCCCGGTGCCGGCCGTGAAGTCCTGGCTTTGATCCCAATCGTAAAATATCGTCGGGGCCTGACAGTTGCAGATCAGAAGGGAACAAGCAGCGCAAGGACGAGACCCTCATCGACATCGAGGATGTCACCCTCGGCTATGCCACCACCCTGCGGTGGAACACTCGGGACAAATGGATTGTCTCCGACAAGATCGTTCACCAGCCGCTGGTCGACGACGAGACCTTCGCCCAGGTCCAGGACCTCTTCGCCGCCCGCGCCGGGACCGGAACGGCCCACGTCCAGCACCGCACCCGCCACCCGTACTTGCTACGTGGCGCCCTGCACTGCGGAATCTGCGAGCGGCGTATGCAGGGCCAGCACTCCCGAGGGGACGCCTACTACCGCTGCCGCTTCCCCACCGAGTACGGACTGGCCAACCACGTCCAGCACCCCCGCAACGTCTACCTCCGCGAGTCCTGGATCATCGCGCCGCTCGACCGGTGGATCGGCACCGTCTTCGCCCCCCACCGGCTCTCTGCCACCATCGAAGCCATGGCCAACGCCGTGTCCGGTGACTCCAGCCGAGACCTGGCTCTTGCCGAGCGCGCCCGCGAGGAGATCACCGACTGTGCGGCGAAACTCGCCACCCACCGTGCCGCTCTCGAAGCCGGCGCCGACCCCAAGATCGTTGCTGGCTGGATGGCCGAAACCCAGGCCCGTCAAGCCGCCGCCGAAGCCCGAGTCCGCACTGCGCTGTTCACCGACGCGCAGCCGACCATCGACGAGATCACTGACCTGGTGCGCCGGTGCTCACAGCTCGCCAGCCTCGTTGCAGACGCCGAACCGGCAGAGAAGAGCGCCATCTACCGGAGCCTGGGGCTTCATCTGACGTATGACCCGGCGAAAGCCGAAATCCGCGTTGAGGCCCGACCTGGCACCCAGCACTCGCCTCACCAAGCGCTCGAAACGACAAATCCCCACGGGGCTCTTTCGAGCTCCCGTGGGGATTTCGCCGGTGTCCGAGGGGGGACTTGAACCCCCACGCCCGATAAAGGGCACTAGCACCTCAAGCTAGCGCGTCTGCCATTCCGCCACCCGGACGGGGTGTCGTCTTTGCGGCCTCCGCCTTTCCGTCGGCCGCGCTGACAGATGTAACTGTAGCAAAGATCGGCTTGGGGTCCCAAAACGGATCCGGGCGGGGGAGCGGGGGTGGTGGCGGAGGCAAGGGCGGGTGTGTGGCGAGGGCGTGACCAGGGGGTTTCGGCCGCATGCGGGGGGTGGATCCCGCTGGGGGCCTGCGGGAGGATGGGCGGACGTGCTCGTACGGCCCGGGTGCAGGTCCTGGGGGTGGCGCGCTGGTGCGCCGGTGCGGGCCAGAGACGAGGAGTGACCGTGAGCGAGCGGAGCGAGTCGGCGACGCCGAAGGTGACGGCTGAGTCGGAGGTCGCCGGGATCTGTCGCGATCTGATCCGGATCGACACCAGCAACTACGGCGACGGCTCCGGACCGGGCGAGCGGAAGGCGGCCGAGTACGTGGCCGAGCAGCTCGCCGAGTTCGGCGTCGAACCGCAGATCTTCGAATCGGCCAAGGGGCGGGCCTCGACCGTCGTCCGGATCGAGGGCGAGGACCGTTCCCGCCCGGGCCTGCTGATCCACGGCCACACCGACGTGGTCCCGGCGAACGCCGCCGACTGGACGTACGACCCGTTCGGCGGCGAGATCGCGGACGGCTGCGTGTGGGGGCGCGGCGCGGTCGACATGAAGGACATGGACGCGATGACCCTCGCCGTCGTCCGCGACCGGCTGCGCACCGGGCGCAAGCCCCCACGCGACCTGGTGCTCGCCTTCGTCGCGGACGAGGAGGCCGGCGGCACGTACGGCGCGCGGTTCCTGGTGGACAAGCACCCGGAGCTGTTCGAGGGCGTGACCGAGGGCATCGGCGAGGTCGGCGGCTTCTCTTTCACGGTCAACGACCAGGTGCGTCTCTACCTGGTGGAGACGGCCGAGAAGGGCATGCACTGGATGCGCCTGACGGTCGAGGGCCGCGCCGGGCACGGCTCGATGGAGAACGACGACAACGCGATCACCGAGCTGTGCGAGGCGGTCGCCCGGCTGGGCCGGCACAAGTTCCCGCTGCGGATCACCAAGACCGTCCGGGCCTTCCTGGACGAGCTGTCGGACGCGCTCGGGGTCGAGCTGGACCCGGAGAACATGGACGAGACGCTGCGGGTGCTCGGCGGTATCGCCAAGATGATCGGCACCACGCTGCGCAACACCGCCCAGCCGACCATGCTCGGCGCCGGCTACAAGGTCAACGTGATCCCCGGTCAGGCCACCGCGCACGTGGACGGGCGCTTCCTGCCCGGCTACGAGGAGGAGTTCCTGGCCGAGCTGGACAGCGTGCTCGGCCCGCGCGTGAAGCGCGAGAGCGTGCACTCGGACCGGGCGATCGAGACCAGTTTCGACGGCGCGCTGGTCGAGGCGATGCAGACGGCGCTGCGGGCGGAGGACCCGATCGCGCGCGCGGTGCCGTACTGCCTGTCGGGCGGGACGGACGCCAAGTCGTTCCAGGACCTCGGGATCCGCTGCTTCGGCTTCGCACCGCTGCAGTTGCCGCCGGAGCTGGACTTCGCCGGGATGTTCCACGGTGTGGACGAGCGCGTGCCGGTGGACGGGCTGAGGTTCGGCGTGCGCGTGCTGGACCGGTTCATCGACGCCTGCTGAGCACCTGCTGAGCACCTGCTGAGCACCCGCTGGGCGCCAGTTGAGCAACGTGAGCGACTGCTGAGCACAGGCTGTGGACGGCCCGTTCCCGGGGTTCCGGGGGCGGGCCGTCCGCATTGTCGGAGCTAATGATTTGGGACGGGGTTAGGGTGATCGACAGAAACGATCCTGCAAGGAATTCAGTGGCGGGCATTTGTGCGATCCATCACTGTTGCGAGTGAATGGGAAATCTGTTCCGTACCCCGTTTGCCACACCCTCGTTCATCCCTGTGCAGCCCGCCGAACGGGTTGCGTGGTCCATACAGGAGGAATGATGAAGGTCAAGAAGATCGCCGCCGTCGCCGCTGCCACCGGTGGCCTGGTGCTCGCCGCCGCCGGTGTCGCGTCCGCCCACGGCGGCGCGGCGGCCGACGGCACGGCGGTCGGCTCGCCGGGTGTCGTCTCCGGCAACCTGGTGCAGGTTCCGGTTCACGTCCCGGTCAACGCGTGCGGCAACACCGTCAGCGTGATCGGCGTTCTGAACCCGGCGTTCGGCGACCACTGCGCCAACTTCTAAGGCCCGAAAACTCGGCCCCCGGCGGCGGACTCCCGCCGCTGGGGGTTCTTGCGTCTCGGGGAACGCGCCGGTAGGTCCATCCGGATACGGCGAGCGGACACGTCCACTCGATCGGGTGAAGCTGGCGCGTTCGGCTCAACCTTCCCTCGACTGCCTCGTTGATTCCTGTGCAGTCGAAGACCTTGCGAGATATCCGAGTATTCGGAAAGTCTGACTTTCGGAAGGTCGTCACGTCGTCTTGAAACGTCACGTCATACGTCAGGGGAATACATGAGGAATGTAGCCAAGAAGGGGATCCTCACGGCCGTGGCCACCGGCAGTGTCCTGGCCTCGACCGCCGGCTACGCCTACGCGGGCGCCGAGGCGCAGGGGGGTGCCGCCGGGTCGCCGGGCGTGGCCTCGGGCAACTCGGTGCAGGTGCCGATCGAGGTGCCGATCAACGCCTGCGGCAACACCGTCGACGTGATCGGCGCGCTCAACCCGTCCTTCGGCAACCGCTGCGCCAACGTGAGCGGCCACCCGGGCGCCGCCAACACCGGTGGCAGCAGCAGCGACCATGGCGGCGCCCAAGGCTCCTCCGCCTCGGGCGCTTCGGCCTCCGGCGGCGCCGCCCACTCGCCCGGCGTGGTCTCCGGCAACAGCGTCCAGACCCCCGTGCACATCCCGGTCAACGCCTGCGGCAACTCCGTGGACGCGGCCGGCGTCGGCAACCCGGCCTTCGGCAACGAATGCGGCAACGTCGCGCCGCCCGCGCCCAAGCCGACCGACGACTGTACCGAGAGTCACAGCCCCACCCCGCCGGCCACCACCCCACCGGCCATTACCCCGCCGGTCACCACCCCGCCGCAGAGCAGCGGCGAGACCCCCCCGGCCGGCGGCCGCACCGGCGGCTCGTCCACCGGCACCACCCGGCCCGGCGGTGCGCCGGCCGCTTCCACCCCGGCCACGGGCGGCGGCAGCGGCGGATCGGGCACCCAGGCCGTCCCGGCCGCGGCCCGGACGAGCGGCACGGCGACCTCGGCCACCGGCGGCCGGCTGGCGTCGACCGGCGCGGGTGACGTCGAGCTGCTCGGCGCCGCCGGTCTCGCGCTGCTGCTCGGTGGCGGCGTGCTCTACCGCCGGGCCCGCGCCGGCGCCCGCTGAGGCACCCCGGCGCGGAACGACGCGCGCCCGCGGCCTCCGGAGGAACGGACGGCCGTGGGCGCGCGCAAGCCCGGCGTGAAGCCCGGAGTGAATCCCGGCGTGAACCGTGTCGTGCGGGCCGTCCCGGGTGAACGGCCCCGCGCGTCACCAGTTGCGGACCTGCCGGATGATCCGCCGCCGCAGCCGGACCGTCCGGCTCCCGTCCGGGAACAGTCGCAGCCGGTCGAGCTCCCAGTGTCCGTACTCGGCGTGCTCGGTGAGCAGTTGGCGTGCCGCGTTGCGCGAGGTGCCGCGCGGCATGCGAAGGGACTGGTACTCGTACTCCGGCTGCCGGACCGGCTTCGGTGGGGTCAAAACGCTCCTCCTGAGGTTCACCTGCCCGCAAGCCTACGGCCTGCCTCCGACAGCGGGGCCGGGTATTTCCGGCCGACCTCCCGTCGGCCGCGCAGCCCCGAACAGCGCCGCCGGGCCGCCCGAGGGCCACCGGAGGGCCGTTCGGACGCCTCCCGGGCGCCCCGGCGGACGCCCACTCGGCTGACAGTGCATCAGTTCCGTTGCTCCTGTGGACGGGATACCCCGATCCCGGCGCGCGAAGCCGTCCGTGAACGGCCGGGATGTGCCCTCCGCACTCCTTGCGCGCCGGATTTGCGCGGGGACGAAACCATGCAGATCGGACATCGGGGGGGAAGTTGCGGTGAAATCGCGGGCGTAGGTGACAACCGCTGTGCGTACCGACACCGCGGGGAGATAGCGTCTGCACCATGTCTGATGCCGCGCAGCCCACCATTGCCGAGGTACGCGCCGCCGCCGAGGCGGTCAAGGCCGCCATCGACCGTCATCTGGAAGCGGTGTCAAGCCCCAGCGCAGCGGATGATCCCGCTGTGTCCGCCGCCTACGAGCAGCTCGCGACGGCGGCCATCGCCTACGACCAACTCCTGTACGAGGCCTACGACGAGGTCACCCCCTTCGAGGTCCCCGGGGACGAGGGCCCCGGGGGCTACCACGGCCCCGACCAGCCCGAGGCGATCAGCGTGCTGATCCGCCGCGACTACCACGTCGTCGATCCCAAGCGGCTGCGCGCCCAGGCCGAGCGGCTCGACGAATCGCTCACCCCGGGCGGGGGCGGCACGAGCGGGGTGAACGCCGCGATCGGCGTGCTGTTCGGCGAGTACGAGCCGGACGAGATCGCCGCCCGCAGCGAGGAGTTCGGCCTGGAGGAGGCCGACTCGACGCTCTGGGTCGCGGCGGCCGAGCCGACCGAGCCGGGGGAGTGGCTGCCGGAACCCTTCGACCACGCCGACCCGCAGCTGCTCATCTGCCGGTTCGACGTGAGCGAGGTCTACGACGACGAGGGCCTCGACTGACGCGGTCCGGACGTACGGGCGGGCCGCCCCACACCTCGTGGGGCGGCCCGCTCCGCCGTCTCCGGAACCGTCAGTACGCCGAGGCCGCGTTCTCCGCGAGGATCGCCCGCAGCCGGGTGGTGCGCGGTTGCGCCGGGCGCTCGGCGACGGCCTGGGCGAGCGCCGGGCCCGCCGCGTGCACCACGGACAGGTGCCGCTCGCCGCGTCCGAAGGCGGTGTAGACCCACTGCCGGGTCAGCGCCGGGCCGGCGTCCTCCGGCAGCACGACCACCGCGCCCGGCCAGCGCCGACCGAGTGCCTGGTGGACGGTGAGCGCCCAGCCGTGCCGCAGCCGCGCCGCCTCCGCGGGCGGGACGGTTCGGCGGGAGCCGTCCGCGTACTCCAGGTGCAGCCCGGCGGCGTCGCCGTCGAGCACCCGGGCCGGGCGGGCGATGCCGGGCGCGGGGGAGTCGACCACCCGGTCGCCCGGGTCGAAGCCGCCGAACCGGCCGGGGCCGGGGTTGAGCCGGGCCTTGGCGGCGGCGTTGAGCGCCCGGGTGCCGGCCGGGCCGCCGTGGCCGGGAGTGAGCAGCACGACCTCCTCGGCCGGGATGCCGAGGGCGCGCGGGATGGAGTCGGTGAGCAGCTGGACGGCACGGTGGACGGCCTCGGCGCCGTCCCGGACGGCCAGGATGACCACCTCCTTGTCCGGCGCCTCGACGGGCTGGAGCTCACCGATGCCGACGCCGGAGACCAGCTCGCCGATCGGGCCGAAGTCCGGGGTGCGGGAGGCGACCGCCGGGCAGACCTTCGCGGCCAGCAGGTCGGCGAAGAACCGGCCGGGGCCGGCCGACCAGAGCTGGCCGGGGTCGCCGCTGAGCACCAGTCGGGTGCCGTCGGCGAGCGATTCCAGGACGGTGGCGGCGAGTTCGACGTCCAGCAGCGGGGCGTCGAGGACGACCAGGAGGTCCAGGGCGAGCGTGCCGTCGGACGAGCGGCCGGGGCCGCCGGTGCCGGAGAGCAGCTCGGCGAGCGTGACGACCGGGGCCTCGGCGCCGGCCAGGGCTGCGAAGGAGGCGCGGCCCTGGTCGGTCCAGGTGGCGGCCCAGGCGCGCAGCCCGAGGCCGGAGGCGGCGGCGAGCAGCGCGGCCGGTTCGGCGCGGGCGGCCTCGCCGCCGGTGTGCAGGACGAGGGCGCTGTCGGCGACGGCCCGGATCAGCGCGGTCGCGGACGAGGACGCAGCGGCCTCGGCGGCGGTGGCCCAGGCGGTCGGCCCGGGGGCTCCGGGGGCGGGCTCGGAGGCCTCGGGGGCCTCGGCAGTGCCCTCGGCGCTCCCCTCGGAATCGGCGCCCTCCTCGGCGCCCTCCTCGGCGTACTGCGAGGCCTGCTCCTCCGAGCTGCCCTCCCCCTCCGAGTCCGTGGCCTCCGCCGGCTCGACGTCCTCACCCGGCACGAACGTGGCCATCAGCTGGAGCAGCCCCTCCGCGAGGCTGTCCTCCGCCATCGCCAGCCGCTCCAGCGCGAGCAGCGTCCGGGTCGGCGGCTCGTCGTCCTCGTCGCCCGCCCCGTGCGCCCCTGGCCCGGACAGCTCCTCCTGGAAGGGCAGCACCCGCCCGTCCTCGACGGCGGCCTGGATCGCGGCGGCCGGGTCCGGCATGCGCAGGCGTTCGAGCCCGGCCGCCACCTCGGCCAGTTCCAGGGCCGAGTGCCCGCGCAGCACGGCCTGTTCCAGCAGCCACAGCACCAGCGCCCGGGCGCGGCGGGTGTCGCCCGGCGCGGCCTCGGGGCCGAGCAGCTCGCGGGCGAAGCGGTCCGCGTGCTCGGGGCGGACGCCGGGCAGCCCCAGCACCGCCCACGGGTCCGTCCGCAGCCGCTCGGCGGCGTCGTCACCGAACTCGGCCACGGCGGCGGTCGCGAGCTCGGCGGGGGCGCCGCCCGAGGTGAGCACCTCGCCGGCGGCGCGCAGCGCCCGGGCGCGCTGCTCGTCGGACTCGGCGGGCGCGGGCGCCGCGGCGGCGGACGTCGGCCCGGCCGCCGGACCGGAGTCCGCGGCGGACCCCGGAGCGGCCGTCGAAGCGGGCGCCGACGCCTGCGGTCCGACGCTGCGGATCCGCCGCGCGAGCTCGGCGATCGCCGCGGCCTTGTCGGCCGAGCCGGCCTCCGGAACGCCGTTCGTCTCCGGAGCGCCGTTCTCCGTGTCACTCATCGTCCGCTCCAAAGGTCACTCCACTGCGTGTGTTGCTCGACAGGGCTAGAGCTCGGTCCACCCCTGGTCCGGGTAGCGGTGCACCGGGGACGAGATGTCGTCCAGCGCGCCGCGGATCTCACCCGGAAGCGTAAGGGCCTCCACCGACAGCGCCGCCTGCAGCTGCGCCGCCGTCCGGGCCCCGACCAGTGTGCTCGCCACCCCGGGCCGGTCCCGCACCCACGCGAGGGCGACCGCGAGCGGGGTGCTGGCGAGCCCGTCCGCGGCGGTCGCGACGGCGTCGACGATCCGCCGCGAGCGCTCCCCGAGGTAGGGCTGGACGAAGCCGGACAGGTGAGGCGAGGCGCCGCGCGAGTCCTGCGGGACGCCGTGCCGGTACTTGCCGGTGAGCACCCCGCGCCCGAGCGGCGAGGAGGCGAGCAGCCCGACCCCGGCCTCCAGGGCGGCGGGCAGCGCCTCGCGCTCGATGCCGCGCTGGAGGAGCGAGTACTCCAACTGCGCGCCGGCGAGCGGCGTCCGCCCGTGGTGGGCGTGCTGCCAGGTGGCGGCCCTGGCGAGCTGCCAGCCGCTGAAGTCGCAGACCCCGACGTAGCGGGCGCGCCCGGAGGAGACGGCGATGTCGAGGGCGCTGAGCGTCTCCTCGACGGGCGTGCCGGGGTCGAAGGCGTGCACCTGCCACAGGTCGACGTAGTCGGTGCCGAGCCGGCGCAGCGAGGCGTCGAGGGCGGCGAGCAGGTGGCCGCGCGAGCCGTCGAAGCGGCGGGGGGAGTCCGGGACGCTGCCGGCCTTGGTGGCGATGACCAGTTCGGAGCGGGGGACGAGGCTGTCGGTGAGACGGGAGACGAGGTACTCGGCGCCGCCGTCGGCGTAGACGTCGGCGGTGTCGACCAGGTTGCCGCCGGCGTCGACGAACTCCTTGAGCTGCTCGCCGGCCTCGTGCTCGTCGGTGTCGCGGCCCCAGGTCATGGTGCCGAGGCCGAGCCGGGAGACCTGAAGGCCGGTACGGCCGAGGTGACGCTGTTCCATCCGACTGGCCTCCACTCGCCTGAGCGGCCCCGGGGCGCCCCCGGTAGCCCTGTAAACGCGCAGGTGGGGAGAGGGACTCCCCACGTCGGCAGAGCGTAGCGGCCGGTGCACGGGCAGGTGCGCAGACCCGCAGAACGATCAACGGCGGGCGGCGGGCCCCGCGGTGCCCGAATCCCTCACTACCGGCCAGTAGCATCACTGCGGGAAGCCCGGTTACCCTCACCACCAAGCCCACCCGACTGGAAGGTTCGGCACATGCGACTCGGCATCAACCTCGGCTACTGGGGACTCGGCATGGACGCCGACAACATCGCCGTGGCCCAGGAGGCGGACCGGCTGGGCTACTCGGTGTGCTGGGCGGCCGAGGCCTACGGCTCGGACGCGGCGACCGTGCTCAGCTTCGTCGCGGCGCGGACCGAGCGGATCGACGTCGGCTCGGCCATCTTCCAGATCCCGGCCCGCACCCCGGCCATGACCGCGATGACCGCCGCGACCCTGGACACCCTGTCCGGCGGCCGGTTCCGGCTCGGCCTCGGCGTCTCCGGCCCGCAGGTCTCCGAGGGCTGGTACGGCGTCAAGTTCGACAAGCCGCTCGCCCGCACCCGCGAGTACGCGGAGATCATCCGCAAGGCGATGTCCCGCGAGCGGCTGGTCCACGAGGGCGACCACTGGACGCTGCCGCTGCCCGGCGGCCCCGGCAAGCCGATCAAGCTCACCGTCCACCCGGTGCGCGAGCACATCCCGCTGTACATCGCCGCGATCGGCCCGAAGAACCTGGAGCTGACCGGCGAGATCGCCGACGGCTGGCTCGGCATCTTCTTCTCGCCCGAGCACGCCGGGCTGTCCCTCGACGCGCTGCGGGCCGGCCGTGAGAAGTGCGGGCGGACGCTGGACGGCTTCGACCTCTGCCCGACGGTGAACATCGTGGTCGGCGAGGACATCAAGGCCGGCGTCGACTCGCTGCGCTCCTACACGGCGCTGTACATCGGCGGCATGGGCAGCAAGGAGAAGAACTTCTACAACCAGCTCGCCCGGCGGATGGGCTACGAGCAGGCCGCCGACGAGATCCAGGAGAAGTACCTGGCCAAGGACTACGCGGGCGCCGCCGCGGCCGTCCCGCACGACCTCATCGACGCCACCGCGCTCGTCGGCGACACGGCCCGCATCGCCGACCGCATGCAGGCCTACGCCGAGGCGGGCGTCACCACGCTCACCCTGGCCCCCGGCGGCTTCACCCTGGACGAGCGGATCCTGGCGCTGCGCACCGGGGTCGAGGCCCTGGAGCGCGCCGGGCTGGCGTAGCCGGTCGGCGGGTACGGCAGGGGCCGGTGCTCCAGGGCGGGCGCTACAGCCAGTCGTGCCGCTTGAAAACCCGGTGCAGCACCACGCACACCACCGTCATCAGCCCGAGGGCCGCCGGGTACCCCCAGGGCTGGTGCAGCTCGGGCATGTCGACGAAGTTCATGCCGTAGATGCCGGTGATCATCGTCGGCACCGCGGCCAGCGCCGCCCAGGCGGAGATCTTCCGCATGTCGTCGTTCTGCTGCACGCTGACCTGCGCCAGGTTGGCGGCGAGGATGTCGGACAGCAGCCGGTCCATGCCGTCCACCTGGTCGTTCACCCGGGCCAGGTGGTCGGCGACGTCCCGCAGGTAGGGCGCGGCCTCGGGGCGGACGAAGGCGGCGCCGCGCTCCAGGCGCACCATCGGCTCCGTCAGCGGGGCGGTGGCGCGGCGCACGGTCATCACCTGCCGCTTGGCGCCGTGGATCCGCCCGGCCGCGTCGCTGCCGGTACGGCCGGGGGAGAAGATATCCGCCTCCAACTCGTCCAGGTCGTTCTGGAGTTCGGCGGCGACCTCCACGTAGCTGTCCACGACGGTGTCGCAGACGGAGTACAGCACCGAACTCGGGCCGTGCGCGACGAGATCGGGCCGGCGCTCCAGCGCGCCCCGCATTCCGTCGGGCGGGCTGTCCTCGCCGTGCCGGACGGTCAGCACGAAGTCGGCGCCGACGAACACCATCACCTCGCCGGTGGTCACCACGTGGTCGTCACGGTGGTAGCCGAGCGACTTGAGCACGACGAACAGCGAGCCCTGGTAAGCCTCGACCTTGGGCCGCTGGTGGGCGCCGGCGGCGTCCTCGACGGCCAGCGGGTGCAGCCCGAACTCCGCGCTGACCTGGCCGAGTTCGTCGGCGGTCGGCTCGAACAGGCCTATCCAGACGAACCCGCCGGGGCCGGCCGCCCGCGCGGCCGCACGGGTGCCCGCCGGGCCCGGGAGCTCCTCGATCAGGCGGCCGTCGCGGTAGATGGCACAGTGGACGATCATGCGGGCCATTCTGACCCGAGGACACCCACTGCCCCGGACCCGGCCGATGCGGAGGGCCGGCCGCGGCCCACGCCCGTCCCTGTCCCCGGCCCTCTCGAAGATCCGCCCGCCGATCGCCGCCCGGGCCCGTGCGCGGAGGCCGTAGGCTAGGCCCATGCCGACCCTGCTGCTCGTCCGCCACGGCCGCTCGACCGCGAACACCGCCGGGATCCTGGCCGGTTGGACCCCCGGAGTGGACCTCGACGACACCGGACGCGCACAGGCCGCCGCGCTCGCGGACCGGCTCGCCGGCGTCCCGCTGGCGCAGGCCGTCAGCAGCCCGCTGGAGCGCTGCCGGCAGACCCTGGAGCCGCTGCTCGCCGCCCGGCCCGAGCTGGGCGAGCCCGCCGTGGACGAGCGGCTCGGCGAGTGCCACTACGGCGAGTGGACCGGCCGCCCGCTGGCCGAGCTGGCCAGGGAGCCGCTGTGGCGCACCGTTCAGGACCACGCCGCCGCCGCGGCGTTCCCCGGCGGCGAGTCGCTGCGCGAGCTGAGCCACCGCACGGTGAGCGCGGTGCGCGAGTGGAACGAGAAGATCGCCGCCGAGCACGGCGACGACGTGGTCTGGCTCGCCTGTTCGCACGGGGACGTCATCAAGGCGGTCGTCGCGGACGCGCTCGGCCTGCACCTGGACCACTTCCAGCGGATCAGTGTCGAGCCGTGCTCGGTCACCGCGATCCGCTACACCCCGCAGCGCCCGTTCGTGCTGAGGATGGGCGACACCGGCGACCTCGCCTCGCTGGCGCCCAAGCGCGGCGCCGCCCCGGCCGCCCCGGCCGGCGACGCCGTGGTCGGCGGCACCGCCTGACCCGCCGGGTGCCATCCCGGCCCCCGCCTCCGGCTCGGCTCCCCGGCCGGGGCCCGGAGGTCGTAGGGTGACTAACGAGTCCAACGATCCCCGCGATCCCCCGGCGGATCCGCAACCGAGCGACACGATCCGGAGCGAGAGCGTGCCCCGTCAGGTCTTCTTCTACGACCAGCCCGAACGGTTCGTGGCCGGCACCGTCGGCCAGCCCGGCGCCCGGGCGTTCTACCTGCAGGCCAGTGCTCGGGGCCGGATCACCAGCGTGCTGCTGGAGAAGACCCAGGTCGCCGCGCTCGCCGAGCGGATCGAGGAGGTCCTGGACGAGGCGCTGCGGCGCAGCGGCGGCGACGCCTCCATCCCGGCCACCGCCCCGGTGGACCTGCTCGACACCGCGCCGCTGGACCTGCCGCTGGAGCAGGAGTTCCGGGTCGGCACCATGGCCCTGGCCTGGGACGGCGTGGACGGCTGTCTCGTGGTCGAGGCGCAGGCGATGGTCGAGGAGGAGGACGAGGAGACCGCCGAGTCGGTCTTCGAGGATGACGACAACGGCCCGGACATGCTCCGCGTCCGGTTGTCCGGCGCGATGGCCCGGGTGTTCGCCAAGCGCGCGCTGGACCTCGTCGCGGCCGGCCGCAGGCCCTGCCCGTTCTGCAACCTGCCGCTCGACCCGGAGGGCCACCTGTGCCCGCGCGCGAACGGCTACCGGCGCTGAACACCGAGACCCCGCCCCAGGCGGACCCGGCGGCGGCCGCCGCCCTCGCCGCCGACGTGCCCACCGCCCTGTCGCTGCTGCGCGAGGGCGGGCTGACGGTGCACGGCCGTCTCACCGAGGCCTCCAACGCCGTGCTCTACTGCACCGTCGCGCTCGGCTCGCTGAGCGCGCAGGCGGTCTACAAGCCGGTGGCCGGCGAGCGCCCGCTCTGGGACTTCCCGGACGGCACGCTCGCGGGCCGCGAGGTCGCCGCGTACGAGCTGTCCGCCGCCACCGGCTGGGCGCTGATCCCGCCGACGGTGCTGCGCGACGGACCACACGGGCCCGGCATGGTGCAGCTGTGGGTCGAGCCGGACCCGCAGGCCGAGCCGCTGCTGGCCCTCCAGGACCCGGGCGGCCCGGAGCCCGGCTGGCTGCCGGTCGTCCAGGCCGAGGTCGGCGGCGGGCGCACCGCGCTGCTGGTCCACCACGACGACGACCGGCTGCGCCGGCTCGCGGTGCTGGACGCCGTCCTCAACAACGCCGACCGCAAGGGCGGTCACCTGATCCCGGCCGCCGACGGCCGGCTCTACGGCATCGACCACGGCGTCACCTTCAACACCGAGGGCAAGCTGCGCACGCTGCTCTGGGGCTGGGCCGGGGATCCGCTGTCGGCCGAGGCGCTGGAGACGCTGGCCCGGCTGGCCGAGGAGCTGGACGGCGACCTCGGCGCGCGCCTGGCGCCGCACCTGACGGCCGCCGAACTGGCCGCGACCCGCGCCCGGGTGGCCGGGCTGCGCGGGACGGGCCGGCACCCGCTGCCGTCGGAGGACTGGCCCGCGATCCCCTGGCCGCCGGTGTAGCGACGCGGGTGTAGTGCCGCCGGTGTGACCACATCGGTGGACGGATCTGGCGATACGTCAGGTCGCCCAGGGAGCCGGTTTCGTGGATCCGGCCTACTTCTGCCGCTTCTTCCGCCGGGAGACCGGTATGACGCTAGGGGAGTTCCGGCCGGAGTCGGCGGAACGGCCCGGCGCGCGCGGACGGCTGACCGGCTCGGCCCTTGTCCGGTGCTACCGCGATCCGGTGCTACCGCGACAAGGGTCGCCGCAAGACCGCCCTGAAGGCCGCCGCCGCGCTCGGCGCCGCACGGTAACGCGCAGGAGTCGACAGAATTCGCACCGAATCGGTCACGGAGTGCTCAGGCCGCGACAGGAAGCGAATCCAGTCGATCTTGTGCATTCTCGTGCATTGGTTAGGCTTTCAAATGTTCGCAAGGTTAAAGTCGTTCCCATGCATGCCTGGCCCGCCTCCGAGGTTCCCGCCCTGCCTGGTCAGGGGCTCCCCCTCCGTATCTTCGACACCGCAGCGGGCACGGTCCGCGAGGTCGTGCCGCAGGACGGCACCGCCCGGATCTACGTCTGCGGCATCACCCCCTACGACGCGACCCACATGGGCCACGCCGCCACCTACAACGCCTTCGACCTGGTGCAGCGGGTGTGGAAGGACGCCGGCCACGACGTCCTGTACATCCAGAACGTCACCGACGTCGACGACCCGCTGCTGGAGCGGGCCGTCGCCACCGGGCAGGACTGGACGGTCCTGGCCGAGCGTGAAACCGCGCTGTTCCGCGAGGACATGACCGCGCTGCGGCTGCTCCCGCCGGCCCACTACATCGGCGCCGTCGAGTCCATCCCGTGGATCGTCCCGATCGTCCAGAAGCTCCTGGCCAGCGGTGCCGCCTACGAGGTCGACGGCGACATCTACTTCTCGGTCGACTCCGACCCGCACTTCGGCGAGGTCTCCGGCCTGACCCGCGAGGCCATGCGCCCGGTCTTCGCCGAGCGCGGCGGCGACCCGGACCGCCCGGGCAAGCGCAACCCGCTCGACGCCCTGCTCTGGCTCGCCGCCCGCCCGGGCGAGCCCGCCTGGGACACCGAGCTCGGCCACGGCCGCCCCGGCTGGCACATCGAGTGCGTCGCGATCGCGCTGCAGTACCTCGGCATGTCCTTCGACATCCAGGGCGGCGGCAGCGACCTCTCCTTCCCGCACCACGAGATGGGCGCCTCGCACGCCCAGGTCGCCACCGGCGCCCACCCGTACGCGAAGGCGTACGTGCACGCCGGCATGGTCGCCCTGGACGGCCAGAAGATGTCCAAGTCCCGCGGCAACCTGGTCTTCGTCTCGGCGCTGCGCCGCGAGGGCATCGACCCGGCGGCGATCCGCCTCGCCCTGCTCTCGCACCACTACCGCGAGGACTGGGAGTGGACCAAGGCCGTCCTGGACGAGGCCGTCGAGCGCCTCGCCCGCTGGCGGGCCGCGGTCTCCCGGCCGGACGGCCCGGGCGCCGAGGCGCTGCTCGCCGAGGTCCGCACCGCGCTCGCGAACGACCTCGACGCGCCCGCCGCACTGGCCGCCGTCGACCGCTGGGCGGCGCTCCAGGGGGCCGAGGGCGGCACCGACACCGGCGCGCCCGGCCTGGTCACCCGCACCGTGGACGCGCTGCTCGGCGTCGCACTGTAGGACCGTCACACACCGAAGGGGCGTCAGGACCAACCGTCCTGACGCCCCTTCGGCTTCCCGCCCTACTCCTCGTCCGTGGAGCTCTCCGGCGTCTCCCGGGTGGCCCCCGGCGCCTCCGGCTCGGCCGGCCGCTCCGCCGTGGCGTGTCCGGCCACCGGCTTCTCTCCGGTCGGCCCGACGTTCTCCCGGCGGCGCAGGTAGCGCTCGAACTCGCGGGCGATCGCGTCGCCGGAGGCCTCCGGCAGCTCCGCGGTGTCCTGCGCCTCCTCCAACTGCTGGACGTACTCGGCCACCTCGCTGTCCTCGGCGGCCAGCTGGTCCACGCCCAGCTGCCAGGCCCGGGCGTCCTCGCCGAGCTCGCCCGGCGGGATCCGCAGGTCCAGCAGGTCCTCCAGCTTGTTGATCAGTGCCAGCGTCGCCTTGGGATTGGGCGGCTGCGCGACGTAGTGCGGCACCGCCGCCCACAGCGTCACGGCCGGCACCCCGGCGTGCGTGCAGGCCTCCTGCAGCACCCCGACGATCCCGGTCGGGCCCTCGTACCGGCTCTCCTCCAGGTCCAGTCGGCGGGCCAGCTCCGGGTCGGAGGTGACGGCGCTGACCGGCACCGGGCGGCTGTGCGGGGTGTCGCCGAGCAGCGCGCCCAGGATCACCACCAGCTCGACGCCCAGCTCGTGCGCGAAGCCCAGCAGCTCGTTGCAGAAGGAGCGCCAGCGCATGCTCGGCTCGATGCCGCGCACCAGGACGACGTCCCGGGTCGTCGGCTCCGTCACCCGGATCACCGAGAGCCGGGTGGTCGGCCAGGTGATCCGGCGGATGCCGCCGTCCATCCAGACCGTGGGACGGTTGACCTGGAAGTCGTAGTAGTCCTCCGCGTCCAGGGCCGCGAACACCTTGCCGCCCCAGGTCTCGTCCAGGTGCGCCAGGGCCGCGGAGGCGGCGTCGCCCGCGTCGTTCCAGCCTTCGAAGGCGCAGACCATCACCGGGTCGATCAACTCGGGGACATCTTCCAGCTCGATCACCCGGCGTCTCCCTCCGAACTTCTCGTCACCCATGGAACGCCTCGCTCCACGGTCCCTACCTGCCCAGCCTACGGGCTTTGAAGCGCACGCCGGCCGGGGCACCGGGACAGTCTGGGCGACCGGGCCGCCGTGATCCAGCGGTTATCCGCAGGTCCGCCCGCGGGCCTACATCAGCGCGGCGACGGTCGGCAGGTAGCCGCGGGCCTGGCCGTCGGCGGTGGGGTGGAAGGACTCCCACAGGTGGGAGATCACGATGCCGTTGATCCACTCCTCCTTGCCGCCGCCGCACGCGCCGTGGCCGTCGAAGACCGTCCGGACGTCCGCGAAGGCGAAGCCGTGGGCCTCGGACTGGCGGCGGATCAGCTCGTCCAGGCGGTCGGTGAGGGCGTTGAACCGCTGTCGGCGCGCCTCGGTGGCGATCAGGCAGCGGGTGCCGGTCCGGAGCAGCCGGGGGTAGCCGGTGACGACGACCCGGGCGGCCGGGGCGGCGGCGCGGATCGCCGTGTAGAGGGTGTCGAGGCGGCCGGGCATCTCGTCGTCCAGGCGGTGCTCGGCGGCGTCGAGGGTGCGGTCGCAGCGGGCGTCGGTGGTGAGCGGCTGGAGGCAGTCGACGGCCGCCGAGGTGAAGCCGAGGTCGTTGCCGCCCACGGTGAGGGTGACCACGGTGGTGTCCGCGCCGACCTTCGGCAGCTGGTCGCGGCGGACCTCGTCCGTCCCGGCGGCGTTGCACGCGGCCTCGGTGAGGACGGCGCCGTGCGCGGCGGCCCACAGCGCGGGGTAGCCGCGGCCGCTGCGGTGGCAGTCGCCGCTGGCCGGGTCGTACGAGCCGGCCGCGACGCCGGCCGCGTACGAGTCGCCGAGCGCGGCGTACCTGGGGACCGGGCCGGCCGCGGCGGGGGCGGCGAGGGCGGCGCAGAGCAAGGGGGCGGCGGCCAGGGCGGCGAGCGGGAGGGGACGCGGCACGGCGGTTCTCCGGGGTCCGGGCGGCCGGGCGCGGTCCGCCTCGGCCCGTCGGGCACGGATCGTATCCGATCCACCACTCACCGTCGTGGCGCGCCCGCCGGGCGGGGCGGCGCGATGATGGACAACGGGGCCGGGCGGCGGGCGTGAGGAGCCGGACCGATGAACCGATGGCTGTGGATCGGCGCGGGCGTGGCGGTGGTGGCCGGCGCCGCGGTGGTGGCGGCGGACCGGGCGGGCCGCCGGCTCCCGGTGGAGCACGTCACCGAGGGCGGCCTGGAGCTCGCCCAGCCGCCCGGCGCGGTCTGGGACGTGCTGACCGACATCGACCTCTACCCGGCCTGGCGCCCGGACCTCACGCACGTCGAGCGGCTGCCCCCGGCGGCCGGCGGCCGGGCGCGCTGGCGCGAGTACGACCGGCGCGGGCACACCACCTACGAGGTGGTCGACAGCGAGGCCCCGCACCGCCTGGTGACCGGCATCGCCGACCCGGACCTGCCGTACGGCGGCACGTGGACGTACGTCCTCACACCCGCGGGGGAGGGCTGCCTGCTGACCGTCACCGAGCGCGGCGAGGTCCGCAAGCCGCTGTACCGCGCCGTCTCCCACTACGTGACCGGCGAGGACGTGACCGTCCACCGCTACCTGGGCGCCCTCGCCCACCGCATGGCGGCCTGAGGCCTACCCCACCCACCCGCGCCGGTACGCGGCCCAGTCCTCGGGCGTGGCCGCGAAGTCCACGTACAGCGCGACGCCGAAGGCCGGCCGGTGCAGGTCCTCGCGGCCGAGGCCCAGCCGGACGCCGCGCACGGCCGCGTCCACCGTCTCGGCGCCGCCCCGGTGTGCCCACGTGTCGTCCCAGTAGAACGGCAGGCCCATCAGCAGGTCGACGTCCGACGGCGTGGCCTCCAGGGCCAGTTCGGTCTGCAGGGCGACGTAGCCGCCGTACAGCGGCTCGGTCTGCATGCTGGTGTCGTACGTCATGACCGCGATCTGGTCGACCCGGCGGGCGGTCTCGGTGAAGTAGGCCTGGTCCCACCACTTCCCGTGCCCGGTGAGCGCGATCCCGGCGGTGTGCAGGCCGGGCAGCGGGTCGATCTGCGGGGCGGCGACGGAGAGCTTCGCGCCGCGCCCGGCGGTCACCGCGCGGACCTGGTCGAGCAGGGCGAGCCAGCCGTGCGAGCCGGGGCGGATCGGCTCCATGTCGAAGTGCACCCCGTCGAAGCCGAGGTCCAGGACCTGCCGGGCGGAGGCGGTGACCCGGTCCCGGGTGGCCGCGTCCTCCAGGTCGAGGCCCTCCTTCTCGGGCTTGACCTCGTCGCCGAGCCAGCTCTGCACCCGGACCCGCGGCAGCTCGCGGTGCACCGCCTCGACGAACCACTGCGCGCGCGGGTGGACGGACGGCGGCAGCGAGCCGTCGTGCTCCAGCGGGCCGGTGTGCACGTACAGGTCGCGGATGCCGGTGCCGTCGAGCTGCCGGGCGAGCGCGGCGACGTCGGCGTCGGTCTTTCGGCCGTCCACCCAGGCGTGGCCGAGCCAGACGGCGTCCCGGCCGCGCGTGCGGGCGTCCGGTGCGACCCGGCCGACGTCGTGCAGCCGCAGCGCGACGAGCAGGCCGCCGACCGAGGCCACCGGGACGGCCGCCGCCACGGACAGCGCGACCAGCGCCCTGCGCCACCACGGCCAGCCCCGCCAACGGGCCCGGAAGGCCCCCAGGGGAGTACGCAGCGGTGCTGCCAGTGCTGCGCCGACCCGCCTCATCGACGTGCGTGTTCGCCCCAACCGATTGCTCCCCCCTTGCGGCCGAGCGCTCAGGATACGAAACGCACAGTCGCGCCGGGCCGTGGGCCGGATACCCTGGCCACGTGCGCGCCCGAGCAAGCGGGCGCGCAAAGCCGACAGCCGTCGCACCAGGGAGAAGCCCCATGGCCACTGCAGCCGAACCGTCCATCACTCAGCAGAGCCGCGCGAACGCGTTGCGTGAGGCACTCGCCACCCGGGTGGTGGTCGCCGACGGAGCGATGGGCACCATGCTCCAGGCACAGGACCCGACCATGGAGGACTTCCAGAACCTGGAGGGCTGCAACGAGGTCCTGAACCTCACCCGCCCCGACATCGTCCGGTCCGTCCACGAGGCCTACTTCTCCGTCGGCGTGGACTGCGTGGAGACCAACACCTTCGGCGCCAACTTCGCCGCGCTCGGCGAGTACGAGATCGCCGACCGCATCTTCGAGCTGTCCGAGGCGGGCGCCCGGATCGCCCGCGAGGTCGCCGACGCCTACGCCGCCGACGGCCGCACCCGGTGGGTGCTCGGCTCGATCGGCCCCGGCACCAAGCTGCCCACGCTCGGCCACGCCCCGTACGAGGCGCTGCGCGACGGCTTCCAGCAGAACGCGGCCGGCCTGATCGCCGGTGGCGCCGACGCGCTGCTGGTCGAGACCAGCCAGGACCTCCTCCAGGCCAAGGCCGCGATCCTCGGCTCCAAGCGCGCCCTCGCCGAGGCCGGCCTGGACCTCCCGGTGCTGGTCCAGGTGACGGTGGAGACCACCGGCACGATGCTGCTCGGCTCGGAGATCGGCGCCGCGCTCACCGCGCTGGAGCCGCTCGGCGTGGACTACATCGGGCTCAACTGCGCCACCGGCCCGGCCGAGATGAGCGAGCACCTGCGCTACCTGGCCAAGAACGCCCGGATCGGCCTGTCCTGCATGCCGAACGCGGGTCTGCCGGTGCTCGGCAAGGACGGCGCCCACTACCCGCTCTCCCCGGCCGAACTGGCCGAAGCGCACGACGTGTTCACCCGCGAGTACGGCCTGTCGCTGGTCGGCGGCTGCTGCGGCACCACGCCCGAGCACCTGCGCGCGGTGGTCGAGCGCGTCCAGGGCCGTGCGATCGCCCCGCGCACGCCGCAGCCGGAGGCGTCGGCCGCCTCGCTGTACCAGGCGGTGCCGTTCCGCCAGGACACCTCGTACCTGGCGATCGGCGAGCGCACCAACGCCAACGGCTCGAAGAAGTTCCGCGAGTCGATGCTGGCCGGCGACTGGCACGCCTGCGTGGAGATCGCCCGCGACCAGATCCGGGACGGCTCGCACCTGCTGGACCTGTGCGTCGACTACGTCGGCCGCGACGGCGTCGCCGACATGAAGGAGATCGCCGGCCGCCTGGCCACCGCCTCCACCCTGCCGATCGTCCTGGACTCCACCGAGCCGGACGTCCTGCGTGCCGGCCTGGAGGCGCTCGGCGGCCGCGCGGTGCTCAACTCGGTCAACTACGAGGACGGCAACGCCCCCGACTCGCGCTTCGGCAGGATCGCCTCGCTGGCCCGCGAGCACGGCGCCGGCCTGATCGCGCTGACCATCGACGAGGAGGGCCAGGCCCGCACCGCGGCCAAGAAGGTCGAGATCGCCGAGCGACTGATCGCCGAACTCACCGCGGACTACGGCATCGACGAGGGCTCGATCCTGGTCGACTGCCTCACCTTCACCCTGGCCACCGGCCAGGAGGAGTCCCGCCGGGACGGCATCGAGACGATCGAGGCGATCCGCGAGCTCAAGCGCCGCCGCCCGGCGGTGCAGACCACCCTCGGCCTGTCCAACATCTCCTTCGGCCTCAACCCGGCCGCCCGCGTCGTCCTCAACTCGGTGTTCCTGCACGAGTGCGTGGAGGCGGGCCTGGACTCGGCGATCGTCCACGCGTCCAAGATCCTGCCGATCTCCCGGATCCCCGAGGAGCAGCGCGAGGCGGCCCTCGACCTGGTCCACGACCGCCGCCGCGACGGCTACGACCCGTTGCAGCGCCTGCTGGAGCTGTTCGCGAACGTCTCCTCGGCCTCGGTGAAGGCGTCCAAGGCGGAGGAGCTGGCCGCGCTCCCGCTGGACGAGCGGCTGCAGCGCCGGATCATCGACGGTGAGCGCAACGGCCTGGAGGCCGACCTGGACGAGGCGCTGGCCGGGCGTCCCGCGCTGGAGATCATCAACGAGACGCTGCTGGCCGGTATGAAGGTCGTCGGCGACCTCTTCGGCTCGGGCCAGATGCAGCTGCCGTTCGTGCTCCAGTCCGCCGAGGTCATGAAGACCGCGGTGGCCCACCTGGAGCCGCACATGGAGAAGTCCGACTCGGAGGGCAAGGGCACGATCGTGCTGGCCACCGTCAAGGGCGACGTCCACGACATCGGCAAGAACCTGGTCGACATCATCCTGTCCAACAACGGCTACAACGTCGTCAACCTCGGCATCAAGCAGCCGGTTTCGGCGATCCTGGACGCCGCGCAGGAGCACCGGGCCGACGTCATCGGAATGTCCGGCCTGCTGGTCAAGTCGACCGTGATCATGAAGGAGAACCTGGAGGAGCTCAACCAGCGCAAGCTGGCGGCCAGTTACCCGGTGATCCTGGGCGGGGCCGCGCTCACCCGTGCCTACGTCGAGCAGGACCTCCACGAGATCTACGAGGGCGAGGTCCGCTACGCCCGGGACGCGTTCGAGGGCCTGCGCCTGATGGACGCGCTGGTCGCGGTCAAGCGCGGCGTGCCCGGCGCGACCCTGCCGGAGCTCAAGCAGCGCCGGCACGCCCGGGTGGAGGTCGAGGAGCCGGAGCCGGAGGTCAACCTCGGTCAGATCCGCTCGGACGTCGCCGTCGACAACACCGTGCCCACCCCGCCGTTCTGGGGCGACCGGATCGTCAAGGGCATCCCGTTCGCCGACTACGCCTCCTGGCTGGACGAGGACGCGCTGTTCAAGGGCCAGTGGGGCCTGAAGGCCGCGCGCACCGGCGAAGGGCCGTCGTACGAGGAACTGGTGGAGACCGAGGGCCGCCCGCGCCTGCGGGCCTGGCTGGACCGGCTGCAGACCGAGGGCTGGCTGGAGGCGGCGGTGGTCTACGGCTACTTCCCGGCCAACTCGAAGGGCGACGACCTGATCGTCTTCCACGAGGACGGCACCGAGCGCACCCGCTTCACCTTCCCCCGCCAGCGGCGCGGGCGCCGGCTCTGCCTGGCGGACTTCTTCCGCCCGGAGGAGTCCGGTGTGCGGGACGTCGTGGGCCTCCAGGTGGTCACCATGGGCAACCGGATCTCGGAGGCGGCCAACGAGCTGTTCGCCGGGAACTCCTACCGCGACTACCTGGAGCTGCACGGCCTCTCGGTGCAGCTGGCCGAGGCGCTGGCCGAGTTCTGGCACGCCCGGGTCCGCTACGAGCTGGGCTTCTCCGGCGAGGACCCGCAGGACGTCAAGGACATGTTCGCGCTCAAGTACCGGGGCGCCCGCTTCTCGCTCGGCTACGGGGCCTGCCCGGAGCTGGAGGACCGCGCCAAGATCGCCGAGCTGCTGAAGCCCGAGCGGATCGGCGTGGTGCTGTCCGAGGAGTTCCAGCTCCACCCGGAGCAGTCCACGGACGCGATCGTGATCCACCACCCGGAGGCGAAGTACTTCAACGCCCGGTAACCGCTACGTCCCCTCGCGTTCGCTCTTTTCCGGCGAACCGGGCGTATCGTTGATGATCCTGAACGGGCCGGTCCGCTCACCAGCGGGCCGGCCCGTGCCACCCCCGGAGCACGTGCGGGGCACCTCGGAAGGATCGCCATGACCACCATCTCCACCGCCGTCGCGGCGCTCGACCACGGGGACGGCCGCGGCCTGCAGGCGGTGCTGCTGGACATGGACGGGACGCTGGTGGACACCGAGGACTTCTGGTGGCAGGCCGAGGCCTCGCTGTTCGCCGAGCTCGGCTACGCGCTGGACGAGGAGGACCGCGCCCAGGTGGTCGGCGGCCCGATGGCCCGGGTGATCGACTACCTGATCGGCACGACCGGCGTCGACCTCTCGCCGGCCGACCTGACGGTGCTCATCAACCAGCGCTTCGTCGACCTGCTGGGCGGCGGCGTGCCGCTCATGCCGGGCGCCGAACGGCTCCTCAACACCCTTGCCGCGCACGGGATCCCGACCGCCCTGGTGTCGGCCTCGCACCGGCACATCATCGACATCGTGCTGCGCTCGCTCGGCGCCGAGCACTTCGCCTTCACGGTCGCCGGGGACGAGGTGCCGCGCACCAAGCCGCACCCGGACCCGTACCTGGAGGCGGCCCGCCGGCTGGGCGCCGACCCGGCCCGCTGCGTCGTGATCGAGGACGCGCCGACCGGGGTGCGGGCGGCCGAGGCGGCCGGCTGCCCGGTGATCGCGGTGCCCTCGGTCGCGCGGATCGAGCCGGCTCCCGGGCGGCTGGTGCTGTCCTCGCTGGAGCGGGTCGATCTTGAACTGCTCCGCTCGCTGGTGGCCTCGCGCGTGTGATTGTGGTCTCATTGCCCGCGCGGTCTACTGGCCGGTAAGGGGGCGTGCGCGGCCCGCTCCGGCGGCGGACGGGGGAGAAAACGGGCATTGGCTGACAACTCGGCGACTGGTGCGCGAGCCCCCGGAACACCGTGTCCCAAACGTCATCCACGCGGGTATCGGTCGTGCGTGTTCGATATGGCACGCTACTCCAGTTCGTTCCCGCCCTCGCAGCCCTGCCACCGCCGCTGACGGGTACCCCGTCCTGGCCGCGGTCGCACGACGCGCACCCCAGAAGGACGCGCCCCGTGAAGACTTCAGCTGAACGCCTGGCAGTACTCGGCTGCGCCGGCCTGGTCGCCGTGACGGTGGCCGGCTGCGGATCCGTGACCGATGCCGTCAAGGGGGACAGCGGCAACAAGTCGGTCACCATGGGCACCGGTCGGCTCACCAGCGTGCTGGACCCGGCCGGGTCCTACGACTCCGGCTCCTGGCTGATCCTGCGCAACACCTTCCAGTCGCTGCTGGTCTTCCCCGCCGCCTCCAGCGCGCCCTCCCCGGACGCCGCGCAGTCCTGCGAGTTCACCGGCGGCGACTCCACCCAGTACCACTGCGTCCTGCGGCCCGGCCTCAAGTTCTCCAACGGCCACCCGCTGACCGCCGCCGACGTCGTGTACTCGATCGAGCGCACCAAGAAGATCAACGACAAGAACGGCCCGGCCGGGCTGCTCTCCTCGATCAAGTCCGTCGAGGCCAAGGGCGACAACGAGGTGGTCTTCCAGCTCACCGCGCCCGACGCGACCCTCCCCGCCAAGCTGGCCAGCCCCGTCGGCGCGATCGTCGACCACCAGGTCTACCCGGCGGACTCGTTGCTGCCCAACGACAAGCTGGTCGGCTCCGGCCCGTACAAGCTCGACTCGGTCGAGGCCCTGGGCGGCGGCGGCAAGAGCATCGGCAAGGTCGCGCTGTCGTCCAACGACAAGTACAGCGGCGACGCCAAGCTGCGGAACGACAAGTTCACCGTCCGCTACTACGACCAGGCCGCCGACCTGAAGGCCGCCCTCGACAAGGGTGACGTCGACCTCACCGACGACAGCCTGGACCCGAGCACCGCGGCGCAGATCCGCTCCGACCAGCAGGGCGGCAAGACCGACCTCCAGGTCGTCGAGGGCGACAGCAACAACACCCGCTCGCTGGTCTTCAACACCAAGGACGCGACCGCCGGCAACCCCGCCGTCCGCCAGGCCGCCGCCGCGCTGCTCGACCGCAAGGCGCTCGCCCGCGACGTCTTCGCCCGCACCGTCCAGCCGCTGTACTCGATGGTCCCGGCCGGCGTCACCGGCCACAGCACCGTCTTCTTCGACAAGTACGGGGACCAGGACGTCGCCAAGGCCAAGAAGTACCTCACCGAGGCCAAGGTGCAGACGCCCGTCAAGCTCACCCTCACGTGGTCCCGCTCGCGGGTCGGCGCGGCCGAAGCCGAGACGCTGAAGAAGCAGCTGGAGACCGGCGGGCTGTTCCAGGTGACGGTCCAGCAGGAGCCCGACTGGGACAAGTACAAGGCCGGCTTCGCCGACGGCAAGTACCAGGTCTACATCCTCAGCTGGTTCGCCGACTACCCGGACGCCGACAACTACATCAGCCCGCTGGTCGTCGACGGCGGCGTCTACCACGACGGCTGGGACGACCCGCGGATCAGCCAGAAGCTGGTGCCGGACGGCCTCAAGATGACCGACCGGGGCGCGGCGGCCAACAACTACAACCAGATCCAGTCGATCGTCGCCGACAACGTGCCGCTCGTCCCGCTGTTCCAGGACAAGGCGTTCTACGCGGCCCGCTCGTACGTCACCGGCGTCGAGTCCACCGTCGACACCACGGGCGTCTTCCGCTTCTGGGAGATCGGACGCGGCGCGAAGTAGCACCTGACGCGACGGCCCGTCCGCTTCCCCGCAGAGGGGAGCGGACGGGCCGTCGCCGTTTCGCGGAACGCCTACAGGGTGCCCGGCCGCACCAGCCCGCTCTCGTACGCGTACACCGCCGCCTGCACGCGGTCCCGCAGCTGGAGCTTCGTCAGGACGTGGCCCACGTGCGTCTTCACGGTCGTCTCGCTGACGAACAGCTCGGCCGCGATCTCCGCGTTCGACAGCCCGCGCGCCACCAGCTTCAGCACCTCCAACTCCCGCTCGGTGAGCGCGTTCAGCGCCTGCGGCGGCGCCTCCTCGCCCGACGGCAGCTTGGTGGCGTACATGTCCAGCAGCCGCCGGGTGATGCTCGGCGCCAGCATCGCCGCGCCGTCCGCGACCACCCGGATCGCCTGCACCAGCTCCTCGGCCGGCACGTCCTTCAGCAGGAAGCCGCTGGCACCCGCACGCAGCGCCTCCACCACGTACTCGTCCAGGTCGAAGGTGGTCAGCACCAGCACCTTGGCCGGGCCGTCCCGCCCCGGGCCGGCGATCCGGCGGGTCGCCTCGACGCCGTCCATCCTGGGCATCCGGATGTCCATCAGCACCACGTCGGGCTGCAGCGCCCGGACCTGGTCCAGCGCCTGCTGACCGTCGCCGGCCTCACCGACCACCACCAGGTCGGACTCGGCCTCCAGGATCATCCGGAAACCGGTGCGCAGCAGCGGCTGGTCGTCGACCAGCAGCACTCGGATCGTCACTAGGACTCCTTGCCGTTCGGATCCCCCGTGGGATCGTCCTCTTCAGACGTACGGGCCAAGTGCCGGCCCGGGAATTCCCGCCCGGCCCGCGGCGCCGGGAATTCTCAGGCCGGCACCGGCAGCGGGTACGGCGGGGGAGTCCCGCCGAACTCCGGGCAGCTGGCCTGGTGGTCGCACCAGTCGCAGAGCCGGTTGCGGGTGGCCGGGAAGTCCCCGGTGGCCACCGCGTGGGTGATCCGCTCCCAGAGCGCCTGCAGCTTGCGCTCCACCGCGAGCAGGTCCGCCTCGTCCGGGTCGTACGAGACGACGTCCCCGCCCCCGCCGAGGTAGACCAGCTGGAGCCGCTTGGGGATCACACCCTTCCAGCGCCACACCACCAGCGCGTAGAACTTCATCTGGAACATCGCCTTGCCCTCGAAGTCCCGCGAGGGCGCCCGGCCGGTCTTGTAGTCCACGAGGCGGACCTCGCCGGTCGGGGCGACGTCGACCCGGTCGATGTAGCCACGCAGCAGCAGGCCCGACTCCAGGGCCGTCTCGACGTACAGCTCGCGCTCCACCGGGTGCAGCCGGGTCGGGTCCTCCAGCCGGAACCACTGCCCGACCAGCTTCTCCGCGTCCGCCAGCCAGCGGGTGAGCGCCGTGCCGTCCGGGTCGTCCGGGAACAGCCCGCCCAGCTCCGGGCGCTCGCCCAGCAGCCGCTCCCACTGCGGGCGCAGCAGGCCGAGCGCCCGCTCCGGCGTCCGCTCGGCGGCCGGGCTGTCGAACAGCCGCTCCAGTACCGCGTGCACCAGCGTGCCCCTGGTCGCCGCCGCGCTCGGCGGCTCCGGCAGCCGGTCGATCACCCGCAGCCGGTACAGCAGCGGGCAGGTGAGGAAGTCACCCGCGCGGGACGGGGACAGGCCGGTCGGGGGCGCCGCCGGGCGCGCCGGGGCCCCGGCGGCACTGGTGGTGTCGGTCTGCTGCATGGCTACGACCCTATTGCCCCTCGCTGCCATCCCGCTGCCACCGTGCTGTCACGTGGCCGCGCAGGGACTCCGCCAGTGGGTATGAGGGCAGACAGAGGGGCGCAGGGCGCGGTGCCGTCGAGATCACGTAGCGTGGGCACACCGGCGCAACTCGGGGGAGACGACCGAAGGGATCACGGTGAGCGACAGCAGGGGGCAGCAGACCTCCGACCAGCCACCGGACGGCGGCGGTCGCCCGCCCGGCCGGCCGCCCGAGCCGCCGGAGCGCGGCGGCGGCCTCCTCATGGGCCGCCCGTTCGGCGTGCCGATCTACGTCACCCCGTCCTGGTTCGTCATCGCGGCCCTGATCACCTGGGTGTTCGGCGGCCAGCTGGGCGGCGTCCTGCCGGAGCTCGGCGGCTCGCGCTACCTGGTCGCGTTCTCCTTCGCCGTCGCCTTCTACGCCTCCGTCCTGGTGCACGAACTCGCCCACACCCTGGTCGCGCTGCGCTACCGGCTCGGTGTGCGGCGGATCCAGCTGCAGTTCTTCGGCGGCGTCTCCGAGATCGAGAACGAGGCCGAGACGCCGTGGCGGGAGTTCTGGCTGGCCTTCGTCGGCCCGCTGCTCTCGCTCGTGCTCGGCGGGGTCTTCTACCTCGCCACGCGGGCCGTGGAGCTCGCCTCGGTGCCGGGGGTGCTGCTCACCGGCCTGATGGTCTCCAACCTCGTCGTCGCCGCGTTCAACCTGCTGCCCGGACTGCCGCTGGACGGCGGCCGGATGCTGCGCGCGGTCGTCTGGGCGGTCAGCGGCAAGCCGATGACCGGCACCGTCGTCGCCGCGTGGGTGGGGCGGGCGCTGGCCATCGCCGTCCTGATCGGGCTGCCCCTGATGAGCGCCTCCCGCGGCGTCGAGCGGACCGGCACCGACACCATGGTCGACGCCGTCATCGCCGCCGTCCTCGCCGCGATCATCTGGAACGGCGCCGGCGGCAGCGTGCGCAACGCCCGGCTCAAGGAGGCCCTGCCCGGGCTGCGGCTGCGCGACCTCGCCCGCCGGGCCGTCGAGGTCACCGCCGACACCCCGCTCGGCGAGGCGCTGCGGCGCGCCCGCGAGGCCCAGGCCGGGGCCGTGGTCGTGGTGGACGGCCGGGGCGAGCCGGTCGCCATCGTCCGCGAGTCCGCCGTGCGCGCCGTGCCCGAGCACCGCCGCCCGTGGGTCGCCGTCGGCCCGCTCGCCCGCGACCTCGAACCCGGCCTGCGGCTCAGCGCCGAGCTCACCGGCGAGGACCTCCTGCGCGCCGTGCGCGCCACCCCCGCCGGGGAGTACCTGGTGGTCGAGGCCGACGGCCGGGTGTACGGCGTCGCCGCGCTCACCGACATCGAGCAGCGCCTCACCGCCGCCGTCGCGGGGCGCCGGTAGGGCTTGACCAGAGGCCCACGTCGGGCGGGAGCGCGCACTTCCCTTAGGATTGTCCGCATGTCCGAACCGACCGGTGCCGCCCGCCGACGCGGGCCCTTCCAGGTCGGGGACCAGGTCCAGCTGACCGACCCCAAGGGTCGCCACTACACGTTCACGCTCCAGGCCGGGAACCAGTTCCACACCCACAAGGGTGCGTTCCCGCACGACGAGCTGATCGGCGCCCCCGAGGGCACGGTCGTGCGCACCACGGGGAACGTCCCGTACCTCGCGCTGCGTCCCCTGCTCCCCGACTACGTCCTGTCCATGCCGCGCGGCGCCGCCGTGATCTACCCCAAGGACGCGGGTCAGATCCTCGCGATGGCCGACATCTTCGCGGGTGCCCGCGTGGTCGAGGCCGGCGTCGGCTCCGGCGCGCTCAGTACCTACCTGCTGCGCGCCGTCGGCGAGCAGGGCATGCTGGCCTCCTACGAGCGCCGGCAGGACTTCGCCGACATCGCCAAGGCGAACGTCGAGCGCTACTTCGGCGGGTCGCACCCGGCGTGGAAGCTCACCGTCGGCGACCTCCAGGACAACCTGGTCGAGACCGACGTCGACCGCATCATCCTCGACATGCTCGCCCCCTGGGAGTGCCTGGACGTCGCCTCCAAGGCGCTCGTCCCCGGCGGCCTCATCTGCTGCTACGTGGCCACCACCACGCAGATGTCCAAGACCGTCGAGGCGCTGCGCGACCACGGCACCTTCACCGAGCCGCAGGCCTGGGAGACCATGGTCCGCACCTGGCACCTGGAGGGCCTGGCCGTCCGCCCGGACCACCGGATGATCGGTCATACCGGCTTCCTGCTCACCGCCCGGCGCCTCGCCGACGGCGTCGAGCCGCCGCTGCGCCGCCGCCGTCCGGCCAAGGGCGCGTACGGCGAGGACTACGAGAGCGGGGCGCCCGAGCCGACCCTGCAGGAGCGGGCGGCCGCCCGGGCCGCCGCCCGCGCCGCCGAGGCGGAGACGACCGACCTCGGCTGACGCACGACCGTCGAAGAAGGGGTGGCACGGACGCGTCCGTGCCACCCCTTCGCCGTTCCCGCCCCGGTCACCGGACGGCCACCGTGATGTGGGACGATGCCAGCTCACACAGACCACTGGAGGGGACGCCTGGTGGAGACCGCGGTCGGGACGACGGCTGGACAGCAGACCCCGGCGGGCCGCACCCGGCCCGGCCACGCTCGAACCGCCCCGTGGCACTGGGCCCTCGCGCTCACCGGCTGCGGCGCCGTCGTGACCGCCGCCCTCGCCGCCTCGCCCGCGACCGGCACCCCGGTACCCGTCCGCGGCACCCCGAGGGCCGCCCCGGCGGCCCTCGCCCCCGATCCGGCCAAGGCCCAACTCCCGCTCGACTGCGGCCCGTTCCCGGTCAAGGCCACGGTCAGCCTGACCGCCGACCTCGGCGACGGCCGGCCCAGCACCGTCGTCGCCGCGCACTGCGCCGCCGAGACCGGCACCCCGCCGGACGCCGTCTACCTCCTCGGCGGCACCGCCGACCGGCCCGTCGTCCTCGCGACCCTCGTCTCCGAGCGCGAGAACCTCACCGTCACCCGGCTCGAACTGCGCTCCGACGGCACCATCACCGGCCACGCGCAGGGGTATTCGAGCGACGACGTCCCGCGCTTCAGCCCGGACCTCTCACTCGACCTCACCTGGACGCACAAGGGCGGCGGCTGGGTGCGTACCCGGACCACCGCCCCGAACACCGAGACCTGAGGCGCCTGTTCTGCTTCGCCGCTATTCGGCGTCCGGCCCGTACACCTCGACCCGGTCGGCCACCCGGCGCACGTGGATGCAGTCGCCCGGGCACTCCTTCGCCGAGTCCACGACATCCTGAAGCAGCGTCAGCGGCACCGGGGCCGTCTCCCCGGGCTGCTGGCGCAGCTCGTCGTCCGGGCCCTTCACGTACGCGAGGCCGTCGATGTCGAGCTCGAAGACCTCGGGTGCGTACTGCGCGCAGATGCCGTCACCGGTGCAGAGGTCCTGGTCGATCCACACCTCCAGGGCCTCGTCCGCCGCCGTCCGCTCGGTCACCGACATCGCTCTCCGCCGTTTCTGTCCCGGGTCGCCCCTTTGTGAGGGCATTCCCGCCATTCGTACAACGATCGGACCCCATGCGTCGGTCGCGATCGGATATCGACTCGCTCGACGATACATCTGGTCCGCTTTGGGTGGTGCGCGGTGGGTATCCCCTTAGCAGAGGGGAAGCACGCGAGGGCGAAGATCGGACACGCCCGTTCCATCTTTCTTGATCTAGGGGTTTACGGACCCCTGGTCCCAGGTAGGGTCTGGAAGCGTCCAGCTCCCCGGAGGAGGTGAGGACCGTGGCAGCCCACGATGACGACTACAACCGCAGCACCGGCAGGCCCGCTCGTGGTTCCGACGAGACCGCTCAGGTCTCGTACCTTGAGCAGGAAATCGCCGTCCTGCGCCGCAAGCTCGCCGACTCGCCGCGCAATTCGAGAATCCTCGAAGAGCGGATCGTCGAGCTCCAGACCAACCTGGCCGGCGTGACCGCCCAGAACGAACGACTCGCCTCCACGCTGCGCGAGGCCCGCGACCAGATCGTCGCGCTCAAGGAGGAAGTGGACCGGCTGGCCCAGCCCCCCGCCGGCTTCGGCACCTTCCTGCAGGCGAACGAGGACGGCACCGCCGACATCTTCACCGGCGGGCGGAAGCTCCGCGTCAACGTCAGCCCCAACGTCGAACTGGACGAGCTGCGGCGCGGCCAGGAAGTGATGCTCAACGAGGCCCTCAACATCGTGGACGCGATGGCCTTCGAGCGCATCGGCGAGATCGTCACCCTCAAGGAGGTCCTGGAGGACGGCGAGCGCGCGCTGGTCATCGGCCACACCGACGAGGAACGCGTGGTGCGCCTCGCCGAACCGCTGCGCGGGACCACCGTCCGGGCGGGGGACGCACTGCTGCTGGAGCCCCGCTCCGGCTACGTGTACGAGGTCGTGCCGAAGTCCGAGGTCGAGGAGCTGGTCCTCGAGGAGGTCCCGGACATCGACTACCGCCAGATCGGCGGCCTGAACAACCAGATCGAGCTGATCCGTGACGCGGTCGAGCTGCCCTACCTGCACTCCGACCTCTTCAAGGAGTACGAGCTGCGCCCGCCCAAGGGCGTCCTGCTCTACGGCCCGCCCGGCTGCGGCAAGACGCTGATCGCCAAGGCGGTCGCCAACTCGCTGGCCAAGAAGGTCGCCGAGGTCACCGGCCGCCCCCAGGGCAAGAGCTACTTCCTCAACATCAAGGGCCCCGAGCTGCTCAACAAGTACGTGGGCGAGACCGAGCGGCAGATCCGGCTGGTCTTCCAGCGGGCCCGGGAGAAGGCGAGCGAGGGCACGCCCGTCATCGTCTTCTTCGACGAGATGGAGTCGCTGTTCCGCACCCGTGGCTCGGGTGTCAGCTCGGACGTGGAGAACACCATCGTCCCGCAGCTGCTCGCCGAGATCGACGGTGTGGAGGGCCTGGAGAACGTCATCGTCATCGGCGCCTCCAACCGCGAGGACATGATCGACCCGGCGATCCTGCGGCCCGGCCGCCTGGACGTCAAGATCAAGATCGAGCGCCCGGACGCCGAGGCCGCGAAGGACATCTTCTCCAAGTACCTGAAGGCCTCGCTGCCGTTCCACCCGGACGACCTCAAGGAGCACGAAGGCTCGGTGGAGACCACCGTGGCCGCGATGATCCAGTCGGTCGTGGAGCGGATGTACTCGGAGACCGAGGACAACCGCTTCCTGGAGGTCACCTACGCCAACGGGGACAAGGAGGTCCTGTACTTCAAGGACTTCAACTCCGGCGCGATGATCCAGAACATCGTCGACCGCGCGAAGAAGATGGCCATCAAGGACTTCCTCGACCACGGTCAGCGTGGTCTTCGCGTCTCCCACCTGCTCGCCGCCTGTGTGGACGAGTTCAAGGAGAACGAAGACCTGCCCAACACCACCAACCCGGACGACTGGGCCCGCATCTCCGGCAAGAAGGGCGAGCGGATCGTCTTCATCCGCACGCTGGTCACCGGCAAGCAGGGCGCCGAGTCCGGCCGCTCGATCGACACTGTCGCCAACACGGGGCAGTACCTGTAACCGCTAGACCCCGGGCCGGCACCGGTCCCCGGAGCAGCACGCACCCCGTCCGGCTGTGGCGCCTCGCGGCCCCGCAGCCGGACGGCGCGTCTCGGGGCCCGGCCGTCGGCACCGCGTTCTAGGCTCGACGCACCGTTCGCGGGCAGACCGCCGGCGCCGGTGTTGTTCAGCGGTACGTCAGCGTGTTCCGCCCAGGGGGGCGGCACACCGGGCAAGGAGGGCCGCATGACCGTACGGCGCGTGATGGGCATCGAGACCGAGTACGGAATCTCCGTGCCCGGGCACCCCAACGCCAACGCCATGCTCACCTCGTCCCAGATCGTCAACGCGTACGCGGCGGCGATGCACCGGGCTCGGCGGGCCCGCTGGGACTTCGAGGAGGAGAACCCGCTGCGCGACGCACGGGGCTTCGACCTCGCGCGCGAGGTGGCGGACGCCAGCCAGCTGACCGACGAGGACATCGGCCTCGCCAACGTCATCCTCACCAACGGGGCCCGGTTCTACGTGGACCACGCGCACCCCGAGTACAGCTCGCCCGAGGTCACCAACCCGCGCGACGCCGTGCTGTGGGACAAGGCCGGCGAACGGATCATGGCGGCCGCCGCGCAGCGCGCGCTGGAACTGCCCAACGGGCAGAAGATCCACCTGTACAAGAACAACACCGACAACAAGGGCGCCTCCTACGGCACCCACGAGAACTACCTGATGAAGCGGGCGACGCCGTTCGCCGACATCGTCCGCCACCTCACCCCCTTCTTCGTCTCCCGCCAGGTGGTCACCGGCGCGGGCCGGGTCGGCATCGGCCAGGACGGCTCCGCGCACGGCTTCCAGATCAGCCAGCGGGCGGACTACTTCGAGGTCGAGGTAGGCCTGGAGACCACCCTCAAGCGGCCGATCATCAACACCCGCGACGAACCGCACGCCGACGCCGAGAAGTACCGCCGGCTGCACGTGATCATCGGGGACGCCAACCTCTCCGAGGTCTCCACCTACCTCAAGCTGGGCACCACCTCGCTGGTCCTGTCGATGATCGAGGACTCCTTCATCGCCTCCGACCTCGCCGTCGACCAGCCGGTGCGCACCCTGCACCGGGTCTCCCACGACCCGTCCCTCAAGCACCTGATCACCCTGCGCAACGGGCGCAAGCTCACCGCCGTCCAGCTTCAGCTGGAGTACTTCGAGCTCGCGCGCAAGTACGTCGAGGACCGCTTCGGCACCGACGCGGACGAGCAGACGGTGGACGTCCTGGCGCGCTGGGAGGACGTCCTCGGCCGGCTGGAGCGCGACCCGATGTCGCTCTCGCGCCAGTTGGACTGGATCGCCAAGCGGGAGATCCTGGAGGGCTACCGCAGCCGGGACGCCCTGCAGTGGGACAACCCGCGGCTGCACCTGGTCGACCTCCAGTACAGCGACGTACGGCCCGAGAAGGGCCTCTACAACCGCCTGGTGGCCCGCGGCAGGTTCGAGCGGCTGGTCACCGAGGAGGAGGTCGAGCGGGCCGTCTCCAAGCCCCCGGCGGACACCAGGGCGTACTTCCGCGGGCGCTGCCTGGAGCAGTACGCGGAGCACGTGGCGGCGGCGTCCTGGGACTCGGTCATCTTCGACCTGCCGGGCCGCGACTCGCTGCAGCGGGTGCCCACCCTGGAGCCGCTGCGCGGCACCCGCAACCACGTCAAGGAACTGCTGGACCGCTGCCGGACGGCCGAGGACCTGCTCCGGGTGCTCTCCGGCGGGTAACTTTTTGATCACCACGGGTGAACGTCCGCCGAATGGGAATCATCCGGGGTGGCAGCGGGTGTTGGACAGGAAGCGCCACCGGCAAACCGGGAGCGGCAGTCGCACCTTGTGTATAGGGTCGGTGCAGCAAGCATCGACCCAACCGTGCCAGACGATTCGAGCGGGGTGAGGGAAATGGCGAGCAAGGACACCGGCGGCGGCCAGCAGCGGGCGAACCGCTCTTCCGAGGAGGTCGAGGAGCAGGCCGCGGACACCCAGAATTCCGACGACCTCAAGGAGCGCCAGGAAAAACTGAGCGACGACGTCGACGCGGTCCTGGACGAAATCGACGAGGTCTTGGAGTCGAATGCCGAGGATTTCGTGCGCGGCTTTGTCCAGAAGGGTGGGCAATAGCCCGCCGCGGGCATTCCGGAATTCACGGTCGTGACCGTCGGGGGCGGCCGGGCGGCCACGGCCGTCCGCCCGCCCGGCTCCGGCCCCTCCACGCGTGGACAGTGATCGTCGGGCGGGTAGGGTGCGGGCATTGCGCGCTTCAAGCTACCTGGAAGGAATCGTGTGGAAGCCAACACTCGTGGCACCGGGCGTCTACCGGCTGCCTTCCTGACCCCGGGGTCCTCGTCGTTCCTCGACTTCCTCGCCGAGCACAAGCCGGAGTTGATCCCCGGCCGTCGCGCGCTCCCCGAGGGGGCGGTGGTCGAGGCCCCGCACGGGACCACGATCGTTGCCGCGGTGTTCGGCGGTGGTGTGGTCATCGCCGGTGACCGCCGCGCGACCATGGGCAACGTGATCGCCCAGCGGGACATCGAGAAGGTGTTCCCGGCGGACGAGTACAGCGCGGTCGGCATCGCCGGCACCGCCGGCCTCGCGGTCGAGATGGTCCGGTTGTTCCAGCTGGAGCTGGAGCACTACGAGAAGATCGAGGGCACCACGCTCTCCCTGGAGGGCAAGGCCAACCGGCTCACCAGCATGATCCGGGGCAACCTCGGCATGGCGATGCAGGGCCTCGCGGTGGTGCCGATGTTCGCCGGCTACGACCTCGACCTCGGCCGCGGCCGGATCTTCAGCTACGACGTCACCGGTGGGCGCTCCGAGGAGCGCGGCTTCGCGGCCACCGGCTCCGGCTCGGTCTTCGCCCGCGGCTCGATGAAGAAGCTCTACCGGGACGACCTGACGGCCGAGCAGGCCAGCACCCTGGTCGTCCAGGCGCTCTACGACGCGGCCGACGACGATTCCGCCACCGGCGGTCCCGACCTCGCCCGCAAGATCTACCCGATCGTCTCGCTGATCACCGAGGACGGCTTCCGCCGGCTCACCGAGCCGGAGGTCGCGCAGATCGCCGTCTCCATCACCGACCAGCGCCTCGCCCACCCCAACGGCCCGCAGGCCCCGCTGCTCTAGCCGCTACCTCACAGGAAAGGGACGACCGCCGGTGTCGACACCGTTCTACGTCTCGCCCCAGCAGGCCATGGCGGACCGCGCGGAGTACGCCCGCAAGGGCATCGCGCGCGGTCGCAGCGTGGTCGTGCTCAC
Organism: Kitasatospora sp. NPDC001660; assembly: GCF_053596725.1. Lineage (NCBI taxonomy): Bacteria > Bacillati > Actinomycetota > Actinomycetes > Kitasatosporales > Streptomycetaceae > Kitasatospora > Kitasatospora sp. NPDC001660. The sequence goes on along the minus strand of NZ_JBSFGU010000017.1, from coordinate 105,026 downwards.
CTACGCCGACGGCATCGTCTTCGTCGCCGAGAACACCTCGCGGGCGCTGCACAAGGTCTCCGAGATCTACGACAAGATCGCCTTCGCGGCGGTCGGCCGCTACAACGAGTTCGAGAGCCTGCGCATCGGTGGCGTCCGCTACGCCGACCTGCGCGGCTACTCCTACGACCGGGCCGACGTCACCGCCCGCGGCCTCGCCAACCTCTACGCCCAGACCCTCGGCACCATCTTCTCCTCGGTCGGCGAGAAGCCGTACGAGGTCGAGCTGGTCGTCGCCGAGGTCGGCCGGACGACCGAAGAAGACCAGATCTACCGCCTCACCCCGGACGGTTCGATCGTCGACGAGAAGAACTACGTGGTGGTCGGCGGCAACGCCGACTCCATCGGCAACCACCTGGGCCAGCGCCACCGCAGCGGGATGGTGCTGAGCGAGGCGGTCCGGCTCGCCGTCGACTCGCTCGCCCGCGACCCCAACGGCGGCTCGGCGCGCACGCTGACCCCGGAACAGCTGGAGGTGGCCGTCCTCGACCGCCAGCGGTTCCAGCAGCGGAAGTTCAAGCGGATCCTGGGCGGCCAGCTCGGCCGGCTGCTCGACGGGGACCAGTCCGCGGCGGCGGACGACGAGGAGAAGCCGGCGGCCACCCCGCCGTCGGACGAGTAGTGCCTTCGGTGTCCCGTGCGGCGAGGCGATCGCCGCACGGGACTCCGGTGCCCCTGCGGCGGCTCCACGTCGTCGTGGAGGCGGTTTCGGACAGCTCCGACTGGAAAAAGGAGTGCTCATGGACCGCCGGATCTTCGGGCTGGAGAACGAGTACGGGGTCACCTGCACGTTCCGCGGGCAGCGGCGGCTGTCGCCGGACGAGGTGGCGCGGTACCTGTTCCGCCGCGTCGTCTCCTGGGGCCGCAGCAGCAACGTGTTCCTGCGCAACGGCGCCCGGCTCTACCTCGACGTCGGCTCCCACCCCGAGTACGCCACCCCCGAATGCGACGACGTGGTCGAGCTGGTGACGCACGACAAGGCGGGCGAGCGCATCCTCGAAGGACTCCTGGTGGACGCCGAGCGGCGGCTGCACGAGGAGGGCATCGCGGGGGACGTCTACCTCTTCAAGAACAACACCGACTCGGCCGGCAACTCCTACGGCTGCCACGAGAACTATCTGGTGGCCCGGCACGGCGAGTTCTCCCGGCTGGCCGACGTGCTGATCCCGTTCCTGGTGACCCGCCAACTGATCTGCGGCGCGGGCAAGGTGTTGCAGACCCCGCGCGGCGCGGTGTACTGCGTGAGCCAGCGGGCCGAGCACATCTGGGAGGGCGTCAGCTCCGCCACCACCCGCTCCCGCCCGATCATCAACACCCGCGACGAGCCGCACGCGGACGCCGAGCGCTACCGGCGGCTGCACGTGATCGTCGGCGACTCCAACATGTCGGAGACCACGACGCTGCTCAAGGTCGGCGCCACCGACCTGGTGCTGCGGCTGATCGAGGCCGGCGTGGTGATGCGCGACCTCACCCTGGAGAACCCGATCCGGGCGATCCGCGAGGTCAGCCACGACCTCACCGGCACCCACCAGGTGCGGCTCGCCAACGGGCGGGAGGCCAGTGCGCTGGACATCCAGGAGGAGTACTACACCAAGGCGCTGGAGTTCGCCGACCGCAAGGGCATCAACACCGGCACCGTCGCCCGGGTCCTCGACCTGTGGGGCCGCACGCTGGAGGCCGTCCGGACCGAGCGGCTGGACGGGGTGGCCACCGAGATCGACTGGATCATGAAGTACAAGCTCATCGAGCGCTACCGCGAGAAGCACCAGATGAGCATGTCCAACCCGCGGGTGGCGCAGATCGACCTCGCGTACCACGACATCCACCGCCGCCGCGGCCTGTTCTACCTGCTCCAGGGCAAGGGGCAGGCGCAGCGGGTGACCACCGACCTCAAGACCTTCGAGGCCAAGTCGATCCCGCCGCAGACCACGAGGGCCCGGCTGCGCGGGGACTTCATCCGCCGGGCGCAGGAGCAGCGCCGGGACTTCACGGTGGACTGGGTGCACCTGAAGCTGAACGACCAGGCGCAGCGCACGGTCCTGTGCAAGGACCCGTTCCGCTCGGTGGACGAGCGGGTGGAGAAGCTGATCGCCGGGATGTGATCCCGGATGTGATCAAGGACCCATGATCAGGTCAGCAGAGCCGGCTCCGGTGGTGTCTACCGGGGCCGGACTCGTGCGGGGCATACGCTGTCCGTCGAGTCAGGAGAGCCGACTTCGAACGACAGTTAGGACCACCGTGCGCCGCACCGCCGGTTTGCTGATCACCCTTCCGCTGCTGCTGGTGGTCGCCTGCAGCAGTTCGACCAAGGCGGCCGGCCCGGCGACGCCGACCACGGCCAGCGCGGCCCCGACCGTGCCCACTCCGGTCAACGAGGCCTCGCCGATGCCCACGCTTTCGGGTGGCGGTTTCGGCAGCAAGGCGACCATCGCCATCCCCGAGGGCCAGCAGCCCAGCGGCCAGTTCGTGGTGAACACGGTCAGCGAGGGCGACCGGGCGGCGGTGAACAAGGGCGACTGGGTGACGGTCAACTACACGGCGACGGACTGGACCACCGGCAAGGACCTGCCGAGCTCGTACGACGCGGGCGGCAAGCCGCAGCTGTACCAGGCGGGCAGCGGTCAGCTGGTGCCGGCCTTCGACCAGAGCGTGATCGGCAAGAAGGCCGGCAGCCGGGTCCTCGTGGTGGCCCCGCCGGCGGCGGCCTTCGGCGACCAGGGCAGCAGCCAGCTGGGCGTGGGCAAGGGCGACACGGTGGTGTTCGTGCTCGACATCATGGGGAGCCTGCCGCAGGACTCGACGCTGACCGGCACGATGACCCAGCCGCCGGCGAACCTGCCGCAGGTCAAGGACAACGGCAAGGCCGCGGCGACGATCACGATCCCGGCCGGGCAGGCCGCGCCCACCGACCTCCAGCAACAGGTGCTGATCAAGGGCGAGGGCAAGCAGGTCAAGACCGGGCAGACGCTGGTGGTGCAGTACACCGGGGTGCTCTGGAGCAACGGCCAGCAGTTCGACTCGTCCTGGACGCACGGCGGCGCGCAGGCGGTGCAGATCGGCACCGGGAGCGTGATCGAGGGCTGGGACAAGGGGTTGGTGGGCCAGAACGTCGGCAGCCGGGTGGAGCTGGTGGTGCCGCCCGCGCTCGGGTACAAGGACCAGGCGCAGGGCTCTGTGCCGCCGAACTCCACGCTGGTGTTCGTGATCGACATTCTGGAAGCGGTCTAGGAAGACTCCGGCAGGATTCCGTACGCTTGGGCGGGCGCTCGCACACTGAAGCGCCCGCCCTCATCCTGAACTGTCATACTGCCCTCGCACTGTGGCAGGCGCCGCCGGCGCCCGGGGCCCGGGCGGACGGTGCGACGGCAAACCGGCGCTCACCGTGCCGGCGGCAGACCTCGAATGACCTGTGGCGAGATGGATGGGGAGTCATGACTGAGAAAGCGCCGAACCCCGGCGGGTCGGATACCGCGGCGAACGACGGATCCGCGGGTGACCCGGCGGCGTCGCGTCCCGGCGGCCCGCTGCCGGGCGATGGCGAGTCGATCGTCGTGCCGCCGTCGATCCTGAAGCAGCAGGCCGGCTGGGGCGGAACGGACGACAAGCCGCGGGCGGCGGGCGGTACGAAGACCGAGGAACCGCAGATCTTCGCCTCCAACGTGCGCAAGGTCGACAGCTCCGAGGCCGGGTACGACGAGAACCCGCCGTCGGTGGGCCGGCTGGGCGTGATCCTGGGCACGGTGCTCGCGGTGCTGCTGGTCGGCAGCGGTGTGACGCTCTACATGGTCAACCGGGACAACTCCTCGGAGGCCAAGCCGGAAGCGGCCAAGACCGCCCCGCCGACGCCGACCGCCGACCCGGTGCCGCCGATCAAGGACGACGCCAAGGTCCTGCCGACGATCGCCGGCGACTTCGGCAAGAAGGCCGACATCCAGGTGCCGTCCGACCAGCCCGACGGCTCGTTCGTGGTCAAGGTGCTGTCCGAGGGCACCGGCCCGAAGGTGGACAAGAGCAACTGGACCACCGTGGACTACACCGCGAAGAACTGGAACACCGGCAAGGACATCCCGAGCTCCTTCGACCAGGGCCAGAAGCAGCAGATCTTCCAGGCCGGCACGGACGCGCTGATCCCGGCGCTGGACCAGGCGGTGCTCGGCAAGAAGGCCGGCAGCCGGGTCCTCGTGGTGGCGCCGCCGGCCGCGGCGTTCGGCGCGCAGGGCAAGCCGGACATGTCGATCGGGGCCAAGGACAACCTGATCTTCGTGATCGACATCCGCAACACCACCGCGCCCGACGCGACGGTGAGCGGGACGGTCACCCCGCCGCCGGCGGGCTTCCCGCAGGTCAAGGACAACGGCAAGAAGCCGGCCGACATCACCCCGGTGGCCGGCGCGGCCGACCCGACCGAGCTGAAGACGCACGTCCTGATCAAGGGCACCGGCCCGGTGGTGGAGAAGGGCGAGAAGGTCGTCGTCCAGTACACCGGCGCGCTGTTCAAGGACGGCAAGGTCTTCGACTCCTCGCTCGGCAAGGGCCAGGCGTTCAGCTTCCCCGTCGGCGGCGGCCAGGTCATCCAGGGCTGGGACCAGGGCCTGGCGGGCCAGACCGTCGGCAGCCGGGTCGAGCTGGTGATCCCGGCGGCGCTCGCCTACGGCGACAAGGGCCAGGGGGACATCCCGGCCAACGCGCCGCTGGTGTTCGTGGTGGACATCCTGGACGCCGGTCAGGGCTGATCCACTTTCGGGTGAGAATAGTGCGTGTGACCTTCGGGACCGGCCGCGTGGCCGGTCCCGTACGGGCGGCGGGCGCCCGTACCGTGGTCCGTCGCCCTTACTGTTGTTGAGGGGCGGACCTGGGTGCGGGCGCCCGCCGCTTGGTCATGGATGCAGAGAAAACCGTGAGAAGAGGGACTGTGAGCCTCAACGAGAAGCCTGAGATCGATTTCCCGGGCGGCGACGCTCCGACCGAGCTGCAGATCCGCGACATCGTCGTCGGTGACGGCGAGGAGGCCAAGCCGGGCCAGGTCGTCAGCGTCCGCTACGTCGGCGTGACCTTCGAGACCGGCGAGGAGTTCGACGCCAGCTGGAACCGGAGCCCCAACGAGTTCCGCTTCCCGTTGGGCGCCGGCCGCGTCATCAAGGGCTGGGACCAGGGCGTCGTCGGCATGAAGGTCGGCGGCCGCCGCGAGCTGGTCATCCCGTCGCACCTGGCGTACGGTGCGCAGTCGCCGTCGCCGCTGATCCCGCCGCACTCGACCCTGATCTTCGTGGTCGACCTGCTGGGCGTCTGAGCCTGACGTGCCCGTGGGCCGGACCCCTTCCGGGGCCCGGCCCACGGGCACGTCTGTGAACGGGCAGGGCGGGAGGCGGCTTTTGCGGTGCGTACCGCTACCGGTACGGTCGGTCCCGCCGGGTGACGATCGCCCGGCGGCGCACCCCGCGCGCGGCGCGGCACACCGGAAGGGTCAGCGATGGCGATCGCGAAGGCAGAGCGGCTGATGAATCTCGCCCTGTGCCTGATGAACACCAGACGTCCGCTCTCCAAGAAGGAGCTGCGGGAATCCACCGAGGCGTACCGCGAGGCCTGGCAGAACAGCAGCGAGGACGCCTTCAACCGGATGTTCGAGCGGGACAAGGACGACCTGCGCGAGCTCGGCCTGGTGATCGACGTCGACGAGAACGCCCTGGACGGCGAGCTCGGCTACCTGGCCCGCGCCGACCGCAACCGGCTGCCCGAGATCGCCCTGGACGCCGAGGAGGCGGCCGCGCTGACGCTGGCCGCGCGGGTCTGGCAGCAGGCCAAGATGTCCGGGGCCGCGAGCGGCGCGCTGCAGAAGCTGCGGGCTGCCGGGGTGCCGTTCGCCGAGGCCGAGGGGCGCTCCGCCCTGGAGCCGCGCATCCCCGCCCGGGAGGCCGCGTTCGAGCCGCTGCTCACCGCCGCCCGGGACCGCCGCCCGGTCACCTTCGAGTACCGCAAGGCCGGGGCCGCCGCCGTCGAGCAGCGCAGCGTCGAGCCGTGGGCGCTGGAGTGCTGGCGCGGGCACTGGTACCTGGCCGGCTGGGACCGCGACCGGGGCGACGCTCGGGTGTTCCGGCTCAGCCGGATCACCGGCAAGGTGCGGGCGAAGACCGGCGCGTTCCTCCGGACCGTGCCGGAGCACGTGGACGTGCGGGCGACCGTCGCCAAGTTCGCCGGTGAGGGTGCCACGGCCACCGCGACCGTCCGGGTCCGCCGGGGCGCCGGGTTCCCGCTGCGCACCAAGGCGCTGAGCACCGGGCGGGTCGACGAGGTCTGGGACGAACTGGAGATCCCGTACGGCAACGGGCTGGGCGCCGACCTCGCCGAGTTCGGGCCGGACGTCGTGGTGCTCGGGCCGGAGGAGCTGCGGGCCGACGTGATCGAGCGGCTGCGGGCGGTCGCCGGGCTGGACGTGGAGGGTGTGCGGGCGTGAGCGAGCGTTGGGGGTACCCCCGGCCGGAGGCCGGGGGAGAGCGAACCGTCAAGAGGGGCGCGTCGTGCGAAGCGCCCGCCGAGCGAATCGAGGTGGACGCATGAGCAATGCGATCGACCAGACCAGGCGGATGCTGTCGCTGGTGACCTACCTGCGGGAGCGGCCCGGGGCCGAGGTCGCCGAGGTGGCCCGCGCGTTCGGGATCACCGAGCGCGAGCTGATCGGTGACCTCAACGTGCTGCCGATGTGCGGCACCAGCTTCCGCGGCGGCGACCTGCTCGACATCGACACCGACGGCGAGCGGATCTGGTGGCACAACGTCGACGACGTGGCGCAGCCGCTGCGGCTGGCCGCCGACGAGGCCACCGCGCTGCTGGTCGCCGCCCGCGCGGTGGCCGGGCTGCCCGGCCTGCGGGCCGGGGACCGGGAGGCGCTCACCCGGGCCGTCGCCAAGATCGAGAACGCGGCGGGGGAGAGCGCCGAGGGCAGCGCCCGGGTCGGCGTGACCTTCGAGGCCGAGAGCCACGTCTTCGCCGACATCGACCGGGCGCTGAGCGAGGGCCGCCGGCTGTGGCTGCGCTACTACTCGCACGGGCGCGGCGGGATGACCGAGCGCGAGGTCGACCCGATCCGGCTGCTCACCGAGGGCCACACCTACCTGGAAGCGTGGTGCCGCACCTCGGAGGACCACCGGATGTTCCGGCTGGACCGGGTGGCCGAGATCCGGGTGCTGGACGTGCCCGCCGACCCGCCCCGGCGCGAGCCGCGCGACCTGTCCGGCGGGCTGGTCAACCCGGCGGCCGACGACCCCGAGGTGGTCGTCGAGGTGTCCTCCGGCGGGCGCTGGGTGGCCGAGTACTACACCCACGACCGGGCCGAGGAACTGCCGGACGGCGGACTGCGGATCACCCTGCGCAGCGCCGACCCCTCGCAGCTGCGGCCGCTGGCGCTGCGGCTGGGCCGGGACGGGCGGATCGTCTCGCCGCCGCAGTTGGCCGAGCAGGCGCGCGCGGCGGCCCGGGAGGCGCTGGCCGCCTACGGGGAGGGGCGGGACTGAGCGGTGGAGCCCGGTACCAGATTCAAGGTCTACTGCTCGCAGTGCCGGGAGAAGGTGGAGCTGCCGGCCGAGGAGTTCCGACTGACCCTCGGCCGCACGCCGGCGCAGGCGCACTACAGCTTCGGCTGCCCGCTGTGCGGGGCGGCGGTGCGCAAGCCGGCCGGGGAGAAGATCGTGGCGGCGCTCACCGGTGCCGGGGTGCGCACCATGCGGCTCGTCCCGGCCGAGGGGTGACGCCCGGTTCCGGTTTCGGCGGAGTGTGAGGCGCCCGTCCTCGGACTCCCGACGCCGCACGGCCGGCGGGAGTCCGAAGACGGGCCCCTCACCCGTATAGGGTGGGGCGCATGTCCTGGATGCTCGTCGCCGCCGTCCTGCTCGCCACCGCGGGCCTGCTGGTCCTGGGGGTCCTCGGGATCCGGCTCTGGATGGACGTCCGGGCGCTGGCCAAGGGCGTGGACGCGGCCTCGCGGGCGCTGGCCGACGCGGCCGGGGAGCTGGCGGCGGCGGTGCCGGGGCGCTGAGGGGTCCGTCGTTCGGTCGTACGGGGACTGCAGCCCGGGCGAGAGGGCGGGTTACGCTCTCAGATGGCTCCTGAACCGCGTACCGGGGGCTGCTGTCCTGTTCGGGCGGACGTCGTCGGGGCGTCATCCGCAGCGGTTACCATCCGCCGCGGGCGGTCCGCCGGTGCCGCGTTGACTGAAGGTGGTCGAGCATGCGCATCTCGATGACCGCGATCGTGGTGGTCGTGGTTTTCGCCATCGTGCTTTTCGGTGCCAAGCGGCTGCCCGATCTGGTGCGCTCGCTCGGCCAGTCGATGCGGATCCTGAAGACCGAGGTCAAGGCGATGCGCTCGGACGGCGAGACGCAGGAGCCCGCACCGGCGCCGCCGGTGGACGGCGGTGCGGCCAGGACCATCCAGGCCGCTCCCGGGGCCACCGCCACGGCCCGGCCGGTGGCCGGGCCCGCCGCCGAACGGCCCGCCGCCGACGGCGACCGCCCGCACTGAGCGGCGCACGTGACACACGCGACCACGGAGGCCCGTCGACCGGCGGGCCTCGACGCACGAGTTGAGGACCGGGGTTGAGCAAGCTCTCCAAGGCGCCGAAGGCGTCAAAGGATCCTGAGGGGCGGATGGCCCTCGCCGACCACCTGCGGGAACTGCGCAACCGCGTGGTCAAGTCGGTCATCGCGATCGTGCTGATCACCATCGTGGCGGCGATCTACCACAAGCAGATCGAGAACTTCCTGCTGAAGCCGCTGCCGCAGTGCACCCGGGAGACGGCCGGCCAGTTCCACGGGAAGTGCGCTCAGGTCTCGACCATCGGTCTGACCTCCGGTTTCACCTGGATGCTCCAGGTGGCGCTGACGGCCGGTGTGGTCGGCGCGGTGCCGGTCTGGCTGTGGCAGGTGTGGGCCTTCGTGGCGCCCGGTCTGCACCGGCACGAGAAGAAGTACACGATCATCTTCATGGCGTGCGGGGCGCCGCTGTTCCTGGCAGGTGTGGGCTGCGCCATCCTGACGCTGCCGACCACGGTCCAGGTGCTGATCTCGTTCACCCCGGACACGACCACGCCGATCCTGCCGCCCAATGACTACTTCGACATCGCCACCCGCATGGTGCTGGTCTTCGGCGTGGCCTTCGAGTTCCCGCTGCTGCTGGTCATGATGAACATGGTCGGCATGGTCACCGGCAAGCGGCTGCTCGGCTGGTGGCGCGGGATGGTCATGGGCATCACGGTGTTCGCGGCCTTCGCCACGCCGAGCGCCGACCCGCTGAGCATGCTCGCGCTGGCCGCGCCGATCTGGGCGCTGTACTTCGTCGCGGTGGGCATCGCGCTGCTCAACGACAAGCGCAGGCGGCGCAACAACCCGGACGCCGACCTGGACGACGAGGAGGCCTCGCACGTGGACCTCTCGGTCGAGTCGGTCGCCGGGGCGCAGGCCGTCGAGGCCTCGGCCGCGCCGGTGGCGAGCGCTCCGGTGTCGGCCGGCCGCCGGGAACAGATGGACGACATCACCTGAGGTCCCTGATCACCCGGCCCCGGCCCGTCGCACCGCGTGCGGCGGGCCGGGGCTTTTGCGCGGTCCGGCTCGGCCGGTGGTCCTTGGTCTTGGCAGGGTTGATGGAATGTGACATATTACTGGCGTGCTCAAGACCCACAGACCTCCCCTGGACGTCGTCGTGGTCGGTGCCGGAGTCGTCGGCGCCGCCTGCGCCTACTACGCGGCCCGCGCCGGGCTCGCCGTCGCCGTCGTCGACCGCGGGCCGGTGGCCGGCGGCACCACCGGCGCCGGCGAGGGCAACCTGCTGGTCTCCGACAAGGAGCCCGGACCCGAGCTCGACCTCGCGCTGCTCAGCACCCGGCTGTGGCGCGAACTCGCCGAGGAGTTCGGCGCGGCCATGGAGTACGAGCCCAAGGGCGGTCTGGTCGTCGCCCCGACCCCGGCCGGGCAGGACGCCCTGCGTGCCTTCGCCGCCCGGCAGGCCGCCGCCGGGGTCACCGCAGAGGAGGTGCCGGCCGAGCGGCTGCGGGAGCTGGAGCCGCACCTCTCGCCCCGCATGGCCGGCGGCTTCCGCTACCCGCAGGACGCCCAGGTGCAGCCCGCCCTCGCCGCCGCCCACCTGCTGCGTGCGGCCCGGCGACTGGGCGCGGAGCTGATCACCGGCGAGACCGTCCGGGCCGTCCGGCGGGGGGCGGACGGCGGGGTCCTCGGCGTCGGGACCGACCGGCGGCAACTCGACGCGCCCGCCGTCGTCAACGCCGCCGGGACGTGGGGCGGGGAGCTGGCCGCGCTGGCCGGGGTGCACCTGCCGGTCCTGCCCCGGCGCGGGTTCGTCCTCGTCACCGAGCCGCTGCCGCGGATCGTGCGCCACAAGGTCTACGCCGCCGACTACGTCGCGAACGTGGCCAGCGGCTCGGCCGGGCTGGAGACCTCGGGCGTGGTGGAGGGGACGCCCGGCGGGCCGGTACTGATCGGCGCCAGCCGGGAGCGGGTCGGCTTCGACCGCACGCTCTCCCACGAGGTGCTGCACCGGCTCGCGGCGCAGGCCGCCGAGCTGTTCCCGGTGCTCGCCGACGTCGCCGTGATGCGCGCCTACCGGGGCTTCCGCCCGTACCTGCCGGACCACCTGCCGGCCGTCGGCGCCGACCCGCGCGTGCCCGGGCTGTACCACGCGTGCGGGCACGAGGGCGCCGGCATCGGGCTCGCGCCGGCCACCGGGCTGCTGATCGCCGAGCAACTGACCGGCAAGCAGCCGGAGTTGGACCTCACGCCGTTCCGGGCGGACCGCTTCCCGGCCGCCTGAAGCCGGGTTTCGTCGAACTGGTTTCGCCGGACTGGTTTCGTTGGACTGGATTCGTTGGATTGGAGAGGCCGCCGATGCGCCGCCGCACACCCGCCGAACTGGTCGGGGCCGAGCCCGGCCCGGCCCACCACATCGAGTTCGACGGACGGCCCGTGCCCGCGCTGCCCGGGCAGTCGATCGCCGCCGCGCTCTGGGCCGACGGCGTGCTCGCCTGGCGTACCACCCGGGCCGGCGGGCGGCCGCGCGGAGCGTTCTGCGGGATCGGCGCCTGCTTCGACTGCCTCGCCACCGTCGACGGACGTCCCAACCAGCGCACCTGCCTGCTCCCCGCCGAGCCCGGCACCACCGTCACCACCCAGGAGGGCCACGGCCGTGCCGACCTCGCCGTCTGAGCTTTTGAAAGCGTCGCAGCCGTTCCGGTACGACCTCGCGGTGATCGGGGCCGGCCCGGCCGGGCTCGCTGCCGCCGTCACCGCCGCCGACCTCGGGCTGCGCTGCGCCCTGCTCGACGCGGGCCGGCAGACCGGCGGCCAGTACTACCGCCACCCGGCGCCCGGCCTCGGGGCCGCCCGCCCAGAGCGGCTGCACCACGGCTGGTCCGTCTACACCGGCCTCGCCGACCGGCTCGCCGCGCACGAGCGGGCCGGACGGGTGGGTTTCCTCGGCGGCCACCAGGTGTGGGCGCTGGAGCGCACCGGCGACGGGCTCGCCGCGCACGTCACCCTCGGGCCGGACGCCGGCCACCGGACCACCGTGCCGGCCGCCGCCGTGCTGCTCGCCACCGGCGCGTACGAGCGGCAACTGCCGTTCCCCGGCTGGACCCTGCCCGGGGTCGTCACCGCGGGCGGCGCCCAGGCGATGCTCAAGGCCGGGCTGGTGCTGCCCGGCCGGCGGATCGTGGTGGCCGGCAGCGGGCCGCTGCTGCTCGCGGCGGCGTCCTCACTGGTCACCGCCGGGGCCGAGGTGCCCGCGGTGGTCGAGGCCACCGACTACCTCGGCTACGCGCGGCGCCCCGGCGTGCTGGCCGCCGTCCCCGCCAAGCTCGTGGAGGGCGCCGGGCACGGCGGCGCGCTGCTGCGCCACCGGGTGCGGCTGCGCCCGCGCAGCGCCGTCGTCGAGGCGCACGGCGCCGATCGGGTCACCGCCGTCACGGTGGCCCGGCTGGACGCCGACTGGCGGCCGGTGCCCGGCACCGGCCGCCGGATCGCCTGCGACGCGCTCGCGGTGGGCCACGGCCTGCTGCCGCAGATCGAGCTCGCGACCGAGCTGGGCGCGGCCACCAGGACCGGCCCGGACGGCGCGGTCGCGCTGCAAGTGGACGCCCGGCTGCGCACCAGCGTCCCGGGCCTGTGGTCCGCGGGGGAGACCAACGGCGTGGGCGGCGCGGACCTCGCGATCGCGGAGGGCGCGCTGGCCGCGCACGCGATCGCCGGCCGCGCCCCGGAGCCCGCGCTGCTGCGCCGCCGGGCCCGGCTGCGGGCCTTCGCCGAGCTGATGGCCGCGGCCCACCGGCCCGGTCCCGGCTGGACCGGCTGGCTGCGCCCGGACACCGACGTGTGCCGGTGCGAGGAGGTGCCGGTGGCGGCGATCCGGGAGGCGGTGGACGAGCTGGGCGCCGGGGACCCGCGGACCGTCAAGCTGCTGACCCGGGCGGGGATGGGGTGGTGCCAGGGCCGGATGTGCGGTCCGGCGGTGGCCTGCCTGTCCGGGGGCGGTCCGGGTTCGGGGGAGCCCGGGCCCGACCGGCGGCCGTTCGCCTGCCCGGTGCCGCTGTCGCAGCTGGCGGCCGGCGACTGAGCCGCGCCCGGACCGAACACGGGGGCCGGGGACTCTTGTCTCCGGCCTGTTCCCTCTAATAAAATGTCACACCTCACCAAGGAGTCATCACCGTGTCCCACACCCCGCACGACACCACCCGCCCCTGGCGCGGCATCATGGTCGCCACCGCGATCCCGCTGCGCCGGGACCTCTCCGTCGACTACGACGCCTACGCCGAGCACGTGCGCTGGCTGATCGACAACGGCTGCGACGGCGTCGTCCCCAACGGCTCGCTGGGCGAGTACCAGACGCTCACCGCCGAGGAGCGCGCCCGCGTCGTCGAGGTGGCCGTCGAGGCGGCCGGCGACGGCTCCCGCGTCATGCCCGGCGTCGCCGCGTACGGCAGCGCCGAGTCCCGCCGCTGGGCCGAGCAGGCCGCCGAGGCGGGCGCCGGCTCCGTCCTGCTGCTGCCGCCGAACGCGTACCGCGCCGACCACGCCGCCGTCCGCGCGCACTACGCCGAGGTGGCCAGGGCCGGCGTGCCGGTCGTCGCCTACAACAACCCCATCGACACCAAGGTCGACCTCGTCCCCGCGCTGCTCGCCGAGCTGTACGCGGAGGGCTCGATCGTCGCGGTCAAGGAGTTCAGCGGTGACGTCCGCCGGGCGTACGAGATCGCCGAACTCGCCCCCGGGCTCGACCTGTTGATCGGCGCGGACGACGTGCTGCTGGAGCTCGCGCTGGCGGGTGCGGTCGGCTGGATCGCCGGCTACCCGAACGCGCTGCCGGAGGCCTGCGCGGCGCTCTACAACGCCGCCGTCGCGCACGACCTGGAGACCGCGCTGCCGCTCTACAAGGCGCTGCACCCGCTGCTGCGCTGGGACTCGAAGACCGAGTTCGTCCAGGCCATCAAGCTGTCCATGGACATCGCCGGGCGCCCCGGCGGGCCCGTCCGGCCGCCGCGGCAGCCGCTGGGGGCCGAGGCCGAGGCGGCCGTCCGCGCGGCCACCGAGAAGGCGCTGGCCGAGGGGCTTTCGTAGGTGGTCCCGAGGCCCCTGCGGCTTCGAGCAGTTGTCCAGGCCGGCTGACGGGGCAGCCGGCCCACATCCTCCGAGGGGAGTTGCGACTCATGCGCAGCCGTCACGTGTTCCACGCCGTCGACTCGCACACCGAGGGCATGCCGACCCGGGTCGTCACCGGCGGGTTCGGCGTCATCCCCGGCGCCACCATGGCCGAGCGCCGGGTGCACTTCCAGCAGCACCTGGACCACTTCCGCACCCTGCTGATGTACGAGCCGCGCGGCCACGCCTCGATGAGCGGCGCCATCCTGCAGCCGCCGACCCGGCCGGACGCCGACTACGGGGTGCTCTTCATCGAGGTCTCCGGGCTGCTGCCGATGTGCGGGCACGGCACGATCGGCGTCGCCACGGTGCTGGTCGAGACCGGGATGGTGCCGGTCGTCGAGCCGGTGACCACCGTGCGGCTGGACACGCCGGCCGGGCTCGTGGTCGCGGAGGTGCGGGTCGAGGACGGCGCCGCCAAGGCGGTGACGATCCGCAACGTGGCCTCGTACTCGGTCGCACTCGACCGCAAGATCGAGGTGCCCGGGTACGGCACCGTCGGCTACGACCTCGCCTACGGCGGCAACTTCTACGCGATCCTGCCGCTCGCCGAGTTCGGGCTGCCGTTCGAGCGCGAGCGCAAGCAGGAGATCCTCACCGCCGGGCTGGCCCTGATGGACGCCATCAACACGGGCCCCGACCGGCCGGTGCACCCGGAGAACCCGTCCTTCCACAGCTGCCACCACGTGCAGCTGCTCGCCCCCGGCTCGACCGCCGAGCACTCGCGGCACGCGATGGCCATCCACCCGGGCTGGTTCGACCGCTCGCCGTGCGGCACCGGCACCTCGGCGCGGATGGCGCAGCTGCACGCGCGCGGCGAGCTGCCGATCGGGCGGGACTTCCGCAACGACTCCTTCATCGGGACGACCTTCGTCGGGCGCCTGGTCGAGGAGACCGAGGTGGCCGGGCGGCCCGCCGTCGTGCCGACCGTCACCGGGCGGGCCTGGGTGACCGGCACCGCCCAGTACTTCCTCGACCCGAGCGACCCGTTCCCGGCGGGCTTCTTGTTGTAAAGGGTGCCCTGCTGTGACACAGGCTGCTCCGATGTTCCGTTCGAAGGGCTGATTTGCCGTGACCATCACCTCGTACAACCCCGCCGACCCCGCGGACCTCGTCGTCGCCGTCGAGGAACCCGGCGCCGAGGCCGTCCGGGTCGCCGTCGCGCGGGCCCGCGACGCCCAGGCCGGGTGGCTCGCCGCCGGCGCGGGCGCCCGGTCGGCGGCGCTCGGCCGGATCGCCGACGCGGTCGAGGCGCACGCGGAGGAACTGGCCGCGCTGGTCGTGCGCGAGGTCGGCAAGCCGCTCGCCGAGGCGCGCGGCGAGGTCGCCAGGACGGCGGCGATCTGGCGGTACTACGCGCAGGCGCCGTACGCGCCGTCCGGGGCCGTGCACGAGACCGCGGGCGGGCCGGGGCTGCTGCTCACCCGGCGCCGGCCGCACGGGGTGGCCGGGCTGATCGCGCCGTGGAACTTCCCGCTGGCGATCCCGAGCTGGAAGGCGGCGCCGGCCCTGGCGGTCGGCAACACCGCGGTGCTCAAGCCGGCGCCCGAGGCGACGGCGTGCGCGCTGCGGCTGTCCGAGCTGGTGGCGCTCGCCGGCCTGCCGGCGGACGTGTTCACGGTGCTGCCGGGCGGCGCCGAGGAGGGCGCGGCGCTGGTCGACGCGGCGGACGTGGTCTCGTTCACCGGCTCGACGGGGGTCGGCCGGGCCGTCGTGCGGGCCGCCACCGAGCGCGGTGTGCCGGTGCAGGCCGAACTCGGCGGGCTGAACGCCGCGCTGGTGCTGCCGGACGCCGACATCGCGCAGGCCGCCGGGCACATCGCCGCCGCCGTCGCCGGGTACGCCGGGCAGAAGTGCACCGCCACCAGCCGGGTGATCGCGGTCGGCGCGGCGTACGAGCCGCTGCGGGACGCGCTGGTCAAGGCGCTGGAGTCGACGGACGACGCGGTCTGCGGGCCCGTCATCAACGCCGCCGCCCGGGACCGGCTGACGCGGGCCGTCGACTCGGCCGTCGCCGCCGGGGCCACGGTGCTCACCGGCGGGCGGGTGCCCCCGCGGGCGGGCTGGTACGTCGAGCCGACGCTGCTCGCCGGGGTGCCGGCCGAACACCCGCTGGCGCGCGAGGAGTTCTTCGGCCCGGTCGCCGTGCTGCACGTCGCGGCCGACCTGGACGCAGCGATCGCGCTCGCCAACGACACCCCGCACAGCCTGTCCACCTCGGTGCACAGCCGCGGCCTGGACGTCGCCCTGGCCGCCGCCGACCGGCTGGACGCGGGCATGATCCGGATCAACGCGCCGTCCAGCGGCGTCGACTTCCACCTGCCGTTCGGCGGCGCCAAGGGTGCGAGCCACGGGGAGCGTGAGCAGGGGCAGGCGGCGCTGGACTTCTACACCGTCGGCCGGACGGTGAGCGTGCTTCCGGCCGGGGGTGTGTGATGTACGTCCGCACCGTCGACTACCACACGGCCGGCGAGCCGTTCCGGATCGTGCTGGACGGCGTCCCGGTGATCCCCGGGGACAGCGTCGCCGAGCGGCGGGCGATCGCGATCGGCGCGGGCGCCGGCGCCACCGCGCCCCGGCCGGGCCCACTGGACGACGTCCGGCGGCTGCTCAGCCGGGAGCCGCGCGGGCACGCCGGGATGTACGGCGGGTTCCTGGTGCCGCCGGACGACGACGAGGCGCACCTGGGCGTCCTGTTCTGGCACAAGGACGGCTACTCGACGGCCTGCGGGCACGGCACCATCGCGCTCGGCGCGTGGGCGGTGGACTCCGGGCTGGTCGCGGCCCCCGCGGACGGCGTGGCGCGGGTGCGGATCGACGTGCCGTCGGGGCGGGTCACGGCGCTCGTGCACCGGGCCGGCGGGCGGACCGCCGGGGTGACGTTCCGCAACGTGCCGTCGCGGGTGAGCGCGCTGAAGCTGCCGGTGGCGACCTCGCGCGGCACGGTGGAGGTCGCGGTGGCGCACTCCGGGGCCTGCTACGTCTCCGTGCCGGCGGCAGCGCTGGGGCTGGCGGTGGATGCTTCCCTGCTGCCCGAACTCACCGCCGTGGGACGGGAGATCAGGCGGGCGCTGGAGGGGGCGGAGGCGGTGGCGCATCCGTCGGACCCGCGGCTCTCGGGCGTGTACGGGGTCGTCCTGTACGACGAACTCCCGTGGGACGGCGATGGGTTGAGCCAGCGGAACGTCACCGTCTTCGCGGACGGGCAGATCGACCGCTCGCCGTGCGGCTCCGGGACCTCCGCCCGGCTGGCGGTGCTCGCGGCCGAGGGGCGGCTCGCGCCGGGGGAGGAGCTGCGGCACGAGTCGATCATCGGGACGGTGTTCCACGGGCGGGTGCTGCCGGGTGTCGTGGACGGTGGGGTCGTCACGGAGGTGACGGGGACGGCGCACCGGACCGGCGAGCACGGATTCGTGCTGGAAGAGGGGGACGGGCTTGGGGCAGGGTTCCTCTTGTGAATCCTTCCGTGCCGAATCCTTCCTCTTCCGAGCCGATACCGTCCGCGCCGGACTCCCCTGTACCGCCCGGCGCGGCGGCTGAGCCGCTCCAGTACGCCGTGCCGGGTGCGGGTGGGGTCGGGGCCGTGCGGGCCGCCGACGCGATCGAGCGGATGCTGCTCGGCGGGCTCGACCCCGAGACCGCGCCCGCCCGCTCGGCGGTGCCCGTCCCGGCGGGTGAGCTGCTGCTGATGCCGGCCGCCGCCGGGCCGTACGCGGGCGTCAAGATCGCCGGCGTCGCGCCCGCCAACCCCGGCCGCGGACTGCCCCGGATCACCGGCAGCTACCTGCTGCTCGACGGGCCCACCCTCCAGCCCGTCGCGCTGCTCGACGGCGCCGCCCTCACCGCGCTGCGCACGCCCGCCGTCACCGCCGTCGCCCTGCGCCGGCTCGCCCCGCCGGATGCCGCGCACCTGGTGCTGTTCGGCGCCGGGCCGCAGGCGTACGGGCACCTCGACGCGCTGCTCGCGATCCGGCCGCTGAGCCGGCTCACCGTGGTGGCGCGCAGCGCCGGGCCGGCGCAGGAGCTGGCCGCGTACGGGCGGGGGCTCGGGCTGGCGGCCTCGGTCGGCGGGCCGGAGGCCGTCGCGTCGGCGGACGTGGTGGTCTGCTGCACCACCGCGCGCACGCCGCTGTTCGACGGCGCCCTGGTGCCCGCGCACGCCGTCGTCGCGGCGGTCGGCTCGCACGAGCCGGACGCGCGGGAGGTGGACGCGGTACTGGTCGGGCGGGCCGAACTCTACGCCGAGGCGCGGGCGGTGGCGGCGCGCGAGGCCGGGGACCTGATCATGGCGGGGGTCGGCGGGCGCCAGGTGTGGAACCTGGCCGAGCTGGTGCGCGGTGACGTCCACGTGCCGGCGGACCGGCCGCGCTTCTTCAAGAGCGTCGGCATGGCCTGGGAGGACCTGGCCGTGGCGGCGGAGGTGTACGCGGGCGGACGCTGACGGCGGTGTGACGGATCGTGTGCCGTCGGCCGTTGTCACGGCCGACGGCCGCTGCCACCATGAGCTGCGGTTCGAATCGTGGACCGATGCGCACGCACCGTAACGTGACATTGTACGCTGGTGTTCTGCACCCACCCGGAGGAACACCATGGCCGAGCTCAAATCCCGCACCCTGATCTCCGTGCAGGAGCGGCTCCGCGACCAGGTCGCCCACGCGCTCCGGGCCGCCCTGATCTCCGGCGAGCTGCGCCCCGGCGTCGTCTACTCCGCGCCCGCGCTCGCCGCCGACTTCGGCGTCTCCGCCACTCCGGTGCGTGAGGCCATGCTCGACCTCGCGCGTGAGGGGCTGGTGGAGGCCGTCCGCAACAAGGGCTTCCGGGTCACCGAACTCACCGAGCGGGATCTCGACGACTACACGGAGATCCGTGCCCTGATCGAGGTCCCGACGGTCGGGCGGGTGACACGGACGGCGACGAAGGAGCAACTGGAGCGGCTGAGGCCGCAGGCCGGGGCGATCGTGGCCGCGGCGCGCAAGCACGACCTCATCGGGTACCTGGAGGCGGACCGGCAGTTCCACCTCGACCTGCTGGGCCTCGCGGGCAACGCGCGGCTCGTCGATGTGGTGGGGGATCTGCGGAAGCGGTCGCGGCTGTACGGGCTCAACCGGCTCGACGAGCGTGGCGAGCTGGTGTCGTCGGCGGAGGAGCACCTGGAGCTGCTGGACCTGATGCTCTCCGGCGACGCGGAGGCGGCGGAGGCCTGCATGACGCGCCACCTCAGCCACGTGCGGTCGCTGTGGGCCAACGGGCAGGAGGAGCCGGGGGAGCCGCGCCCGGGGCTGCGGCTGCGGGCTCGGTAGGGGGTAAACCACTCGTCCGGGTGGAAGGCGAGGATCGGGCGCCACCACGTGCCCGCGGCCTACCATGATGCTCTCGACATCGGCAGTCAGGAGGAACTCCATGTCCGCCGCACTGGAAGAACCCTTCGAGCGGATGACGCTGCTCGAAACCGCAGAGCTGATCTCCAGGCAGCTCGTGGGGCACCGGGTCGAGATCCTCGGAGGTCAGATCACAGTGACACCGCCCCCGGACGGCCAGCACGGTGACTCTCTCACCAGCCTCAGCGTCCCGTTCATCATGGCGGGACTTCACGGCAAGACGACCCGGGTGATTCAGGGGATCGGCCTGTGGTTGCCCGATGGTCCATCGGACTATGCCATTCCGGACATGTCGATCGTTGATGCCGACTATGCCGGTCATCTGATCGACCACAACTGCTACGACCCGGCGGTCTTCAGGCTCGTGATCGAGGTGACGTCGTCCAACTACCTGACAGATCTGAAGGTCAAACCGGCGCTGTATGCCGACGCGCGAGTGCCCGCCTACCTCATCGTCGACCGTAAGAACATGAAGGTCATGGTGCTCACCGACCCGCGTGACGGGGAATACAGGGTGCACGCCGTCCACCACCCAGGGCAGTCGTTCGCCCTACCGGAATCGGTCGGGGCGACCGCGACGATCTCGGTGGACGACGTGCTCATCACCAAGGAGTAGTTCAGGCGACTGCCGGTGTGCTGAGCCGGCCGTCGTGGACTTCGGAGATGTGGTCGACGGCGGTCAGGTGGGTGCGGTCGTGGGTGACCAGGACGGTGGCCGTCGCGCGCTGGTGGGTGAGGGTGGTGATCAGGTCGAGGACGGCCGCACCCCGCTCGTGGTCCAGGGCGCTGGTGGGTTCGTCGATTAGGAGCACCTTGGGGTCGTTCATCAACGCCCGTGCGATGTTGACGCGTTGGCGCTGACCGCCGGAGAGCTGGTGCGGGCGGCGGTGGGCCTGGTCGCGCAGGCCGACGGCGTCGAGGAGTTCGAGGGCGCGGGGGAGGGCGGCACGCGGGGAGCGGCCGTCGAGGTGGGCCATCACCTGGAGCTGTTCGGCGGCCGTCAGGGACGGCAGCAGGTTGGCCTGCTGGAAGACGATGCCGATGCGGGTGCGGCGCAGTGCGGTGAGCTCGGCGCGGCCGAGGGCGGTGGTGTCGGTGCCGTCCACCACGACCCGGCCGGAGTCCGGGGTGATCAGGGTGGCGGCGACCGCCAGCAGGCTGGACTTGCCGGAGCCGGACGGGCCGACCACGGCCGTGATGGTGCCCTCGGGGACGGTCAGCGAGACGTCGTCGAGGGCGGTGAGCCGCCCGTCGCCGTCGGGGTAGGTCAGGGTGATGCGGTCGAGGTGGAGACTCATCGGGCGCTCCCGAGGGCGGTCAGCGGGTCGACGGAGGTGATCCGGCGGATGGACAGGGCCGCGCCGACCGCGCCGAGGGCGATCATGACGACGGCGGGCAGGAGCAGGGTCGGGGCGTCCAGGACGAACGGGACGGCGGAGCCGATCAGTGAGCCGGCGCCGAGGGCGATCGCGGTGCCGGCCGCCGTACCGAGCACCAGGAGCAGGACGGCCTGGCCGAGCGCGTCGCGCAGCAGGTAGCGGGTCGAGGCGCCGAGGGCCTTGAGCACCGCGATGTCGCCGCTGCGCTGGATCGTCCAGACCGTGAAGAACGCGCCGATGACCAGGGCGGAGATGGCGAACAGGAAGCCGCGCATCAGCTGGAGCGAGCCGTTCTCGGAGGTGTAGGAGCCGATCGCGGCGAGCGCGTCGTCGCGGGTGCGGGTCACGGTGCCGTGGCGGGCGTCGGCCGCGCCGAGGTCGGCGCCGGAGGCGGTGGTGAGGGCGATGACGGTGGCATGGCCGGCGCCGCCGGGGGCGAACTGCTGCCAGTCGGCGAGGCTGGTCCAGATGACCGGGGTGTGGCTGTACGCGGCGTCGCCCTCGACGGCGGCGACCTGGAGGGGGTGGCCGCCCATGGTGAACGTGGCGCCCGGGGTGAGGTCGCCGAGGTTCTTGGCGGCGGTCTTCGACAGCACCGCCCGGCCGGGGCCGATCTCGCCGCCGAGCGGGGCCAGCCCGGAGCCGTCCGGGACGCCGAACGCGGACAGGGCGGCGGTGCGCTGCCCGGCGGCGGCCTTGGTGGTGGTGATGCCGAGCGGCTGGGCGGAGGTGACGCCGGGCTCGTGCGACCAGGCCTGCCACAGATCGGGGGTGACCTGGGAGTCGGTGAAGGAGAGCTCCTGGCCCTCGGCGGGCCTGGAGAAGACCAGGTGGTCGGCGGGCAGGCCGGTGATCGCCGAGATGTTCTGCCGGCCGAGTCCGGCGGTGAGCCCGGACAGCATGCCGACGAGCACGGTGATCAGCACGATGACGGTCCCCATCAGGGCGAACCGCCCCTTGGCGAACCCCAGATCCCTCCAGGCGACGAACACGACGGGCCTTTCTGCGAAGAACGACTGTTGCGCATACACAGTCGCGGGGAACGGGGCCTTCGGGCATCGCACCGGGGATTGCATCCTCGGCATCGAAGGGCAGAAGCGGAGTTCAACCTTTTGATTGATGCCGACGCAGCGGCGCGGAACTTAGGCTGGATGGATGGCGACCGAACGTTCCCGCACCACCCCCGTCGCCCGCGTCCTCCAGGTCTGCCTGCACCTGCTCGTGGCGGGCCTGCTCGTCCTCGCCGTCGCCCGGTCCTTCGCCGGCCGCGACGGCGACCCGGCGTCCGTGACCGCCGGCGCCACCGCGATGGGCGCCGTGTACGCGGCCGGGCCAAGGCTCGCCGCCGTCCGCCGGTCGCGCCGGGCGGCCGCGCTGTGGCTCGCGCTGCTCGGCGTCACCTGGGCGGGCCTGCTCGTCGCCACGCAGGACGGGGTGTGGCTGGCGTTCCCGTTGTACTTCCTGGAGCTGCACCTGCTCGGGCGCCGCGGCGGGGTGGCCGCCGTCGGGCTCACCGCCGCCTCTGCGATCGCCGCGTGGTCCTGGCACCAGCACGCCTTCAGCGTGGCCGCGTCGATCGGGCCCGCGCTCGGCGCGGCCGTCGCCACCGCGACCGTCCTCGGCTACCAGGCGCTGTACCGGGAGAGCGAGGAGCGCCGCCGGCTGATCGACGAGCTCACCGCCGCCCGCGCCGACCTCGCCGCCGCCCACCACACCGCCGGGGTGATGGCCGAGCGGGAGCGCCTCGCCCGGGAGATCCACGACACCCTCGCCCAGAGCCTCAGCAGCATCCAGCTGCTGCTCCGGGCGGCCCAGCGGGCCCTGCCGGAGCGCACGGACGCCGCCGCCGACCACATCGAGCAGGCCCGGCAGGCCGCCCAGGACAACCTCGACGAGGCCCGGCGCTTCGTCCGCGCGCTGACCCCGCCCGCGCTGGACGGCGACCCGCTGCCCGTCGCGCTGGAGCGGCTGTGCGCCACGACGACGGCGCACAGTGGCCTGCCCGTCCACCTGCACGTCTCCGGCGAACCGGTGCGGCTGCCGGTGCCGCAGGAGGTCGCGCTGCTGCGGATCGCGCAGTCGGCGCTCGGAAACACCGTTCGGCACGCGCGCGCCTCGCACGCCGAGGTGACGCTCAGCTACATGGAGGGCGAGGTGGCACTGGACGTGTTCGACGACGGGGCCGGGTTCGATCCGGTGGCGGTCTCGGGACGCCCGGGCCGCGACGACGGCGGGTTCGGGCTGCCGTCGATGCGGGCGCGGGCCCGGGCGCTCGGCGGGACGTTCACGGTGGAGTCGGCGCCCGGCGAGGGCACGGCGCTCGCGGTGCTGCTGCCGGTGCTCCCGGTGACGGAGGTGGGCGCGTGATCCGGCTGCTGCTGGCGGACGACCACCCGGTGGTGCGGGCCGGGCTGCGGGCCGTCCTGGAGGGCGAACCGGACTTCACGATCGTCGCGGAGGCGGCGACGGCCGAGCGGGCGGTCGAACTGGCCGCCGGGGGCGACGTGGACGTCGTGCTGATGGACCTCCAGTTCGGGCCCGGCTCGACGATGAACGGCGCCCAGGCGACGGCCGCGATCACCGCCCGTGCGGGGGCGCCGCGGGTGCTCGTCGTGACGACGTACGACACGGACGCGGACACCCTGCCGGCCCTGGAGGCGGGTGCCACCGGATACCTGCTCAAGGACGCCCCGCCGGAGGATCTCGCACAGGCGGTACGGTCCGCGGCCGCGGGACGGACGGCGCTCGCGCCGACCGTCGCGGACCGGCTGCTGGAGCGGATGCGGACGCCCGCGGCGGCGCTCAGCGCGCGGGAGACCGAGGTGCTGGGGCTGGTCGCGGACGGGCTGACCAACCAGCAGGTGAGCCAGCGGCTGCACCTGAGCCAGGCGACGGTGAAGTCGCATCTGGTGCACATCTACACGAAGCTGGGCGTCGACTCGCGGACGGCGGCGGTGCGGGAGGCGCGGGGGCGGGGGCTGATCCGGCGGGCGTAGGGTGGGACGGGTTCGAACCGTTCTCCGCGGTGGAGGAACCCGCTGATGGCCCGTCTTCTCGATGAACTCGCCGTTCCCGTGATCGCCGCGCCGATGGCGGGCGGGGCGTCCACGCCGGAGCTGGTGGCGGCGGTGAACCGGGCCGGCGGGCTGGGGTTCCTGGCCGCGGGGTACCGGACGGCCGCCGCGATGGCCGAACAGATCGACTCCGTGCGGAAGTTGACGGACCGGGCGTTCGGCGTGAACCTCTTCGTCCCGGCCGCGCCCGGCGATCCGGCCGCGGTCGCGGCCTACCGGGAGCGGCTGCGGCCGGAGGCCGAGCGGTGGGACGTCCGCCTGCCCGAGGAGATCGGGCCGGACCGGGACGACTGGGAGGCCAAGCGCGACGCGCTGCTCGCCGGTCCGGTCGACGTCGTCTCGTACACCTTCGGGCTCCCCACCGCGGAGGAGGCCGCGGCCGTCCGCGCGGCCGGTTCATTCCAGGTGGGCACCGTCACCACGCCCGAGGAGGCGCGGGCGGCGGAAGCGGTCGGGATGGACGCGCTGTGCGTGCAGGGCCCGGAGGCCGGCGGGCACCGGGGCACCCACCGCGTCGGGGACGAGCCGGGGGAGCTTCCGCTGCTCGAACTGCTGGGCGCCGTACGGGCGGTGACGTCCCTGCCGCTGATCGCGGCCGGCGGACTCGGTGACGGCCCGTCGATCGCGGCGGCCCTGCGGGCCGGGGCGGTGGCGGTGCAGCTGGGGACGGGGCTGCTTCGCGCGGACGAGTCCGGCGCGTCAAAGGCCCACCGGGCCGCGCTCACCGAACTGCCGGAGACCGTCGTCACCCGCGCCTTCACCGGCCGCCCGGCCCGTGGCCTGCGCAACGCCTTCATCGACCGCTACGGCCCCTACGCCCCGCCCGCCTACCCCGAGGTGCACCACCTGACCAGCCCCCTGCGCGCCGCCGCCACCCGCCGAGCCGACACCCGGGCCATGCACCTCTGGGCGGGCACGGCCCACCGGCTGACACGGTCGGGCCCGGCGGAGCGGATCGTCGCGGACCTTTGGCGGTCCGCGCGGAGGGAGTGAGGGAAGCTCAGCCGAGCAGGTCGGCCATCCACGACTCGACGGCCTCGGCCGTCCGCGGGAGCCCGTCGGACATCAGGTGGGCGCCGTCCCGGGTGATGACGAGGTCGTCCTCGATGCGGATGCCGAGGCCGCGGAGTTCCAGGGGGAGGGTTTCGTCGTCGGGTTGGAGGTAGAGGCCGGGTTCGACGGTGAGGACCATGCCCTCCTCCAGGGTGCCGTCGAGGTAGCGGTCGGCGCGGGCCTTGGCGCAGTCGTGGTAGTCGAGGCCGAGCATGTGGCCGCTGCCGCAGAGGGTGTAGCGGCGGTACAGGCCGTTGTCCTCGTCGAGGGCCTGTTCGGCGGGGATGCGCAGGACGCCCCAGTCGGCGAGGCCTTCGGCGATGACCCTCATGGCCGCCCGGTGGAAGTCGCGGAAGCGGGCGCCGGGGCGCAGGGCGGCGATGCCGGCGGTCTGGGCGGCGAGGACGAGGTCGTAGGCCTGCCGCTGGACGGGGGTGAAGGTGCCGCTCAGCGGCAGGGTGCGGGTGATGTCGGCGGAGTAGAGGGTGTCGGTCTCGACGCCGGCGTCGAGGAGGAGCAGCGAGCCGGGGTCGAGGGCGCCGTCGTTGCGGATCCAGTGCAGGACGCAGGCATGGGCGCCGGAGGCGGCGATGGTGGTGTAGCCGGTGCCGTTGCCCTCGGCGCGGGCGCGGAGGTCGAAGACGCCTTCGATCCAGCGTTCGCCGCGCGGGTGGCGCAGGGCGGCGGGCAGGGCGCGGACGACGTCCTCGAAGCCCAGGACGGTGTGGTCGACGGCGAGTTGGAGCTGCTCGACCTCCCAGGTGTCCTTGACCAGGCGCAACTCCGATAGGACGGCCGCCAGTTCGCCGTCCAGGAGGGGATCCCGGCCGGACAGGGCCGCGTCGATGAACGGGTCGGTGCCCGCCAGGACGCGGGTGGGCGGCTGCGGGCCGGTGAGCAACTTGCCGAGGTCGTCGAGGTGTTCGGTGCGCAGGCCGGTGAGCGCGGCGGCCTCGGCGAGGTCGGGGCGGCGGCCGACCCAGAACTCGCCGTAGCGGCGGTCGCGGTAGAACTCGGCGCCGTCGCGGGGCGAGCGGGGGCGCAGGTACAGCACCGGTTCGTGGCCGTCGGGGCCGGCCGGTTCGAGGACGAGGACGTGGTCGGCCTGGTCCTCGCCGGTGAGGCCGGTGAGCCAGGCGTAGGCGCTGTGCGGGCGGAAGCGGTGGTCGAGGTCGTTGCAGCGGACCTTGAGCCGCCCGGCGGGGACGATCAGCCGCTCGCCGGGGAACGCGGCCGAGAGCCGGGCGCGTCGGCCAGGGAGGCGGTCGAAGCCGGGCACGCGCCGGTCGGCGGGCAGCGGCGTGGGAGCCCACCGCGTGGCCATGAAGGCGTCGAGTGCGGGGGAGACGGGGAGGTCGTGGCTCCCGGTGTCGAGGTCGGCTTGACGGAGGATCACCGGTGAACTCCTCGGTGCGGTACGGGCGGTAGGGCGCCGGACACAGCTCGGTAACGGGCGGCGCAGCCTCTTGTGAAGTGCAATTTCACATTACTATGTTACGGGTCACATGGCGGAGCGGCCAGACCAGGCCCCCACAGCGGAGTTGGCAACATGACCAGGCGCACCCACGCCGCGCTCGCGGCAGCCCTCGCGGCGACCCTCACCCTCGGCCTCGGGGCCTGCAAGAACGACAAGAGCGACAGCGGCGGAGACGGCCAGGCCGCGAGCACCAGGGCCCCCGGCGCCGCCTCCGGATCGATCGTCGGCGGCACCCCGGTCAAGGGCGGCACCCTGACCGTGCTGTCGAACCAGGACTTCGCCCACCTCGATCCGGCCCGCAACTGGACCATGCCGAACATGGACTTCGGCATCCGGCTGCTCTACCGCACCCTGGTCACCTTCAAGGCGGAGCCGGGCGCCGCCGGCAGCGAGATCGTTCCCGACCTCGCCACCGACCTCGGCCGCTCCTCGGACGGCGGGAAGACCTGGAGCTTCACCCTCAAGGACGGCGTCAAGTACGAGGACGGCACGCCGATCAAGTCCGCCGACATCAAGTACAACGTCGAGCGCTCCTTCGCCCCGGACCTCACCGGCGGCCCCGACTACGCGCAGCAGTACCTGGCCGGCGGCGAGAACTACAAGGGCCCGCTGGGCGGCGAGCACCTGGCGAGCATCGAGACCCCGGACGACAGGACCGTCGTCTTCCACCTCAAGCGCCCGGTGGCCGAGTTCTCCTACACCGCGACCCTGCCGACCTTCGCGCCCGTGCCGCAGTCCCAGGACAAGGGCACGCAGTACGACCTGCGCCCGTTCTCGTCCGGCCCGTACAAGATCGAGACGTACGACCGCGGCAAGCAGCTCACGCTCGTCCGCAACACCGGCTGGGACCCGTCCACCGACCCGGTCCGCAAGGCCTACCCGGACAAGATCGTGGTCGTCCAGGGGCTGAAGGGCGGGCAGGTCGACGACCGGATCATCGCGAGCGAGGGTGCGGACGCCTCGGCGATCGAGTGGATGAACCTGCGACCGGAGTCGGTCGCGAAGGTGCTGCCCAAGCCGGACGTGAAGTCCCGTTTGATCGCCGAGCAGCAGGGCTGCACCGACATGCTCTACCCCAACACCTCCAAGGCGCCGTTCGACGACCCGAAGGTGCGCGAGGCACTGATGTACGCGGTGGACCGGGACGCCCAGGTCACCGCGAACGGCGGCCCGGCGATGGGCGACGTGGCCACCTCCTACCTGCCGCCCGCGATGACCGGCGGCACCAAGCAGGACACCATGAAGATCGCCCCGACCGGCGACCCGGAGAAGGCCGGGCAACTGCTCAAGGAGGCGGGCAGGACCGACCTCAAGGTCTCGCTGACCGTCTCCTCCGGTGACAAGACCCGGGCCGAGGCGCTCCAGCAGTCGCTGGCCAAGGCCGGCATCCAGGTCACCATCACCACCGCCGACCCGTCCGTGTACTACGACACCATCGGCGACACCAAGAACGCGCCCGACCTCGCCATCCTCGGCTGGTGCCCGGACTACCCGTCGGGCGCCACCTTCCTGCCCATGGTCTTCGACGGGCGCACCATCAAGGAGAAGGGCAACCAGGGCAACGTCGAACAGTTCCGCGACCAGGCCACCTCCGACCGGATCGACCGGATCAACGCGATGACCGACGTCGCCGAGGCCAACAAGGCGTGGCTCCAGCTCAACGACGACCTGATGAAGAAGGCACCGACCGTGCCGATGCTCTGGCAGCGCCGCCCGCTGCTGGCCGGCACCAACGTGGCCGGCGCCTTCGGCCACCCGGTGTGGACCGGTCAGTGGGACTTCGCCACGATCGGCCTCAAGGACCCCTCCAAGAGCCAGGGCTGAGGGACCGGCCGATGAGTACCACCACTGAGCCCGCCGCCGCGCAGGTCGCGGCGGCGGGCCCCGCGAAGGCCACCGGGCGCGGGCCCTGGCGGCTGGTCTGGGACCAGCTGTGGGCCCGGGGCTCGGCCCGGTTCGGCCTGATCACGGTCGCCCTCCTGGTCCTGCTCGCCGCGCTGGCCGACCCGTTGAGCGCGCTCGGCGGCTGGTCCCCCGACGAGTTCGACAAGCGCGCGATCGACCCGTACCTCGGTGGCCAGCCGATCGGAGACTTCGGCGGGATCGGCACCCGGCACTGGCTGGGCGTCGAACCGTCGACCGGGCGCGACCTGTTCGCCCGGGTCCTGCACGGCGGCCAGGTCTCACTGCTGATCGCCTTCACCGCCACGGCCGTGGTCGTGGCCACCGGCACCCTGGCCGGGATCGCCGCCGGCTACTTCGGCGGCCGGACCGACTCCGTGCTCTCCCGGCTGATGGACCTCACCATGTCCTTCCCGTCCCTGATCTTCATGATCGCGATGATGTCGGTGGCCAAGGACGTCAACCGGATCCTGCTGATCACCCTGGTCATCGGCCTGTTCTCCTGGCCCGGCATCGCCCGGGTGGTCCGCGGCCAGACCCTCTCGCTCAAGCACCGCGAGTACGTCGAGGCCGCCAAGGTCGGCGGCGCCCGCTCCTGGCGGATCCTCACCCGCGAGATCCTGCCCAACGTCTCCGGCCCGGTCATCGCCTACACGACGCTGCTCGTCCCCGGCATGATCGCGACCGAGGCCGCGCTCAGCTACCTCGGTGTCGGCGTGCGCCCGCCGACCCCTTCCTGGGGCCAGATGATCGCCGAGAGCATCAACTTCTACGAGACCGACCCGACGTACTTCCTGATCCCGACGGCCTTCCTGTTCCTCGCCGTGCTCGCCTTCACGTTGCTCGGTGACGCGCTGCGCGACATCCTCGACCCCAAGGGGGGCCGGTCGTGATCCTCTACTTCGGCCGGCGGCTGCTCGGCGCGCTCGGCATCCTGTTGGCCATCTGCGCGATCACCTTCACCATCTTCTACCTGTTGCCCTCCGACCCGGCCGTCGCGGCCTGCGGCAAGACCTGCAGCCCCGAGCGGATCGCCGAGGTCAAGGCGGCGATGGGCCTGGACAGACCGGTCTGGGAGCAGTTCGCCACGTACGTCACCGGCATCTTCGCGGGCCGCGACTACGGCAGCGGGCCCAGCGCCGTGCACTGCGGCTTCCCGTGCCTCGGCTACTCGTACGAGTACTCGCTGCCGGTCTGGGACCTGCTCACCGACCGGCTGCCGGTCTCCGTCTCGGTGGCGCTCGGCGCGGCCGTGCTCTGGCTGGCCCTCGGCCTCGGCGCGGGCGTCACCTCGGCGCTGCGCAAGGGCTCGGTCGTCGACCGCACGCTGATGGTGTTCTCGGTCGGCGCCGCGTCCCTGCCGGTCTACTTCACCTCGATCATGCTGATCTGGGGCATCGTCAGGACCGCCGGACTGCTGCCCTACCCGGCCTACCACGAGCTCACTGACAGCCCCGTCGAGTGGGCCTCCAACCTGGTCCTGCCCTGGATCGCCCTCGCTCTGCTGTACGCGGCCATGTACGCCCGGCAGAGCCGCACCTCGATGATCGAGGCGATGGCCGAGCCGTACATCCGCACCGCCCGCGCCAAGGGCCTGCCGGCCGCCACCGTCGCCGTCAAGCACGGGCTGCGCTCCGGCATGACACCGATCCTCACCATCTTCGGGATGGACCTCGGCGGGCTGCTGGCCGGCGCCGTCATCACCGAGTCGATCTTCGGGCTGCCGGGTGTGGGACGGCTCTTCTACGACGCGCTGGTCCGGTCCGACCAGCCCGTCATCCTCGGCGTCACCCTGCTCGCGGCCTCCTTCATCGTCGTCGCGAACCTGCTGGTCGACCTGCTCTACGCGTTCGTCGACCCGAGAGTGAGGTACTGATGTCCCCCTTGCTGGAGGTGGACGACCTCCGGGTCTCCTTCGACACCCCGCGCGGCACCGTACGGGCGGTGGACGGCATCTCCTTCGTCGTCGGGGCCGGGCGCACGCTCGGCCTGGTCGGCGAGTCCGGCAGCGGCAAGTCCGTCACCTCGCTCGCCGTCATGGGCCTGCACCGCGGCGCCGCCGTCACCGGCTCGATCCGGCTGGACGGGCGGGAGCTGAACGGGCTCGGCGAACGGGAGCTGGGAGCGGTCCGGGGCCGCCGGATCGCGATGATCTTCCAGGACCCGCTGTCCAGCCTGCACCCCTTCTACACCGTCGGCGAGCAGATCGCCGAGCACTACCGGGTGCACTTCAGGGCGGGCCGCCGGGCCGGCCGGCAGCGCGCCGTCGAGATGCTCGCCGAGGTCGGCATCCCCGAACCGGCCCGCCGCGTCGACGAGTACCCGCACCAGTTCTCCGGGGGCATGCGCCAGCGCGTCATGATCGCCATGGCGCTCGCCTGCGAACCCGACCTGCTGATCGCCGACGAGCCCACCACCGCCCTCGACGTCACCGTCCAGGCCCAGATCCTCGACCTGATCGCCCGGATCCAGCAGGAGCGCGGCCTCGGCGTCGTCATGATCACCCACGACCTCGGCGTCGTCGCCCGGGTCGCCCACGAGGTGCTCGTCATGTACGGCGGCCGGGCCGCCGAACAGGCCCCGGTGGACGGGCTGTTCGGCGCCCCCGCGCACCCGTACACCCGCGGCCTGCTCGACTCGCTGCCCCGCCTCGACGACACCGTCGACGCCCCGCTGCGCGCCATCCCCGGCAGCCCGCCGTCGCTGATCGCCCCCGCCCCCGGCTGCTCCTTCGCGCCGCGCTGCGCCCGCACCACCGCCGCGACCGCCGAGGAGCACGCCCGCTGCCTGGCCGAGCGCCCCGAACTCGGCCCGCTCGGCCCCGGCCACCAGGCCGCCTGCCATCTGCCACTGGTGCCGGAAAGGGTCGTGTGATGGGGGAAACCTTGCTCTCCGTACGGGACTTGGTGAAGACGTTCCCCGGGCGGCGCGGGCGCACCGGCCGCCCCGGCGCGCCGATCCGGGCTGTCGACGGGGTCTCCTTCGACGTCGGCCGGGGCGAGACCCTGGGCCTGGTCGGCGAGTCCGGCTGCGGCAAGTCCACCACCGGGCGGATGATCGTCCGGCTGCTCGACCCGACCTCGGGCACCGTCACCTTCGACGGCGCCGAGATCGGCGGCCTCTCCCAGGCCCAACTGCGGCCGCACCGGCGGCACTTGCAGATGGTCTTCCAGGACCCGTACTCCTCGCTCAACCCCCGGCAGACGGTGGCCCGGATCATCTCCGAGCCGCTGCTCGTCCAGGGGGCGGCCGCGGGGGAGGCGCGGAAGCGGGCTGGCGAGCTGATGGAGCTGGTCGGGCTGATCCCCGAGCACCTCGACCGCTACCCGCACGAGTTCTCCGGCGGCCAGGCGCAGCGCATCGGCATCGCCCGCTCGCTGGCCACCTCGCCGAAGCTGGTGATCGCCGACGAGCCGGTGTCCGCGCTCGACGTGTCGATCCAGGCGCAGGTCGTCAACCTGATGGAGGAGCTGCAGCGCGAGCTGGGCCTCGCCTACGTGTTCATCGCGCACGACCTCTCGGTGGTCAAGCGGGTCTGCGACCGGGTCGCGGTGATGTACCTGGGCCGGATCGTCGAGATCGGCGACAAGGCCGAGGTGTACGGCAACCCCGCGCACCCGTACACGAAGGCGCTGCTGTCGGCCGTGCCGCTGCCCGACCCGGCGGCGGAGCGGGCGCGCGAGCGGATCGTGCTGCTGGGGGATCCGCCGAGCCCGGCGAACCCGCCGTCCGGCTGCACGTTCCACCCGCGCTGCCCGAAGGCGCAGGAGGTGTGCCGCACGGAGCGGCCGCTGCTGAGGATCGCCGGTCCGGGCGGCCGGGAGGCGGCCTGCCACTTCCCGGAGGCGTGACACCCAGACCCCCGGTCGGACGCGGTGGGGAACCTCACGAGGGCCGCGTCCGGCCGGGTTCCACGCTATCCGGCGGGAGCGGTTCAGGCCGGTGGTGGCAGCCGGCGCGGGCCGGGCCCCGTCGTCGGGGGACCGGGGTTTCGCCGCGCGTCAGCGGGTGGCGTACTCCACGGCCACGGTGGCCACCACGAGCACGCCGTACACCGTCGCGAGCGTGGTCCGGCCGGTGGCGTACAGGGCCGGCACGCCGGCGCCGAGGACCACCAGCTTGAGGGCGATCTCGGCGGCGAGCGGCAGCCGGTACTGCGGCCCGCCCGCGGCCAGGAACAGGCCCCAGACGGTCGCCGCCAGAGCGGGCGAGCCGATCCCGAGGAGCAGCCTGGTGGCCAGGTCGGAGCCGGCCTTGAAGCCCCAGTAGCAGAGCGCCGCGAGCAGCCCGAGCTCCAGCCCGAAGGCGATCCCCCCGTTGACCGCGGTCAGCGGGGTCCACTGGCGCTGCCCGACCGGGCCCGGTCTCTCGATCTTCATCCGTGAGCTCTCCCCGTCCCGTTCCGCCGCCCGGGCCGGGCGGCGATCACGGGGAGTGTGGCAGCCCGGCCCGGCGGAACTCAATGGATCAGCCCAAAGTCTCCCGGAGGAAGGCGAGTTCGGCCTGCGCGATCTGCTCGCTCACCCCGCCGGGCGTCATGTGCGTGACGCCGGGCAGCGGCAGGACGCGGTGCGGGCGGCCGGCCCGGGTGAGCGCCCGGGAGAGCAGCAGCGTGTGCGAGGGGTGGACGTTGTCGTCGGCCAGCCCGTGGATCAGCAGCAGCGGGCGGGTCAGCGCGGGGGCGTCGCCGATCAGGCAGTCGTCGGCGTAGCCCTCCGGGTTGTCCTGCGGCAGGCCGAGGTAGCGCTCGGTGTACGCGGTGTCGTACTCCCGGAAGTCGGTGGGCGGGGCGCCCGCGCTCGCGGTGTGGAAGACGTCGGGGCGGCGCAGCACGGCGAGCGCGGCGAAGTAGCCGCCGTACGACCAGCCGCGCACGCCGACCCGGCCGAGGTCGAGGTCGAGGTGGCGCCCGGCGAGGGCGTGGAGCGCGGCCACCTGGTCGTCGAGCGCCACGTGGGAGAAGCGGCGGAAGATCGCCCGGGTGAACGCGGGGGAGACGAACGGGGTGCCCCGGTTGTCGGTGGTGACCACGGCGAAGCCCTGGTCGGCCCACCACTGACGGAGCTGCCAGCGGCGCGGCTCGCTCGCCACGGCCTGGAAGCCGGGCCCGCCGTAGACGTCCAGCAGGACGGGCAGCCGGCGGCCGGGGACGTGGTCGCGTGGGTACACCACGGCGGTGGGCAGGGCGAGTTCGGTGACCCGGGCGAGCTGCGGCCGGACGCGGAACGGGAGGGCGGCGCTCAGGTCGGCGAGCGGGAGCTCGCGGCCGTCGGGCAGCCGCAGCCTGCGGTGGACGCCGTCGGGCGAGGCGGAGGTGAGCAGCAGGGTGTCGGCGGCGGCGAGGGCGCAGTGGACGCCGGGGCCGGTGCTGATCCGCTCGGGCGGGCCGCCGTCGGGGTCGACGAGGTGGACGTGCTGGTCGGCGGGTTCGCCCTCGGTGGTCTCGCAGAGCAGCCGGCCGCGCAGCCGTCCGACCACCCGGCGGATCTGCAGGCCGGTGGTGTCGAGCGGCTTGCCGTCGAGGGCGAGGCCGCGGGCCTCGGGGGTGTCGTGGGCGGTGAGGAGCCGGCCGTCGGGGAGCCGGGCCGGGGTGCCGGGCAGGTCGTCGACCCAGAACCCGTCGGTGGTGCGGGAGAGTTCGCGGGTCTCGCCGGTGGCAGGGTCGGCGGTGAGTAGCAGGACGTTCTGCTGGAGCCGGTCGGCGACGGTGAGCAGGACCTCGTGCTCCGAGGCCCAGGAGGCGTCGCAGACGTACGGGAACGCGGCGGCCTCCCACCGGAGTCGGACGCGGCCGCGGTCGAGGCCGAGGACCCACAGCTGCACGTCGGCGTTCGCGCCGCCGGCCTGCGGGTAGGCGAAGTCCTCGGCAGGCAGGCCGGGTTGGGCCGGGTCGGCGAAGTACCGTCGGGGCAGGGCGGATTCGTCCACCCGGGCGGCGAGCAGCGCGCCGCCGTCCGGGCGCCACCAGTGGCCGCGGGAGCGGCCGAGCTCCTCGGCGGCGGCGAACTCGGCGACGCCCCAGCGGGCGTGGTCGGAGGGGGAGAGGGGCGTGAGGTCCGGGGTGACGTACAGCGCGTCGTCGGCGACGTAGGCGACGCGCTCGCCGCTGGCGTCCGGGCGGGGGTCGAACGCGGGCCCTGCGGTGGGCGGTTCGGTGCAGGCGGCGGTGGCGGTGTCGACACGGAAGAGCCGGCCGTCGAGGGTGAACACGGCGACGGCGAGGTCGGCGGTGGCCGCGTACGTGCCGATGCCGGCGGCGGCCAGCCGGGTCCGTTCGCGCAGCCGGCGCTCGACGGCGGGCAGGTCGTCGCGGTGGCCGGCGCGGCCGGGGACGAGCGCGGCGGGATCGGCGACGAGGCGTTCGGTGCCGGTGGCGGTGTCGAGCAGGTGGAGGCGGTCGACCGGGTCCTCGGGACCGGTCGAGCGGAGCAGCAGCAGCCGGGTACCGTCCTCGCTGAGCGTGGTCGCACGCGGAGCACCGAAGGTGAACCGGCCGGTTCGGGCGCTGAGGGTGAGGAAGGGGTCCGTGATGGTCATCGCCCGATGGTGGCCGGACGGTGCCTTGCCGGGCCAGGGGTGCGTCATGTGAAATGTCACACAACACCAGCAGAGGGAGAGAGCAGTGATCGAGGACCTGCCGACCGTCGAGCCCCCCGCGCCGCTGGCCGAGGCCGACGGACTGTTCAGCGTGTCGGCGGACGCGGCACACCTGAACCACGGCTCGTACGGCGCGGTGCCGCTCCCGGTCCAGCGGGTGCAGGAGCGGCTGCGCGTCGAGCACGAGCTCGACCCGGACGACTTCTTCGCCGACCTGCCCGCCCGGATCGCCGCCGCCCGCGTCCGGATCGCCGCCGAGCTGGGCACCGACCCCGACCGGCTCGCGCTGGTCACCAACGTCACCGAGGCGGTCGCGATCGCCCTGGACACCGTCCCGCTCGCGCCCGGCGACCGCGTCCTCGTCACCGACCACGGCTACGGCGCCGTCACCCGCGCGGTCGCCCGGCGGGCCGCCGAGACCGGCGCCGAGCTCGTCACGGTCCCGCTGCCCCTGGACCTCCCGGACGAGCACGCCGTCCGGGAGGCGGTGCTGGCGGCCGTCGACGGGCGCACCCGGATCGCCGTCCTCGACCTGATCACCTCGCCCACCGCCCGCGTCGTCGCAGGCCCCGCGCTGCTCGCCGAGCTGCGCCGGCGCGGCGTGACCACCGTCGTGGACGGCGCCCACGCGCCCGGCATGCTGCCCGCCCCGATCGACGGGCAGGCCGACTTCTGGTGCGGCAACCTGCACAAATGGGCCTTCGCCCCGCGCGCCACCGCCGTCCTGTCCGTCCGCCCGGAGTGGACGGACAGGGTCCGCCCGCTCGCCCTCTCCTGGGAGCACGACCGGGGCTTCCCGGCCGGCGTCGAGTGGCGCGGCACCTGCGACTACACGCCCTGGCTGGCCGCCCCCGCCGGGTTCCGCCTGCTGCGCGAGCTCGGCACCGGTCGCGTCGCCGCGCACAACGCCGGACTCGCCGCGTACGGCCAGCGGGCGCTCGCCGAGCGGGCCGGGCTGGCGCCGCTGCCCGCGCCGCCCGGGGTGTGGATGCGCACCGTCCGGCTGCCCGCCGGGTGGGCCGAGACCGAGCCGGACGCGCGGGCGGTCATGGCGCAGGTGCGGGGGCGCCTCGCCACCCGGATCGCCGTCCGCCCGTGGGCCGGCGGCGGGGTGCTGCGGGTGTGCGCGCAGCTGTACAACCGGCCGGAGGAGTACGAGCGGTTGGCGGACGGGCTGGCGGAGCTGCTCAAGGGCGGGCTGCAGGGTTAGTCGCCGGATGCGGCGCGCAGCTCGGCGAGGAGCTGGTTCTGGTCGGCGAGCAGCCCGGTGAGGATCCGCCGGGCCGACCGGAGCAGGTCGGCGACGTCGCCCCCGCCGAGCGCGTACACCACCGTGCTGCCCTCCCGGGTGGCGGTGACGATGCCGGACCGGCGCAGCACGGCGAGCTGCTGCGACAGGCTGGAGGGTTCGACTTCCAGCTCCGCGAGCAGGTCGCGCACGGGCGTCGGTCCGGCCTGGAGCAGCTCCAGGACCCGGATCCGCACGGGATGGCCGAGCATCCGGAAGAACTCGGCCTTGGCCTGGTAGAGGGCTACCGGCACGAGATCCCCCCTTCCCTGGTGTCGGTCCGCTCAGATCTCCAGGGCGAGTTCGATCCGCTTGAGCCGGTGGCGGGCCATCGCGAGGTTGGAGCGGCTGCGGTTGAGCGCGAGGAACAGGAACAGGCCGCGGCCGGAGGGCGTCGTGATCGGCCGGACCATGTGGTACTGGTTCGTGAGGCTGATCAGGATGTCCTCGATCTCGTTGTCGTGCAGGTTGAGCATCTCCATCGCCCGCATCTTGGCGCGGACCACGTCGGTGTTCCCCGCGGCGGCGACGTTGAGGTCCAGCTCGCCGCCGTCGCCGAGGCTGCCGAGCGCCATGCCGCTGCCGTAGTCGACCAGGGCGACGCCGATCGCGCCGTCGATCGACATCGCTTCCTTCAGGGACGTTTCCAGGTTCGCCATCGTCGGTGTCCTCCCGTGGGTCGGCGGCTGTTGGTTGCCGTGGCGACGAAGGTAGGGAGGCCGGGCCGCGCTCCACCGAGGATGATCGCAGACGTCCGAAGCTGGCCGGATACGTCCGGATCGGGCCTGACTCCGATCGCTTGAAGACATTTGCAACTATGGATCTGAGAGAGAACTGATCCGGAGGTGGCCGGTCCGGCCGGTGGCCGGGAAAAACGGTGCCATCGATGTCAGTGCTCCCGGGTAACCTCTCGCTGAGATGCGAGATCACACCAACCACACCCGGACGGCGATGAACACCCCCGAGCCCGAGCCCCACGACGACCGGGAGCTCAGCCCCGCCGAGGCGTACGCGGCCAGCCGCCGCCGGGCCGAGGAGCAGGCCACCGCCCTCCACGGCTTCCAGCAGCTGTACGACTTCCCGCTGGACGACTTCCAGGTCCAGGCGTGCCGGGCCCTGGAGGCGGGCGAGGGCGTCCTCGTCGCCGCCCCCACCGGCTCCGGCAAGACGATCGTCGGCGAGTTCGCCGTGCACCTGGCCCTGGCGTCCGGCCGCAAGTGCTTCTACACGACGCCGATCAAGGCGCTCTCCAACCAGAAGTACGGCGACCTGGTCAAGCGCTACGGCGCCGCCAAGGTCGGCCTCCTCACCGGCGACAACACCGTCAACGGCGACGCCCCCGTGGTGGTCATGACCACCGAGGTGCTGCGCAACATGCTGTACGCGGGCTCCAGCACCCTCGACGGCCTCGGCTACGTCGTCATGGACGAGGTGCACTACCTCGCCGACCGCTTCCGCGGCGCCGTGTGGGAGGAGGTCATCATCCACCTCCCCGAGTCGGTCACCCTCGTCTCGCTCTCCGCGACCGTCTCCAACGCCGAGGAGTTCGGCGACTGGCTGGACACCGTCCGCGGCGGCACCAGGGTGATCGTCTCCGAGCACCGGCCCGTCCCGCTGTGGCAGCACGTGATGGCCGGCAACCGGATGTACGACCTGTTCGCCGACCCCGACCGCGACGGCCGCCCCAAGAACAGCCTCAAGAACCCCGGCAAGGCGGTCAACCCCGAGCTCGTCCGGCTCGCCCGCGCCGAGCTCGACCGCAACCCGCGCGACCGCTTCGGCCGCGGCCGGGGCCGCTCCATGCCCAATGGCCGCCCCGGCCGGGTCTGGACGCCGGGCCGGGTCGACGTCATCGACCGGCTCGACGCCGAGGGCCTGCTGCCCGCGATCACCTTCATCTTCAGCCGGGCCGGCTGCGAGGCCGCCGTCCAGCAGTGCCTCAGCTCCGGCCTGCGGCTCAACAAGGACTCCGAGCGGGCCCAGGTCCGCGCCATCGTCGAGGAGCGCTGCGCCGACATCCCCGACGAGGACCTGCACGTCCTCGGCTACTTCGAGTGGCTGGACGGGCTGGAGCGCGGCATCGCCGCCCACCACGCCGGGATGCTGCCCCGGTTCAAGGAGGTCGTCGAGGAGCTGTTCGTGAAGGGCCTGGTCAAGGCCGTCTTCGCGACCGAGACCCTCGCGCTCGGCATCAACATGCCCGCCCGCTCGGTGGTCATGGAGAAGCTCGTCAAGTGGAACGGCGAGACCCACGCCGACATCACCCCCGGCGAGTACACCCAGCTCACCGGCCGCGCCGGGCGCCGCGGCATCGACATCGAGGGCCACGCCGTCGTGCTCTGGCAGCGCGGCCTCGACCCGGAGGCGCTCGCCGGCCTCGCCGGCACCCGCACCTACCCGCTCAAGTCCTCGTTCCGGCCGTCCTACAACATGGCCGTCAACCTGGTCTCCCAGTTCGGCCGGCACCGCTCGCGCGAACTGCTGGAGACGTCCTTCGCCCAGTTCCAGGCGGACCGCTCGGTCGTCGGCATCGCCCGCCAGGTGCAGCGCAACGAGGAGGGCCTGGACGGCTACCGCGCGTCCATGACCTGCCACCTCGGCGACTTCGACGAGTACATGGGCCTGCGCCGCCGGCTCAAGGAGCGCGAGAACGAACTCGCCCGCGAGGGCACCAGCCAGCGCCGCGCCGCCGCCATCGAGTCCATCGAGCAGCTCAAGCCCGGCGACGTCATCCACGTCCCCACCGGCAAGTTCGCCGGTCTCGCCCTCGTCCTCGACCCGGGCCTGCCGCCGGTCAACCGCTCCGGTCGCGGCGGCTCGCGCCACCCCGACTTCCAGGACGGGCCGCGCCCGGTCGTGCTCACCGCCGAGCGGCAGGTCAAGCGGCTCGCCATGATCGACTTTCCGTACCCGGTCGCCGCCATCGAGCGGGTGCGCATCCCCAAGTCCTTCAACCCGCGCAGCCCGCAGTCCCGCCGAGACCTCGCCTCCGCACTGCGCACCAAGGCCGGCCACCTGGAGCCCGAGCGCTTCCGCCGCGGCCGCGCCGCCGCCGCGGACGACCCCGAGATCACCCGGCTGCGCGCCACCCTGCGCCAGCACCCCTGCCACGGCTGCGACGAACGCGAGGACCACGCCCGCTGGGCCGAGCGCTACCACCGGCTGCACCGCGACACCGAGCTGCTGGAACGCAAGATGCGCTCCCGCACCCACACCATCGCCCGCACCTTCGACCGCGTGTGCGCGCTGCTCACCGACCTCGGCTACCTGCAGGGCGACGCCGTCACGGACGACGGCAAGCGGCTCGGCCGGCTCTACGGCGAGCTCGACCTGCTCGCCTCCGAGTGCATCCGCGAAGGCGTCTGGAGCGGCCTGGCCGCCGCCGAACTCGCCGCCTGCGCCTCGGCGTTGGTGTACGAGGCGCGCCAGTCCGACGACGCCGGCGCCCCCCGGGTGCCGGAAGGCGCGGCCAAGGAGGCGCTCGGCAAGATGGTCCGCATCTGGGGCCACCTCGACGCCCTGGAGGAGCAGCACCGGATCAACACCGCCGAGGGCGTCGGCCAGCGCGAACCCGACCTCGGCTTCGCCTGGGTCGCCTACCGCTGGGCGCTCGGCCACAACCTCGACCAGGTCCTGCGCGACGCCGACATGCCGGCCGGCGACTTCGTCCGCTGGACCAAGCAGCTGATCGACGTCCTCGGCCAGATCCAGGACGCCGCCGGCGAGGACGCCGACCTGCGCAGGACCGCCCGCAAGGCGATCGACGGGCTGCGCCGCGGCATCATCGCCTACTCCTCGGTGGGCTGAGCCCTCGCCGGAAGCCGCCGAGGCTGCGGCTCCGGCGGCCTCCCAGCGATGACTCGGGTGGAGGCCGCCGGGCCTGCGACCCTGGCGGCTTCTACCCGCACCCCCTCGGCCCGCTGCGGTCGACGAAGCGGTACTCAGGGCCGTTCAGCGGGCGGCGAGGGACTCCAGGACGCGGTCGAGGGAGGTGCCGAGGCCCCAGCGGGCGGAGAGTTCCTCCAGGGTCATCGGGTCGAGGGGCTCGTGCGGCAGGGCGGGGTCGAAGTCCGGGAGCGGGGCGTCGGCGGCGACGCGGACGACCTTCGGGGCGACGTCGAGGTAGGCCGAGCCCTCGACGATGTTGCGGCGGCGGGCGGGGGTGAGCTTCGAGGCAACGTCGAGGGCGGCGGCGCGGATGCCGGCCAGGTCGCCGTACTCGTTGATCAGCTGGGCGGCGGTCTTCTCGCCGATGCCCTTGACCCCCGGCAGGCCGTCGGACGGGTCGCCGCGGAGGGCGGCCATGTCGGCGTACTGCGCGCCGCGCACGCCGTACTTCTCCAGGAGCAGCGCGTCGTCCGTCACCTGGAGGTTCCCCATGCCCTTGACGGGGTAGAGGACGGTGATCTCTCGGGCGTCGTCGACGAGTTGGAACAGGTCGCGGTCGCCGGTGACGATCTGCACCGGGCCGGCGGCCCGGGCGGTGAGGGTGCCGATGACGTCGTCCGCCTCGTAGCCGGGGGAGCCGACGCGGGCGATGCCGAGTGCGTCCAGCACCTGCTCGATCACGGGGACCTGCGGGGCGAGGGTGTCGGGCACCTCCTCCTCGCCGTCCTCGGCCTCCTCGGCGAGGCGGTGGGTCTTGTACGAGGGCACGAGGTCCACCCGCCACTGCGGGCGCCAGTCGGCGTCCATGCACGCGACCAGGTGGTCGGGGCGGTGGTCGTGGACCAGCCGGGCGATGAAGTCCAGCAGGCCGCGGACGGCGTTGACCGGCTCGCCCTGCGGGGAGCGCAGGGTGTCCGGTACGCCGAAGTAGGCCCGGAAGTACAGGCTGGCGGAGTCGAGCAGCATCAGTCGCGGTGCGGTCACGTCCCAGATCATGCCGTACCGGGCCGACGAGCGGCCCAAGGTCGAGCCGTGACGGCGAATGAGCGCACATTGGGGTTCACCCCCTGGCCCGAGGTGTGGGTCACGATGATCCTCACGGAGGACGGGGGACCGCGGATCGAGGGGCAGGACCTGCGGGACCCGGGCCGCGAGTACGAGTACGTCGTGACCGTCGCCCCCGAGCACGTGCCGCTGCTGCGGCAGGCGCTCGGGGGCGACGGCCGGAGTGATCCGGCGGAGCTCCTGGAGCGGCACGGTGCCGGGATCGTCCGGGCCGGCGAGCGGAGGTGGCTGCGCGAGCGCGGGATCGAGTCGGAGCTTCGGACGCACCGGGAGTGGTGAGCGCCGGTCCCGGGCCGCCACCCGTGGGTCAGTGCTCGTGCGGGCCCGCGCGGTGCACCGGGCCGTGCGCGTCGGCGCAGTGCTCGGGGGACTGGTCGCCGGGAGCGGCGATCTGCAGCAGCGCGCCCGCCTCGTCCTCGCCGACGTGGTCGACCTGGAGCGTGCTGTGGGTGATCCCGTACTCGTCGGCGAGCCGGCGCTGGAGCTCGCGCCGCACGGCGTGGCAGTCCCCGCCCGGGGTGACCAGGATGTGCGCGGACAGGGCGGGCTGGCCGGAGGTGATCTCCCAGATGTGCAGGTCGTGGATCTCCTCGACGAGCGGCTCGGTGACCAGGCGGTCGGCGACGGCGTCCGGGTCGATGCCGGCCGGGGCGGCCTCCAGGAAGATCCGTCCGGAGTCCCGGACCAGGCCGATGCCCGCCTTGAGCATCAGGGCGACGACGATCAGCGAGGCGATCGCGTCGGCCCGGGCGAAGCCGGTGGTCAGGACGATGAGGCCGGCGACGGCGGTGGCGATGAACGCGTACAGGTCGGTGAGCACGTGCTGGAAGGCGCCCTCGACGTTGAGCGAGCTGCGGTTGGCCTTCGACATGCACCACGTGGCGGCGAGGTTGACGACGATGCCGATCAGCGCGGTGACCAGGACGAGCGAGCCGGTGACGTCCGCAGGCTCCAGCAGCCGGGTGATCGCCTCGTAGCCCAGCCACGCGGACAGGACGAGCAGGGTGACGCCGTTGGCCTGCGCGGAGAGGATCTCGGCGCGCTTGAGCCCGTACGTGTAGCCGCCGCGGGCCGGGCGGGCGGCGAGCCGCATCGCGACCAGGGCCAAGGCGATCGAGGCGGCGTCGGTGAGCATGTGCGCGGCGTCGGAGATCAGGGCCAGCGACTGGGCCGCGAAGCCGACCACGACCTCGCCGGCCATGAAGACGACGATCAGCGCGAGGGCGCCGAGCAGCCAGCGGCGGTCGGCGTCGGCGGCGACGCCGTGCGAGTGGCCGCCGTGACCGTGACCATGGCCGTGACCGCCGCCGGGTCCGTGGCCGTGCGCGTGCCCGCCGTGGCCGCCGGAGCGGTCGTGGTCATGCGCATGATCATCGTGGGAATGCTCGTGCCCGGCCATCGAAGTCCTCTCTGGACGCACGGGTGGGAAGGGGCGCGGCGCGATCGCCCCGCACCGGAAGTGAACCGCAGAATCGACAAAGATCCAAAGGCTGTAGTGGTGACCGTTGTCGTTGCCGTCCGGACGGGCGTGCCGCGCCCTGTTCCGCATGTCCTCGGCGACCGCCCGGGTCAAACCGAGTGAACCCGTCACCCGCCCGAGTGAGCCGGGCTTGCACCGTCGCGCGCGGGTCCGCGACGATCATGAATTGTGAGGATCGCTACCGCGGAACCCGTCCGCTGGCTCGTCGAACGCGAAGCGACCGCAGAGGAATTGATGAACCGACGCATCTTCTCGGCACCGTCCTCGGCGGCAGCGCCAACAGCGTGCACGCCTGCGACCTCATCCGCTCCGGCACCTGCGGCCTCGTCCTCGCCGGCGGCACTGACAGCCTCCGCACCGCGATG
Source organism: Kitasatospora sp. NPDC001660 (assembly GCF_053596725.1). NCBI lineage: Bacteria > Bacillati > Actinomycetota > Actinomycetes > Kitasatosporales > Streptomycetaceae > Kitasatospora > Kitasatospora sp. NPDC001660. The sequence goes on along the minus strand of NZ_JBSFGU010000017.1, from coordinate 62,347 downwards.
ACGGCCACCGCGTTCGACCGGCCCGACGACGCCATCGACCCCGATGTCGTCACCAAGGCACCGCGCCCGCTCACCGTCCCCATCGCCCTGTCCGTCTCCAGCGGCTTCGGCGGGCAGAACGCCGCCGTCGTGCTCACCGCCGCCTGAACCCGGAGCCCCCGATGTCCGTCCCCCTCGCCAGGTTCTACGCCCGCCTCGTGTTCCGCCGCCCGCCCACCGACTGGTCCGTCCCCATCGCGGACGGGCGGTACGCGCCCGCCGAACCCGGCGACGAGCAGCCGCTCACGCTGCTCATGCTCGGCGACTCGCTCGCCCAGAGCTTCGGCGCCCAGCGCCCCGGGCAGACCCTCGGCGCCCGCCTCGCCCAGGGCCTCGCCGAGGGCACCGGCCGTCAGGTCGTCCTGCGCGTCCACGCCCGGGTCGGCGCCACCACGGCCGCCGTCGGCCGGCAGGTGCTGCGGGCGGCGCGGCTGCGGCCGGGGGTCGCGGTGCTGATCGTCGGCGGCAACGACGTCCTGCTTCCCGCGCCGCTGGGGCGGTCCGCCCGCCGCTTCGCCCACCTGGCGCAGACGCTGCGGGAGACCGGCTGGCAGCTCGTCATCGTGCCGTGCCCCAACCCCAACCACGGCCCCGGCTTCCGCTGCCTCGCCCGCTGGATCGGCCACCACCGCTCCCGCCGCCTCGCCCGCCTCCACACCCGCACCGCGACGCGCACCGGCTCCCACCTGGCCCCCACGTCGGGCCCCGAGTTCCGCGACCACGCCGACACCCTCCTGGGCCCCGACGGCGTCCACCCGTCCCCGGCCGGCTACGCCGCCCACGCCACCCGCATGCTCCCCACCCTCCTGGAGGCGGCGACCCACCTGGAAACCCCGGTCCCCACCCCGACCTGATCCACCGGGAACCCCGGATCCCCGCGGGAACCGCACGATTCGAAAGACGGCGCCCCGAACCCACCCACGTCGGGCAAGAGGCTGCGGTAGGGGCGCGGGGGAACTGTGCGGATCGGGAGGCGGCGACCCGAACCCCCGCTTCCCCAAGGGCAATTGCACCTACCCCAGCGGCACCGCATCCAGCTGCGCCGCCGTGGCCGCCCGCACGAGGGCCTGCATCACCCGCAGGTCGTCCCCCTGCTCCGGATGCCACTGCACCCCCAGCGTGAACCCCGGCCCCTCCACCGCCTCCACCGTCCCGTCCGGCGCGTGTGCCGAGACCCGCAGGCCGCCCCCCACCCGGTCGACCGCCTGGTGGTGGAAGGTCGGCACCTCCAACTCGCTCTCCGGCAGCAGCCCGCCCAGCAGCGTCCCCGGCACCGGCCGCACCAGGTGCGTCCCGTACGTGCCCGGCGTGCCCCCGTGGACGTCCACGTCGACGACGTCCGGCAGGTGCTGAACGAGCGTCCCCCCGCATACGACGTTGAGCACCTGCATCCCCCGGCAGATCCCGAGCAGCGGCATGCCCGCCGCGAGCGCGCCCCGCAGCAGGGCGACCTCCCACACGTCCCGCTCCGGCGAGTCCGCTTCGGTCCGCGGATGCGCGGCCGCGCCGTAGTACGCCGGGGCGATGTCCGGCCCGCCCGCGATGACGAGGGCGTCCAGCCGGGCGAGGACGTCGGGCACGCACTCGGGGGAGTCCGGCGGCAGGAGCACCGCGATCCCGCCGGAGTCCTGGACGTAGCCGGTGTACCGCTCGGGGACGAGTGCCACCCGGCGGTCCCGCCAGTCGCTCCAACTCGCGTCCACCACGTAGGTGCTGACGCCGATGAAAGGCCTGCGATCCATGGCGCGCATTCTCCACCCGCCGCGTCCGTTCCCTCGTCAATCACGCATCTCGGCGCGCCACACCCGCCCGCCCTCTTCCGCCCCGCGAGCCGCAGGCCGTACGGTTCGCTGTGACCGCCTGATCTCGAAGAGTGATCGAGGAGAAGGGTTCCGTCGCCATGTCCGAGAACGCCGCCGCCGCGGGCGGGCCGCCGCGGGCCCCGCTCGCGCTGGACGACCTGCGCACCCTGGTGGACGCCGGCGAGGTGCACACCGTCGCGCTCGCCTTCACCGACATGCAGGGCCGCCTGCAGGGCAAGCGGTTCGCGGCCCGGTTCTTCCTCGACGAGGTGGTCGAGAACGGAGCCGAGGCCTGCGACTACCTGCTGGCCGTGGACGTCGACCTCAACACCGTGGACGGCTACGCCTTCTCGTCCTGGGCGACGGGCTACGGCGACTTCGCGATGCGCCCGGACCTCGCGACGCTGCGCCTGACCCCGTGGCAGCCCGGCACCGCCCAGGTGACCGCCGACCTGACCCGGCACGGCGGCCACCCGGTGGACGCGGCGCCGCGGCAGCTGCTGCGCCGGCAGATCGAGCGGCTGGCCGAGCACGGGCTGGCCGCCGACATCGGTACGGAGCTGGAGTTCCTGGTGTTCCGGGACACCTACGAGCAGGCCTGGTTGAGCGGCTACCGCGGTCTGACCCCGGCGAACCTGTACAACGTCGACTACTCGATGCTCGGGACGGCCCGGGTCGAGCCGCTGCTGTCGCGGATCCGCAACGAGATGGCGGGAGCCGGCCTGACCGTCGAGTCGGCCAAGGGCGAGTGCAACCTCGGCCAGCACGAGATCGCCTTCCGCTACGCCGACGCCCTCACCACGTGCGACCAGCACAGCGTCTACAAGACGGGCGCGAAGGAGATCGCCGCCCAGCAGGGCTGCGCGCTCACCTTCATGGCCAAGTACGACGAGCGCGAGGGCAACAGCTGCCACATCCACCTGTCGCTGCGCGATGCGGTGGGCGCCCCCGCGTTCGCGGACCGGGACGGCCGGATGACCGACACGATGCGGCACTTCATGGCCGGCCAGCTGGTCGCGCTGCGCGAGTTCTGTCTGCTGTACGCGCCGAACATCAACTCGTACAAGCGCTACCGCCCGGGCTCGTTCGCGCCGACGGCGGTCGCCTGGGGCCGGGACAACCGCACCTGCGCGTACCGGGTGGTGGGCCACGGGCCCGGCCTGCGGATGGAGAACCGGGTGCCGGGCGGTGACGTCAACCCGTACCTCGCGGTGGCCGGGATGATCGCGGCCGGCCTGCACGGCATCCAGCAGAAGCTGGAACTGCCCGCACCGTGCCTGGGCAACGCGTACGCGGTCGAGGAGTACGCCCGGGTGCCCGGCTCGCTGCGGGAGGCGGCCGACCTGTGGGGCGGCAGCGAGCTCGCCCGGACGGCCTTCGGAGACGACGTGGTGGAGCACTACCTGAACATGGCCCGGGTCGAGCAGTCCGCGCACGACGGCGCCGTGACCGACTGGGAGCGCTACCGCTCCTTCGAACGGATGTGAGGCCGATGACCGCCCGCGCCACCGGCACCGGACCCGCCACCGGAGACGCGCTGCGGCACTTCACCGAGACCGAGAAGGTCCTCATCCACAGCGAGGAGTAGCCGCCGATGACCAAGTCCGACAGTTCCGGGCGGGACGGCGTGGTCTGCCGCCGCCTGGTCGGCCGCACCGCCGTGATCACCGGCGCGGGCAGCGGCATCGGCCTGGCCGCGGCGCGCCGACTGGCCGCCGAGGGCGCGAAGGTGGTGTGCGCGGACCTCGACGAGGCGACCGGCAAGGCGGCGGCGAAGGAGGTCGGCGGTCTGTTCGTGCACACCGACGTCACCGACCCGTACATGGTGGAGGCGCTGTTCGACGAGGCCTACGAGACGTACGGCAGCGTGGACGTGGCCTTCAACAACGCGGGCATCTCGCCGCCGGAGGACGACTCGATCCTGACCACGGGTCTGGAGGCGTGGCGGAGGGTGCAGGAGGTCAACCTGACCTCCGTCTACCTGTGCTGCAAGGCGGCGCTGCCGTACATGCGCCGGCACGGGCGCGGGTCGATCATCAACACGGCGAGCTTCGTGGCCCGGATGGGCGCGGCGACCTCGCAGGTCTCGTACACCGCCTCGAAGGGCGGGGTGCTGTCGATGTCCCGTGAGCTGGGCGTGCAGTTCGCCCGGGAGGGGATCCGGGTGAACGCGCTGTCGCCGGGGCCGGTGGACACCCCGCTGCTGCGGGAACTGTTCGCCAAGGACCCGGAGCGGGCCGCGCGCCGGCTGGTGCACATCCCGCTGGGCCGCTTCGCCCGCCCGGAGGAGATCGCCGCCGCGGTGGCGTTCCTGGCCAGCGACGACTCCTCGTTCATCACCGCGAGCGAGTTCCTGGTGGACGGCGGCATCGCCGGGGCGTACGTCACACCGCTGTAGGCCGGGCGGAGTGCTTCGCGGGCTCCCGGGAGTGCTTCTCACCGTAATCTCATCCCGGAGTACGGGAATTCGTGGTCGCGCTGATTTCACGTTTATCCGGGTGCCTTTAGATTCTCTGGTGTGAGTGAGCAGATTCCCGCCGGGTGGTACCCGGACCCCAAGGACACCAGCGGCGACCCGAGACCGCAGCGCTGGTGGGACGGCAAGGGCTGGACGGCCAGCACCCGGCCCGCACCCTCGGACGCGCCGACGCCGGAGCCCCCGGCCCCCGACGCTCCGGGGCCGGGGACGGTCGAGGAGTCCACGGCGGCGGCCGACGGGCCGAGGGTGCTGGAGGGCGAGGTGCTGGAGAGCGGTGCGGTCCGCTACCCGGAGCCGCCGCCCTTCGGCACCGCGTACGGCGCCGCGATGCCGCCGGCCAAGGCCCGGCGCAAGCCGTCCAAGCTGGTGATCGCGACCGCCCTGGCGGCGGTGCTCGGCCTGGGCGTCGGCTCGGGGGCGACCTACCTCGCGATGGACGGTCACAACGACGGCCCGCAGCGCGCGGCGAAGCCGCAGGCCGCGCCGTGGGACGGGAACGGCCCGTGGAACGGCTTCCCCGGCCTCGGCGGCGGCAACGGCGGCCCCGGGGGCAACGGCTCCGGCGGCAGCGGCAAGGGCGGCAAGGGCGGCAACGGCTCCGGCGGCAACGGCAAGGCCCGCCCGGGCGCCGGCGGCGCGATCGACCTGGTGAACCGGATCACCCTGCCCGTCCCGTCCGGCTGGGACGCGGGCAGCACCACCGACGGCTTCGCGTCGATGACCGTCGGGAACTACACCTGCGTGGACGGCAGCAACAACTGCACCCTCGGTGGCGTGAACACCGGCCACATCGACGGCAGCACCGACGTCCAGGCGGCGGCCAGGACCGACATCGCGCAGGCGGCCAAGGGCTCCTACGGCGACATCACCGGCCACCAGGAGCTGAAGTCCGAGGCGGTCACCGTGAACGGCAAGGACGGCTACCTCGTCCGCTGGAAGGTCGACGCCTCGAAGGGCAACAGCGGCTACGTACAGACCGTGGTCTTCCCGTCCTCCGACGGCACCGGCCTCGTCTCGGTGCACTTCGGCTTCGACATCGCCGACAAGGCGCCGGACCTCGGGCTGATGGACACCATCGTCAAGGGCATCGGCGACTACAAGGGCAAGCTGCCCTCGATGCCGCTGCCCGGCGGCGGCGCGGGTGGCAGCGCGGGCGGCAGCGCTTCGGGGGACAGCGGCTCGGGCGGCACCACCACCACCTGAGCGGCGGCGGCTCCTCACGCACAGCGGCGGCCCACCCGGAACGTTCCGGGTGGGCCGCCGTCGTTCACCACTCACGCGGGGAGCCGGACCGGACGGGGGTGAACCGGCCCGGCCCCGCGTCCGGCGCTCAGGAGTCGCGTCGAACAGCCTCGACGCGACGGCGCCGGAGCACCATGCCGGCCCACCCGACGCCGATCGCCGCGGCGCCGGCGAGCAGCAGCGGACCGGCGGCCGACGTGCCGACGGCCGCGGTGGCGGTCGGCACCACGACGCCGGCCGGGGAGTAGGGGTCGCCGCCGTGGCCGTGGTGGGCGACCGTGGACTTCGGGGCGTCCGCAGCGATCTGCGCGTCGCTGGGCGCGGCCGGGGCCTGCGCGGCGAACGCGGACACCGGCGCGCCGCCGGTGGCGGAGGGCCGGCCGAAGTCGACGTCCGAGCAGCTGTAGAACGCCTCCGGGCTGTCGCTGCGCTGCCAGATCATGTACAGCAGTTGGCGGCCGGTGCGCTCCGGCAGCGTGCCCGGGTAGGTGTAGTACCCGTCGGTGGCGGTGCGGTCGACCTGCGCCTGGGCGACCGGGGTGGGGTCGAGGTCGGACCACTTGAGCGGCTGCGCGGGGTCGTAGCCCTGCTTGGTGATGTAGACGGTCTGGGTGCCGACGTGCGGCGCGGTGGTGCGGAACCGGAAGGTGAACGCACCCGCGCTGACGGGGGTGGCCGGCCAGTCGGTGCGCGGCCAGTCCAGGGCCTGGTACTTGTCGCGGTTGGCCGAGCAGAGCTTGCCGTCCGGGATCAGCGCCTGGTGGTTGCCGTCGGCGTTGGCGATGTTGACCTCGTTCCAGTCGTAGAGCGGCTGGGTGCCGCTCGCCGCGACGAGGTCCTTGCAGACCTGGGAGACGGGGTGCTCGGGGCCCTCGGCGTAGCAGGCCGCGACCCGGCTGACGGGGCCGGTCATCGTGCCGTGGGCGCCGGCGGTGCCGGTGGTGGCCGCCGCCATCGCGAGGACCGCGGCGCCGACCGCGCCGACGGACAGGGCACTTCGCTTGATGGACATGGGGTGGGGACTCCTTGACCGTCGTTCCGGGCGGGTGTGGGGGGAGCGGACACGCCTGCCCGTTCGGGGGCCGCGGCCCGGATCGCGGACCCCCGGGCAGAGCGTAGGATTGGTCTGGACCAGCTGGCAATAGCCGGGAGTAGTAGGAGTAATACGGCTATTGACGGACTGTAGGGTCCAGAACAGCGCGAAGGCCCGACGGAACACCCGGGTTGGGCGTTCCATCGGGCCCGCTTAAGGCTCCGGAAAGGTCAGCGCTTCCGCTCGTTGTAGAAGCCGGCCTGGATCACGGTCTGGTTGTAGGTCCCGTCCTCGATCGTGTTGTAGATGTACGTCGAGCCGGGCTCCTGCTCGGGGACGAACTCGGTGAGGATCGCCCGGAGTTCGGTGACCGCCTCGGGGTGGTCGCGGAACAGGCGGCGCAGCCGGGTGCGAAGCACGGCCGTCTGGTCCGCCAGCGCGTCCTCGTCGTCGCCGGCCTCCACCACCTCGGCCCGGATCACCTCGAGGTCGGCGCTCGTCGCCTCGTCGTCCTCGCCGCGCCCGAACAGCCGGGCGACTCGCGAACTGACCTGCCCCCACGCCGCGGTGGCCATCAGCCCGGCCAGCGACGAGGCGCCCGACGTCACCATCTGCTGCACGATCTCCGCTTCCATGGCGCCCCCTTGTGGCTCGTGTGTCGGCACCACCGTAGGGCAGAGCCGGACGAAGCGTCAGAGGAACGTCTTCCCCTCGCCCCGGTACGTCGGGACGGTCCGGACGATCCGGTCGCCCTCCACCAGGTGCAGTTCGGCGAAGCGCTCGCACAGTTCGCCCGCCTTGGCGTGCCGGAACCAGACCCGGTCGCCGATCAGCAGGTCGTCCGCGGCGGCGCCGAGCAGCGGGGTCTGCACCTCGCCGGCGCCCTCCATCGGGTCGTAGCGCAGGCCCTCGGGCAGGTACGGCACCGGGGAGCGGTCGGGACCGGCCGCGCCGGAGGCGGGGTAGCCGCCGCCGAGCACCGTCACCACGCCGACGCCGGGGCGGCGCACGACCGGCTGGCCGAACAGCGCGGCCGGTCGGCCCTGGAACGTGCGGTAGTTGTCGAACAGCCGCGGCTGGTACAGCCCGGAGCCGGCCGCGACCTCGGTGACGGCGCGCTCGGCCACCGTGCTCTCGACGCTGCCGGTGCCGCCGCCGTTGACGAACTCCAGCTCGGCGACCCGCCGCAGCCGCCGGACCACGGCCGCGCGCCGCTCGGCCAGTTCGGTGCGGGCCTTCGCCTGCATCAGCCGGATCAGCTGCGATCGCACCGGCCGCCCGGGCACCCGGTCGCCCACGCCGGCGACGTGTCCCTCGTACGCCATCAGGCCGACCACCCGGAAGCCCCGGCGGTGCTGCACGAGTTCGGCGAAGGCACCGAGGTCCTCGGGCGTGCGCAGCGGCGAGCGGCGGGCGCCGACCCGGACGCGTCCGCCGAGCAGGTGCAGCGCGGTGTCGAGCTCCAGGCAGACCCGCACCTCGGCGTCGCCCGCGCGGGCCCTGTCGATCAGGTCGAGCTGGGCGGGGTCGTCGAGGACGACGGTGATCTCGCGCGCGAGTTCCTGGTCGGCGGTCAGCGCGGCGAAGCCCTCCCGGTCGGTGGAGGGGTAGGCGAGCAGGACGTCGCGCACGCCGGTGCGGGCCAGCCAGAGCGACTCGTCGAGGGTGAAGCTCATCACCCCGGCGAAGCCGTCCGCGGCGAGCACGCGCTCCAGCAGGGCCCGGCAGCGCAGCGACTTGCCGGCCACCCGGATCGGCTTGCCGCCTGCGCGGCGGACCAGGTCGGCGGCGTTGGCGTCGAAGGCGGCGAGGTCGACGACGGCGACCGGCCCGTCCAGGTGCGCGGTCGCCCGGTCGTAGCGGGCGCGGTCGGAGACCGGGGTGGCGGCGGGAGCGGCTTCGGGCATCACCATGCGCGCAGGCTGCCACACCCGGCTACCCGTGGGTAGGGGGAGCGTGCGGATTTGTGCGGCTCCGGGCACGGGGTGGCATAGGGTCGGCCGGGTGGACCGCAAAGACTTCTCCAACCCGGCGTTCGTCGGCAAGAGCATCCCGAACCCCGGTTTCGGCGACGACGACGGCACCGCCGACCCGGCGCTCGCCGCGGCGCTCGCCCACTGGTCGCAGGACCGGACGGCCGAGCCCGAGGTGCTGACGGCGCTCACGCCGACCCGGCTGATGGTCCCGATCGTCGCCCTGCTCGGCGAGGTCGAGGTGGACGAGCACGGGCACAGGCACGACAAGACCAGCGACATGGCGGTGCCGGTGCTGGAGGCCCCGGACGGGCGCCGCGCGCTGCCGGCCTTCACGTCGCTGGAGACGCTCGCCCGCTGGCGCGCCGACGCCCGTCCGGCGCCGGTGGCGGCCCCGCAGGCCGCGATGGTCGCGTTCTCGGAGAAGGCCGACACCCTGCTGATCGACCCGGCCGGCCCGGTGCCGTACCGGCTGACCGGCGCCCGCCTGCGCGCGCTCGCCGAGAACCGGCCGTACCTGCCGCCGCTGCGCGACCCCGAGGTGCGCGAGGCGGTGCGGGCGGTGCTGGCGGGCCAGCCGCAGGTGGTGTCCGGCCTGCTGGGGCCCGGCGAGGGCTCGGACGGGGTGCTCGCGGTGGTGTTCGACCCGGCGCTGGACCAGGCGGGCGTGCAGGCGGCGGCCCAGCAGGTCGGCCGTGCGGTGGCCGCGGACCCGGTGCTCCGCGTCCGCCTCGACCGCGGCCTGGACCTGGCGGTGCTGCCGGCGAGCGCGCAGCTGCCGGGCGAGCCGCTGTACCGGCGGTAAAGCCGCTGTACCGGCGGTAGGAACGAACGAGGACCACCTCCGAAATTCCGGAGGTGGTCCTCATCGGTCACCGCTCAGGAGTAGACCGGCCCCGTGAACTTCTCGCCCGGACCGGCACCCGGCGCGTCCGGCACGACGGAGGCCTCGCGGAAGGCCAGCTGGAGCGAGCGCAGGCCGTCGCGCAGCGGGGCGGCGTGGAAGTTGCTGATCTCCGGGGCGCCGGCCGTGACCAGCCCGGCCAGGGCGGTGATCAGCTTGCGGGCCTCGTCGAGGTCCTTGTCCTTCTCGCCGCCCTCGGCGAGGCCGCACTTGACGGCCGCGGCGCTCATCAGGTGCACGGCGACGGTGGTGATCACCTCGACGGCGGGGACCTCGGCGATGTCCCGGGTCAGGTCGTCGAAGCCGATCGCGTCGTCGTCCGCGCCGGGGTTCTGGGTGGGCTCGCTGCTCAAGGGGGGCTCGTTCCGTCGTGCCTTGTGGGTACACGTGGAGCGTACAAGGGCCCTGTCATGCGCAGAAAAGTGCGGTGCGCCGGGGCGGAATAGCATTCGAACCCTCGGCGCTGTATGCTTCGAGACTGACCGGCCGGGATCCCTCATGGGCACCTGGCCAGCAAGTGGAGGCTCCACTCAGGAGGCCCGAGAGGGCAACCGCGAAAGTCTCCCACCTGATCGGCCTCGCGGTCGACGGGTCCGGTCCGCGACGGGCGCCACGGCGCCGAGTCGCCGCAGCGCCCCGCATCGGGCGCCGCCCCCGGTTGTGTGGAGCCCCGCTTGTACCGAGCGGGGCTTTTTTCGTGTCGCGGTGCACACGGTGCCGAGCAGGTGCCGGGCAGCGCAGCACGAATGAAGCCCCGCCCAGTGGTCGAGTCCACTACGTGCGACCGCCGTCCGACGGCCGCATCGCAGAAGGTGCAACCGAGGAGGCCCCATCAGCACCGAGCCCCGCATCAACGACCGGATTCGCGTCCCGGAGGTGCGACTCGTCGGTCCCAGCGGCGAGCAGGTCGGCATCGTGCCGCTTGCCAAGGCGCTGGAGCTCGCGCAGGAGTACGACCTCGACCTGGTCGAGGTCGCGGCGACCGCCCGGCCGCCGGTGTGCAAGCTCATGGACTACGGCAAGTTCAAGTACGAGTCGGCCATGAAGGCCCGTGAGGCGCGCAAGAACCAGGCGCACACGGTCATCAAGGAGATGAAGCTCCGGCCGAAGATCGACCCGCACGACTACGACACCAAGAAGGGTCACGTCGTCCGGTTCCTCAAGCAGGGCGACAAGGTCAAGATCACGATCATGTTCCGTGGTCGTGAGCAGTCCCGCCCCGAGCTGGGCTTCCGTCTGCTGCAGCGGCTCGCCGACGACGTCCAGGAGCTGGGCTTCGTCGAGTCCTCGCCGAAGCAGGACGGCCGGAACATGATCATGGTTCTTGGCCCGCACAAGAAGAAGACCGAGGCGATGGCCGAGGCCCGCGCCGCCGCGGACGCTCGCAAGGCCGAGCGCCTGGGCCGGACCACCGGCCCGGACGCCGCCGAGACCGAGGCGCAGGACGCCCCGGCCGAGGCCACGGCCCCCGAGGCCGACGCTCCGGTCGAGCAGCCGGCCGCACCCCAGGGCGCCTGAGCCGCGAGGCTCACGGCAGTCCGGGGCCGGCCCCCAACGGTGACGGGGCGTCCCGCCCGGTCACCGCAGATCCATCCAGTTCACGCCCGCGTGGCGCAGACCGCGCGGGCGTGAACGGGACCGACGAGGAGATACGGCGAAATGCCGAAGCAGAAGACGCACAGTGGCGCCAGCAAGCGCTTCAAGATCAGTGGCTCTGGCAAGGTGCTGCGCGAGCGCGCCGGCCGCCGCCACCTCCTGGAGCACAAGCCCTCGACGCTGACCCGCAAGCTGGCCGGGACGATCGAGATGGCCCCCGCTGACGCCAAGAAGATCAAGAAGCTTCTCGGCAAGTGATCGCCCTCCCGCCCGGCGCGAGCCGTGTGCGGGGCAGCTGATCCTTCCCGACCCATTCGAATGACGGACCGCGTGAAGTAGTCCGTGGTCCAACCCAAGGAGTAATCAAGTGGCACGCGTCAAGCGGGCAGTCAACGCCCACAAGAAGCGCCGGGTCATCCTGGAGCGCGCCAGCGGCTACCGTGGCCAGCGTTCGCGCCTGTACCGCAAGGCCAAGGAGCAGGTCACCCACTCGCTGGTCTACAACTTCAACGACCGCAAGAAGCGCAAGGGCGACTTCCGTCAGCTGTGGATCCAGCGCATCAACGCTGCGGCCCGTGCCAACGGCATCACCTACAACCGCTTCGTGCAGGGCCTGAAGGCCGCCAGCGTCGAGATCGACCGCAAGATGCTGGCCGACCTGGCCGTCAACGACCCGGGCGCGTTCGCCTCCCTGGTCGAGGTCGCCCAGAAGGCGCTGCCGGCCGACGTCAACGCCCCGAAGGCTGCCGCCGACGCCGCCTGATCCTCCAGGATCGGCTGAGCTCTGACCGGACCCGCAGGCTCTCCTGCGGGTCCGGTTCTGCGTTTTCCCTGTCCTTCAGCGCCCCCGTCACAGAGCCACCAGAGAACGAGACCATGCCGAGCACCGACACCCCCCTGCTGACCTCCCTGCGCTCGCCGCGCGTCGTCGCCGCCCGCCGGCTCGCCAAGCGGAACCAGCGCACCAAGGAGCGCCGCTTCCTGGCCGAGGGCCCGCAGGCGGTCCGGGAGGCCGTCGCGTACGGCCGGCTGCCGGGCTCGGGCGAGCACGCCGTCGTCGAGGTCTACGCGACCCCGGAGGCCGCCGAGCGGCACGCCGGGATCGTCGAGGCCGCGCGCGCCGAGGGGCTGGCGGTGCTCACCGCCACCGACGAGGTGATCGCCGGGATCTGTGACACGGTGACCCCGCAGGGCATCGTCGCGCTCTGCCGCTTCATCGACACCCCGTTCGCCGACGTCCTCGCGGCCCGCCCGAAGCTCGTCGCGATCCTCGCCCACGTCCGCGATCCCGGGAACGCCGGCACTGTGCTGCGCACCGCCGACGCGGCGGGCGCGGACGCCGTGGTGCTCACCGACGCCTCCGTGGACCTGTACAACCCGAAGGCCGTCCGGGCTTCCGTCGGCAGCCTGTTCCACCTGCCGGTCGCCGTCGGCGTGCCGGTCGAGGAGGCGGTCGGGCAGCTGCGCGCGGCCGGGATCCGGGTGCTCGCCGCCGACGGCGCGGGGGAGCGGGACCTCGACCAGGAGCTCGACGAGGGCACCCTGGGCGCGCCCGGCGCATGGGTGTTCGGCAACGAGGCGTGGGGGCTCCCGGAGGAGACCCGCGCGCTCACCGACGAGGTCGTGCGCGTCCCGATCCACGGGCACGCCGAGAGCCTCAACCTGGCCACCGCCGCGGCCGTCTGCCTCTACGCATCGGCCAGGGCGCAGCGCCGGCCCGGCGGGTGTCGCTCGAACGGCTGACGGCGCCCCGCACGATCCACCCGTCAGGCCCTACTGCCGGGGGCACGGAGGCGCTAGGGTCTGCCTCGGTGGGGGGAACGGCACGGTGGGTAATCGGGGAGGAGACCCATGGTCGGCAACGGGCCCGAGCTCGACCCGGACGACCTGCCGGACGGCCTGGTGGTCGCCGACGCGCAGGGCCGGGTGGTCCGCTTCAACCGGGCCGCGGCCCGGATCACCGGCGTGCCCCCGGAGGCCGCGCTCGGCAGCGACCTGGACGACGTCCTCCCGCTGGAGGACCTGGACGGGCGCCGCTGGTGGCCGCTGACCGATCCGTACGGCGGCCTCGCGATCCGCACCGGCCAGCCCGAGCGCAACCTGCTGCTGCCCGGCGGCCGCGAGGTGCTGGTCTCCGCCCGCTACGTGCGGGCCGTGCCGCTGGGCCCGCTGGAGCGCCTGGTGATCGCCCTGCGCGGCACCGAGGCCCGGCGCCGCACCGAGCGCAGCCACGCCGAGCTGATCGCCACCGTCGCGCACGAGCTGCGCTCGCCGCTGACCAGCGTCAAGGGCTTCACCGCGACGCTGCTGGCCAAGTGGGAGCGGTTCACCGACGGGCAGAAGCGGCTGATGCTGGAGACCGTCGACGCCGACGCGGACCGGGTCACCCGCCTGATCGCCGAGCTGCTGGACATCTCGCGGATCGACGCCGGCCGGCTGGAGCTGCGCAAGCAGGTCGTCGACCTGGCCGCGGCGGTGCGCCGGCACGTCGAGCGCAAGGTTGCCACCGGCATCCCCGAGGAGCGCTTCGACATCCGGATCACCGAGCCGCTCACCGTGCTGTGGGCGGACCCGGACAAGGTCGACCAGGTGCTCGCCAACCTGCTGGAAAATGCGGTGCGGCACGGCGAGGGAACTGTCACCATCGAGGTGGCACCGGCCAAGGAGGTCGTCGAGGCGCCCGTCTGGGAGCGCTCCGGCACCCCGCCCCGCATCGTGGAAGGCACAGCGGTCACCGTGAGCGACGAAGGCAGCGGCATCCCCGAGGAGTCGATGCCGCGCGTCTTCACCCGCTTCTGGCGCGGCTCCAAGCGCGGCGGCACCGGCCTCGGCCTCTATATCGTCAAGGGCATCGTGGAGGCCCACGGCGGCTCGATCCGCGTCGACCGCGCACCCGGCGGCGGCGCCCGGTTCCGATTTATCCTGCCCGCCGGCGTTCCGGACTTCATGCTCTGAAAGAGCACAGCATGCTCTGAGCAGCCCCTGAAGTCGGCCCCGGACGGGCTTGACGGCAGCCGCGCTACGCGCTGCGACTACACTCGACCTTTGGCGTTGTGGGACGCCCTGTGCGGCTGTGCCGCGGACACCCCTCTTCCCCGTCGTACGGAGAAACGGCTGCCCGTGCCCCGGCCACGCCGGGCGTAGCGCAATGGGCCCCTCCTGCCCGAGGGCGGGCAAGGAGGGGGAGCCACCCTTACCTGAGCACGGACGAGCAGGAGCACGGGAAAGATAGAGATGTCGGCACCCAACAAGTCGTACGACCCGGTCGAGGTCGAGGCCCTCAAGCCCGAGGTGGTGGAGCAGGCGCGGGACGAGGCCGTCGCCGCCTTCGCCGCCGCCACCACGCTCGACGAGCTGAAGCAGGCCAAGGTCGCCCACACCGGCGACCGCTCCGCGCTCTCCCTCGCCAACCGCGAGATCGGCGCCCTGCCCCCGCACGCCAAGGCCGCTGCCGGCAAGCTGATCGGCCAGGCCCGCGGCGCCGTCAACCAGGCGCTCGCCAAGCGGCAGACCGAGCTGGAGGCGGAGCGCGACGCCCGCGTGCTGGTCGAGGAGGCGGTGGACGTCACGCTGCCCTACGGCCGCATCCCGCGCGGCGCCCGCCACCCGCTGACCACGCTGGCCGAGCGCATCGAGGACACCTTCGTCGCGATGGGCTACCAGGTCGCCGAGGGCCCCGAGGTCGAGGCCGAGTGGCTCAACTTCGACGCCCTCAACCTGGGCCCGGACCACCCGGCCCGTTCGATGCAGGACACCTTCTTCGTCCAGGCCCCGGACGGCTCCGCCGACTCCGGCGTGGTGCTGCGCACCCAGACCTCCCCGGTCCAGGCCCGCACCATGCTCGACCGCGAGCCCCCCATCTACGTCGTGTGCCCGGGCCGGGTGTACCGCACCGACGAGCTGGACGCCACCCACACCCCGGTCTTCCGCCAGGTCGAGGGCCTCGCGGTGGACGAGGGCATCACCTTCGCCGACCTCAAGGGCACCATCGAGGTGCTGGTCGAGAAGCTGATCGGCGGCGGCCTCGAACTGCGCTGGCGCCCCTCGTACTTCCCGTTCACCGAGCCGAGCGCCGAGATCGACCTGCAGTGCTTCGTGTGCCGCGGCGAGAGCGTCGGCAACCCGGACCGCCCGTGCCGCACCTGCTCCTCCGAGGGCTGGATCGAGCTCGGCGGCTGCGGCGTGGTCAACCCGCGGGTGCTGGTCGCCTGCGGCGTCGACCCGAACCGCTACAGCGGGTTCGCCTTCGGCCTGGGCCTGGAGCGGATCCTGATGAATCGTCACAACGTCGC
Source organism: Kitasatospora sp. NPDC001660 (assembly GCF_053596725.1). Lineage (NCBI taxonomy): Bacteria > Bacillati > Actinomycetota > Actinomycetes > Kitasatosporales > Streptomycetaceae > Kitasatospora > Kitasatospora sp. NPDC001660. Next base: position 46,987 of record NZ_JBSFGU010000017.1, on the reverse strand, counting down.
CGACATGCGCGACATGGTCGAGGGTGACGTGCGCTTCACCCTCCCGTTCGGGATGGAGATCTGATGCGCGTCCCGCTTTCCTGGCTGCGCGAGTACGTCGACCTGCCGGCCGGCGAGACCGGTCGTGACGTCGCCGAGCGTCTGGTCCGGGCCGGCCTGGAGGTCGAGACCGTCGAGCAGCTCGGCGGCGACCTCAAGGGCCCGCTGGTGGTCGGCGAGGTGCTCTCCATCGAGGAGCTGTCCGGCTTCAAGAAGCCGATCCGGCACTGCTTCGTCAACGTCGGCGACGCCAACGGCACCGGCGAGCCGCAGGAGATCGTCTGCGGCGCCACCAACTTCGCGGTCGGCGACAAGGTCGTGGTCGTGCTCCCGGGCGCCGTGCTGCCCGGCCCGTTCCCGATCTCGGCCCGCCAGACCTACGGCCACACCTCGGCCGGCATGATCTGCTCCGCCCGCGAGCTGGGCATGGGCGACGACCACAACGGCATCATCGTGCTCCCGCCCGAGTACGAGCCCGGCGCCGACGCGATCGAGCTGCTCCAGCTCGTCGACGAGGTGCTCGACATCGCCGTCACCCCGGACCGCGGCTACTGCCTGTCCATGCGCGGTGTCGCCCGCGAGGCCGCCGCCGCGTACGGGCTGCCGCTGGCCGACCCGGCGCTGCTCGACGTGCCGCCGGCGAACTCCCTCGGCTACCCGGTCGAGGTCAACGACCCGGCCGGCTGCGACCGCTTCGTGGCCCGCACGATCGTCGGCGTGGACCCGAACGCCAAGTCCCCGATCTGGCTGCAGCGCCGCCTCCAGAAGGCCGGCATCCGCCCGATCTCGCTGACCGTCGACATCACCAACTACGTGATGCTGGAGGTCGGCCAGCCGCTGCACGCCTACGACAAGCAGCGCGTGAACGGCCCGATCACGGTCCGCCGGGCGGCGGAGGGCGAGACCCTCACCACCCTCGACGGCGTCAAGCGCAAGCTCGCCGCCGAGGACCTGCTGATCTGTGACGACAGCGGCCCGATCGGCCTGGCCGGCGTCATGGGCGGTGCCTCCACCGAGATCCTCGACCCGGCCGCGGGCCCGGGCACCACCGAGGTGATCATCGAGGCCGCGCACTTCGACCCGGTTGCCATCGCCCGCTCCGCCAAGCGGCACAAGCTGCCCTCCGAGGCGTCCAAGCGCTTCGAGCGCGGCGTCGACCCGCAGGCCGCCCGTGCTGCCGCGCAGCGCGCCGTCGACCTGCTGGTCCTGATCGCCGGCGGCACCGCCGAGGCCGGGGTCACCGAGGTCGCCGCGCCGCACCCGGTGCGCACCATCACCATCGCCGCGGACCTGCCCGACCGGGTCGCCGGCACCGCGTACGGCCGCGAGACCGTCACCCGGCGCCTGCAGGAGATCGGCTGCTCGGTCGCGGGCGCCGACGTCCTGGAGGTCACCCCGCCGACCTGGCGCCCCGACCTCACCGACCCGTACGACCTCGCGGAGGAGGTCATCCGGCTGGAGGGCTACGACAACGTCCCCGCCCGGATGCCCAACGTGCCGCCGGGCAAGGGGCTGACCGAGGCCCAGCGCACCCATCGCCGGATCGGCGTCGCGCTGGCCGGCGCCGGCTACGTCGAGGTCAACAACTACCCGTTCCTCGGCGCGCCCGCCTTCGAGGCGCTCGGCCTGGAGGCGGACGACCGCCGCCGCCGGACCGTCAAGCTGGTGAACCCGCTCAACGACGAGGAGCCGGCGCTGCGCACCACGCTGCTGCCGGGCCTGCTCGGGGCGCTGCGCCGCAACATCGGCCGCGGCAACACCGACCTGGCGATCTACGAGACGGGCACGGTCTTCCTGCCCAAGGACGAGCTGACCGTGGCCCCGCGCCCGGCCGTCGACCGGCGCCCGAGCGACGAGGAGCTCGCCGAGCTGGACGCCGCGCTGCCGGACCAGCCGCGCCGGGTCGCGGTCGCCCTCGCGGGCGAGCGGATGCCCTCCGGCTGGTGGGGCAACGGCGCCCAGGCCTCCTGGGCGGACGCCGTCGAGGCGGCCCGCACGGTGGCCCGCGCGGCCGGCGTCGAGCTGACCGTCCGCCAGGGGCAGCTGGCGCCCTGGCACCCGGGCCGCTGCGCGGAGCTCGTCGTCGCGGGCACCGACCGGGTCGTCGGCCACGCCGGCGAGCTGCACCCGCGCGTCGTCAAGGCGCTCGGCCTGCCGGCCCGCACGGCGGCGATGGAGGTCGACATCGACCTGCTCACCGCCGACGGCGCCGAGAAGGTCAACGGCCCGGCCGTCTCCGGCTTCCCGGTGGCGACCCAGGACGTCGCGCTGATCGTCGACACGGCCGTCCCGGCCGCCGACGTGGAGGCCGCGCTGCGCGCCGGCGCGGGCGAACTGCTGGAGGCCATCCGGCTGTTCGACGTCTTCACCGGTGAGCAGGTCGGCGAGGGCAAGAAGTCGCTGGCCTACGCGCTGCGCTTCCGCGCCGCCGACCGCACCCTGACCGCCGACGAGGCCACGGCCGCCCGCGAGGCCGCCGTCGCCGAGGCCGTCACCCGCACGGGAGCGGTGCTGCGCGGGGCCTGATCCCGCAGCGCCCGAGAGGGCCCCGCCCCGGACCGCGAGGTCCGGGGCGGGGCCCTTCGCGTTCTCCACGGTCGGCTTCGCGGCTTGACGATCCATCACGTCATCGTTTATCTCTTTACCTATGGAAGTAGATAAAGGTGACGACCGGCCCTCGCCCATCGAGTTCCGCCTCGATCCGGCTTCCGGCGTCCCGACCTACCTCCAGCTCGTGCAGCAGGTCGAACAGGCGCTGCGCATGGGCTGGTTGACGGAAGGGGACCGGCTGCCACGGGTGCGGGAGGTGGTGGCGGGGCTGGCGATCAACCCCAACACCGTGCTCAAGGCGTACCGGGAGCTGGAGCATCGGGGGATCGCCGCGGGCCGCCGCGGGCAGGGCACGTTCGTGCGGGGGCTGCCCCCCGGAGTGGTGCCGCTGCGCGAACGGGCGGCGCTGCGCGGGGGGTTGCTGGACTGGATGCGCTCGGCGCGGGCCGCCGGGCTGGACGAAGGGGGGATGGTCGCGGTGTTCGAGGACGCGCTGCGCGACCTGCGCGAGGGTAGGGACGGGGTGGTGGCGTGATGGCCACGGACACGGTGATCGACTGCGGCGGACTGGGCAAGCGCTACCGCCGCTCCTGGGCGCTGCGGGACTGCAACCTCGCCGTCCCGGCCGGGCACGTCGTGGCGCTGGTCGGCCCGAACGGCGCCGGCAAGTCCACCCTGCTGGGCCTGGCCGCCGGCCTGACCCTGCCCAGCGAGGGCGCGCTGACCGTTCTCGGGGGCCGGCCCCCGGGGTCCCCGGCCGCGTTGGACGGGATCGGCTTTGTCGCCCAGAGTGCCGCGCTCTACCCGGGCCTGCCCGTCCGTGACCTGCTGCGGATGGGCCGCCACCTGAACCGCCGCTGGGACGAGGCCCGTGCGCGGACCCACCTGGAGGGCCTCGGCATCCCGCTGGACCGTAAGTACGGCCGTCTCTCCGGCGGCCAGCGGGCCCAGGTCTCGCTCGCCCTCGCGCTCGCCAAGCGGCCCGAACTGCTGCTGCTGGACGAGCCGTTGGCCGCACTGGACCCGCTGGCCCGGCACGACTTCATGGCCGTGCTGCTGACCGCCGTGGCCGAGGACGGACTGTCGGTGGTGTTCTCCTCGCACGCCGTCAACGAGCTGGAGCAGACCTGCGACTACCTGGTGGTGCTCGGCGGCGGCCGGATCCAGGTGGCCGGGGAGGTGGACGACCTGCTGGCCGGCCACCGCATGCTGACCGGCCCGACGGGGGAGGCCGACGCGGTCGCCGCCCGCCTGCCGGTGGTGCGCGACCGCCGGGCCGGCGCCCAGTCGCACCTGCTGGTCCGCACCGGCGGCGCGGACGCGCCGGTGTCCGCCGGCTGGCACCAACAGCGCGTCGGCCTGGAGGAGCTGGTGCTCTCCTACCTGCGCGAGCCGACCGCCTCCGCCCTGCCCGGCCCGCGCGGGGCCGTCCGTCCGAACGAGAAGGTCCTGCAGTCGTGAGCACACTCGCCCTCGGCGCGGCCACCGCCTCGCCGCCCCGCAGCGCCGTCCTGCGGGCCGCCGCGATCCGCCACCGCACGGCGGTGCTGACCCTGGTCGTCGTGATGGCGGCGCTGTCCGCCGCGCTACTGCTCCACGGCTGGCTCGCCCATGCCAGTCTGCACCGCCTCGGCGCGGACTCCTGCGATCCGGACACCGAGGCCTGCCTGACCAAGTACAAGCTGTTCCTCAACCAGTACGGCAGAACGATGCAGACCCTCTCCGAGGTGCTCTACGTGCTCGGCGGCGCCTTCGGCGCGTTCGTCGGAGGTCCTTTGCTGGCGCGGGAGTTCGAGCACGGCACGGTCCGCTTCGCGTGGACCCAGGGCGCCGGCCGGTCCCGCTGGACGGTCGGCGCGCTGGCCGTGGCCGGCGGGGCCCTGGTGGTCGTGGCCGCGCTGTTCGGGGTGGTGCAGCGCTGGTGGAGCGAGCCGCTGGTCCGCGGGGCGGGCCAGTTCAACCCGGACATCTTCATGCAGACCTGGCCGGTGATGGTCGGCCGCCTCCTGCTGACCTTCGGCGTGGCGGTGCTCGCGGGCGCGGTGCTGCGCCGCACGGTGGTGGCGGTGGGGGCCGGGCTCGCGGTCTCGGTGGCCCTGCCCTTCGTCGCGGAGGCGCTTCGGGCGCACTACCGGCCGCCGCTGGAGGAGGCGGTGCACTCGATGACACCGCTCGCGCTGGACGGGCGATGGGTGCTGGACGTCTGGTTCTCGGACCCGGCCGGGAACCGGATCGGCGCGAACGAGTTCTACGACCGCGGCGGCGACTTCGCCCACCTCCAGGCCATGGTGCGCGACGGCGGCTACGCCGCGCACCAGGTGTACCAGCCGGCGGACCGCTTCTGGCCGTTCCAGTTCATCGAGGCCGGCTGGATGGTGGTCCTGGGGGTCGCAGCCTGCGCGGCGGCGGTGTGGTGGGTGCGCCGACGGGCCGTCTAGCGGAGAGGACGAAACGTCGGCCTCAACCCGCGCCGGCTGAGCCCCGGTGGGCCGGGGCGTTCTCTCCCCCGGCCCCCCACGGCCCGCCCAGGTCATTAATAAGTCTCCTGAATTATCAATCCTTTCCCCTGAATTCGATCTTCGAAAGTGTGAAAGTCTTGTTGATCCCGTAACGAATCGAGCAGAGGGGATAACGAAGCCTCCTTCCCTTATTGACGCATTCGCCCGGTGCAGCTTGACTCCCTCCCCTGCCGCACCGTTCGCGGCGCAGTACAGGAGGCACCACCGATCATGAACAGAGCCATGCGTCTCGCGGTCACGGGCACGGCCGCCGTGTCGCTCGCACTCACTCTCGCGGCCTGCGGGCAGACCGGTGCGACGCAGAAACCGGCCGCCGGTGGAAGCGGCGAGGCCATCGGTCTCCTCCTGCCGGACAACGCCTCCTCCACGCGCTACGACGCGTTCGACAAGCCGCTGATCGAGCAGACGGTCACCGGCCTCTGCCCGCAGTGCACCGTGAACTACGCCAACGCGGGCGGCGAAGCGATCACCCAGAAGAAGCAGTTCGACGACCTGCTCGCCAAGGGCGTGAAGGTCATCCTGCTCGACCCGGTCGACTCCAAGGTCACCGCCCCGTGGGTCGACGCCGCCAACGCCAAGGGCGTGAAGGTCGTCTCCTACGACCGCCTGGCCCAGGGCAAGGTCGCCGCGTACGTGTCCTTCGACAACGAGCGCACCGGCGAGCTCCAGGGCCAGTCCCTGCTCGACGCGCTCGGCCCGAAGGCCTCCTCGGCCAACGTCGTGATGATCGACGGCGCCGAGTCCGACCCCAACGCCGCGCAGTTCAAGGCGGGCGCGCACCGGGCGATGGACGGCAAGGTCAAGAAGATCGCCTACGAGCAGTCCGGCGAGTGGAAGACGGACGTCGCCACGGCGAAGATGAACGAGGCCATCCAGAGCCTCGGGAAGGACGGCATCCAGGCCGTCTACGCCGGCAACGACGGCATGGCCGGCGCCGTCATCGACGCCCTGAAGGCCGCGGGCATCAAGAACGTTCCCGTGGGCGGCCAGGACGCGTCCATCGACGCGGTGCGCCGGGTGCTCACCGGCGAGCAGACGTACACCATCTACAAGCCGTACAAGCCGGAGACGGACGCGGCCGGCAGCATCGCCGTCCAGCTCGCCGAGGGCATGGACATCAGCACGACCGCGACCACGCTCACCGACAGCAACGGGCTGCAGATCCCCTCGCTGCTGCTCACCCCGATCGTGGTGACCAAGTCGAAGGTGGAGGCCACGGTGGTCGGCGGCGGTCTCTACAAGGCGTCCGACATCTGCACCCAGCAGTTCGCGGCGGCCTGCGCCTCGGCCGGCGTCCAGTAACGGAGGCCTTCGGGCCGGAAGGAGGGCGCGCCCGCACCGGAAGGCCGGTGCGGGCGCGCCCCTTCGCGCAGCGGCTCAGACGCTCGCGGTGTAGTCGTAGAAGCCGCGGCCGGACTTGCGGCCCAGCAGGCCGGCGTCGACCATCCGGGACAGCAGCGGGGGAGCGGCGTACAGCGGTTCCTTGTACTCGTCGTACATCGACTCGGCGATCGACACGATGGTGTCCAGGCCGATCAGGTCGCACAGCCGCAGCGGGCCCATCGGGTGGGCGCAGCCGGCCTCCATGCCCTTGTCGATGTCGGAGGCGGTGGCGACGCCCGACTCGAACATCCGCACCGCGGACAGCAGGTACGGCACGAGCAGGGCGTTGACGACGAAGCCGGCCCGGTCGCGGGCGCGGATCGGCTCCTTGCCGAGCACCTCGGAGGCGAAGGCCTCGACCCGCCCGGTGGTGGCGGCCGAGGTGGTCAGGGTCGGGATGACCTCGACCAGCTTCTGCACCGGCGCCGGGTTGAAGAAGTGCAGACCGATGACCTGCTCGGGCCGCGAGGTGGCGGCGGCCAGCTTGACGATCGGGATCGACGAGGTGTTGGAGGCGAGGATCGCGTCGCGGCGCTCGATCACCTGGTCCAGCGTCTGGAAGATCTGGACCTTGATGTCCTCGCGCTCGGCGACCGCCTCGACGACCAGGTCGCGGTCGGCGAAGTCGGACAGGTCGACGGTGAAGGACAGCCGGGCCAGGGCCTCGTCCCGCTGCTCGGGGGACAGCTTGCCGCGCTTGACCGCCGTCTCCAGGGAGTTGGTCAGCCGGGTGCGGCCGAACTCCAGGGCCTCCCCGCTGGCCTCCGACACCAGGACGTCCAGCCCGGCCCGGGCGAAGACCTCCGCGATGCCCGACCCCATCAGGCCGCAGCCGATCACTCCGACACGCGCGATGTCACTCACTCACTTGCCCTTCGGTGGTGCTGGGGGTCGCCCAGCGACAGGTGGCCCAGCGTGGTGCTGGTCGGCCCAGCGTGCTGCTGGACTACGGGCCGGTGTGCCGGAATGGGTGCACCGGTGCGCCGTCCCGACGACGTTACTACTCCGTACCGGCCAGTAGGTCACCCCCTCCCCGGCCCGGTGCCGCGAGCGGCACCACACACCCGAACAGGTGACGGCGCTCCGCCCGCCCGTGCGCCCGGACCTGCCGCCGCCCCGCGGCCGACAGAATGCCGCAGACGGGGCCGGGGACGGACGAGGGAGGACGCAGTGCCGTTGGGATCACTCACAGGGCAGGTCGCCCTGATCACCGGTGCCGGCCGGGGGATCGGCCGGGAGATCGCCATCGGGCTGGCCGCCGAGGGCATGGCCGTCGGACTGGTGGGCCGCACCCACGCGACGCTCACCGAGACGCTCAAGGAGTGCGTCAAGCACGGCGCCCGCGGCGTCGCCGTCACGGCCGACGTCACCCGCCCCGGCTCGGTGCGCGAGGCCGTCCGGCTCGTCGAGCGGGACCTCGGCCCGGTGGACCTGCTCGTCAACAACGCCGGACTCGTGGACCGCACCGAGGTCCCGCTCTGGGAGACCGACCCCAACCAGTGGTGGCAGGTCGTCGAGACCAACCTGCGCGGCCCCTACAACCTCCTGCGCTGCGTCCTGCCGGGCATGGTCGAGCGCCGCCGCGGCCGGATCGTCAACCTCAACTCCGGCTTCGCGCTGCGCCCGGACGGCCACTACACCGCGTACGCGACGTCCAAGGGCGCGCTGCTCCAGCTCTCCGACAACATGGCGGACTCGCTCGCCGAGCACAACGTCGTCGTGCTCGACATCAGCCCGGGCGCGGTGGCCACCGACATGACGGCCGGGATGCCGATGTTCCGGGACACGAAGGCCTGGGCCTCGATCCCGTACATGGTCGCGGTCACCGCCGACGCCGCCCGGGGCCGCTTCGACGCGCTGCACGGGCGCTTCATCCACGCCGAGCGGGACGACCTGGAGGAGCTGGTCCGCCGTGCGGAGGAGATCCGCGAGGCGGACGCCAGGACGCTGCGGCTGCGCCCGTACAAGGAGGACGATCCGATGGCGTGAGGGCGGCCGGGGCTTCGCTCAGATCGCGGCCAGCTCCTCGTCGGTCAGGCTGCCCGGCGTCCGGCCGGTCCGGGCGAACTCCTCGACCAGCCGCTGGAACGCCTCGTTGGCCGGCGTCGGCACCCCGTGCAGCCGCCCGAGCAGCACGATCTCGCCGTTCAGGTAGTCCGTCTCGTGCGAGCCCGCCCCGCGCGCCAGGCTCTGCCAGGTCGAGCTGCCGCCGCGCGTGACGCCTCCCACCGGCTCGATCCGCAGCGCCTCGTCCATCAGCCGGACCATCTCCTCGGGGTCGTGGTGCGCGATCCCGGCGGCGGCGAGGACGGCCGTGCCCTCGGCCATCAGCCGCCGGTGGAGCCCGCGGCGCAGCTCGCCCTCGTACGGCCCGGCGACGGCGTTGAGCGCGTTGCCGAGGTTGCCGAGCAGCTTGGTGTACTTCCAGCTCATCACCTCGGCCTCGACCGGGGCGCTGAACCGGGCCCGCTCCAGGTCGGCGGCGATCCGGGCGGCCCGCTCACCGCCGCCGCCCGCCGGGTAGCCGCCGATCCGCAGCACCCCGCTGACGGGCGTGCCGCCGGCGCTGACCCGCCCGGGCTCCAGGTGGGTGGACGGCATCCAGACGCACACCGCCAGCACCTCGCGGAACCGGCGCAGCGCGAGCTGCTCGTTCTCCACGCCGTTCTGCGCGCACACCAGCGGCAGCCGCTCGCCCGCCGTCCCGCCGCCCGTGACCGGACGCGGCGCCCACGCGGCCAGCGCGGCGGTGGTGTCCTGCGTCTTGACGGCGAGCACCAGGACGTCGTCCGGGCGCAGCTCCAGCTCCTTCGGCGCGGACACGGCCGGGATCGGCAGCGTCCGGGTGCCGTCCGGCGCGCCGAACGTCAGCCCGTGCTCGCGCAGCGCCGCGTAGTGCGCGCCGCGCGCGACCAGGACGACGTCGCGCCCGCTCTCGTGCAGCCGGGCGCCGATCGTGCCGCCGACCGCGCCCGCCCCGATGATGATGTAGCGCATGCGTGAAGCATGGCACGGGAATCCGGGGCTACGCGCAGAGCTGACTGGCGGTCACCGGCTTGAGGCCGGACTTGGCGAGGCCGTCCAGGATGGCCGGCAGCGCGTCCACCGTGCACTGGTGGCCCATGTGCAGGGCGACCACCGAGCCGCCGCGCACCGAGTTGAGGACCCGTCGCTGCAGCTCGGCGGCGCTCGGGTCGGTGTAGTCGCGCGGGTCCACGTCGAAGGAGAGGACGTGTTCGTAGCCGACGGCCCTCGCCTGCTCGCGCACCATCGGGGTGGCGTACTGCGAGGCGGACGGACGGAACCAGCGGCCGATCGAGCCGGTGAGGCGCTGCAGCCGGTCCGCGCACTGGGCGATCTCGGCGCGGGCCTGGTCCGGGGCCATCGCGGAGATGTTGAGGTGGTTCTGGGTGTGGTTGCCCAGCTCGTGCCCGGCGTCGAGGATCCGCCGGGCCATCTGCGGCTGCTGGTCGAGCCAGCTGCCGACGGCCATGACGGTCAGTTTGGCGCCGCGCTGCTCGGCGATCTCCAGCAGGGCGGTGGCGAGCTTCGGGTCGCCGCTGCCGTGGAAGGTGAGCGCCACGTTCTTGCCGCTGCGCGGCCCGTACGCGACCTCGACCGGGGTGCCGGCCGCGAGCGGCGGCAGCACGGGCGGGGTGGGCGGCGCGGTGGCGGCCTCGGGTGTCGCGGTGGCGGTGGGCTGCGGCGCGGTCGGCTCGGCGGAGGCCGGGCCCTCGCCGCCGCTCCAGGCGGGGTCGGTGGTGTGCTGCGGGTCGGAGTGCTGTGGATCGACGTTGCCCGGGTGCACGGCGAGCGCGCCCGGGTCGGCGCGGCGGGGCGCACCGCCTCCGCACGCGGTGAGGAACCCGCCGGCGGCGGTGAGGGCGGCCAGCTTGGCGGAGGTGCGCAGTACGGCGCGGCGATCGGCAGTCATCGGCAGCCAGCATAGAGACGACGCGCCGTCGCGGCGATCCGGGATTGCGCGCGCGGACTCCCCGCTTGACGTGCACGCACCTCGGAGCGGGTGCTGCGTGAACCTGAACTTGCCGTGTTCCCACGGAGTGTCGTCGGATACGATCCGGTCGCACCGCGTGCTACGGGGGCGGCGCACCACCGCGGCGGACATTCCCGCAGCGGGCAGGCAGTGAGCAATGGGGGGCGGCACGACATGCACGAGGACACCGTGGACAGGGCAGGGGCGGACGGCGGCACCGACTGGGCCTGGGTCGGGGCGGACGACTGGCAGCCGCCGACCGAGCTCGACACCGGGATACCGCACACCGCCCGGATGTACGACTACTACCTGGGCGGCAAGGACAACTTCGAGGCCGACCGCAAGGCCGCCGAGGCCGCCATCGCCGCCTACCCGGCGCTGCCGCTGCTGGCCCGCACCAACCGCGAATTCCTCGGCCGCGCCGTCGAGTTCGTGGCCGGTCTGGGCATCCGGCAGTTCGTCGACATCGGCACCGGCATCCCCGCCGCGGGCTCGACCAGCGAGGTCGCGCGGAAGGTCGCCCCGGACGCCCGCGTCGTGTACGTCGACAACGACCCGATCGTCGCCACCCACGCCCGCGCGCTGCTGGCCGGCCACCCCGCCGGGCACACGTCGGTCATCGAGGCGGACCTGCGCGATCCGGCCGCGATCCTCGGCCACCCGTCCCTGCGCGCCGCCGTCGACCTGGCCGAGCCGGTCGCGCTGATGCTGGTCGCCGTCCTGCACTTCATACGCGACGAGGAAGGCGCGCAGCAGATCGTCGCCACCTTGCGCGACGCGCTCGCCCCCGGCAGCGCGCTGATCCTGTCCCACGGCAGCCCCGACTTCGCCTCCCGGCAGAGCGCGGACGAGGGCGCCCGCATCTACAAGGGCGCGAGCGCCCCGCTGGTGCTGCGCCCGCGCGCGAGCGTCGAACCCTTCTTCGGCGACTTCGAGTTCGCCGGCCCCGGCCTGGTCCAACTCCCGCTCTGGCGCCCCACCGCCGGGCACGTCTCCACCACCGACCTCCCCGAGGGCTGGCAGGACGTGTCCGCGTACGCGGGCGTCGCGTTCAAGAAATAGCCGCCTCCAGCAGCACCTCCACAGGACGTCCGGCTCATCGCGGGCAGGCCCCGGCACCCCCCTCCCGGTGCCGGGACCGTCCCGCACTGCTCCGCACACTAGACGGCGGCACTGACACTCCCTCACCCGTCCGGGTTAGCCTGCGGCGTGACCACGACGTTGCCACCCCTCCCCCCGGACGCCGCCCGGCTGCTCGACACCCTCGACGCCCCGCCCCGGCTGCGCGCGCACCTCGCGCTCGTGCACGAGGTCGCCGTGACGATCGCCGACTTCTGCGCCGCGACCGGCCTGGACGTCGACCGCGAGGCGTTGCTGTACGGCGCCGCCACCCATGACATCGGCAAGACCGTCCACCCCGAGGAGCTCTCCGCCCCCGGATCCGCCCACGAGCCGGCCGGGCACGCCCTGCTGCGCGCGCACGGCGTGCCCGACCGGCTCGCCCGCTTCGCCCGCAGCCACGCGAGCTGGGGCGAGCCCGGCGTCACCGTGGAGGAGCTGCTGGTCAGCCTCGCCGACAAGGCCTGGAAGAACAGCCGGGTCCGTGACCTGGAGGACCGTGTGGTCGCGCGGCTCGCGACCGCCACCGGCCGCGAGCCCTGGGAGGCGTTCCTCGCCCTCGACGACCTGCTGACCCGGATCGGCGACGACGCCCCGCGCCGCCTCGCCGTGCAGGCCGCACACCCCGTGCGGTAGGGCCCGTGCTCGAACTCCCGGCGTCGCACGGCAGGCGGGGGTCCGAAGGCGGGCCCTGGGTTCAGCGTCCGCGCAGCTCGTCCAGCTCGCGGCGCTCGCGCTTGGTCGGGCGCCCGGCGCCGCGGTCGCGCTCGAAGACCGGCGCGACGAACTCGCGCGGCGGTCGAGGCGGGCTCTGGTCGGTCAGGCACTCGGCCGCCACGGCCGCGCCGACCCGCTTGCGGATCGGCTTTCGCACGATGACGACCCGCTCGTAGCCCTCTTCGCGGACCCGGACCTCGTCCCCCGGCCGCAGCGGCTGGGCCGGTTTGGCCCGTTCGCCGTTCACCCGGACGTGCCCCGCCCGGCAGGCGGCCGCCGCCAGCGCACGCGTCCTGGTGAGCCGGACCGACCAGATCCAGCTGTCCACGCGGACGCTTCCCTCGTCTTCAGCCATTGCGGAAGTCTATGCAGTCGCCGGGACCTCCTGGACGGCCCAGCCGTTCCCGTCCGGATCGTTGAAGAACACGAACGAGTTCCAGGCCTCGCCGTGCCCGTTCACCCGCGTCCCCGCCTCGAAGTGCTGCACCGGGCTGACCTCCACGCCCCGCGCCGCCAGCTCCGCGTGCGCCTTGTCGATGTCCGCCACCACCAGCTGGAGACCCTTGACCGACCCGGGCGGCGCCTCGATCACGCCGTTGCCGACGACGATCGAGCACCTGGAGCCCGGCGGCGTCAGCTGGACCACCCGGACCCCGTCCCGAAGCCGGGTGTCGTGATCGACCGTGAAGCCGGCCTGCTCCTCGTAGAACTGCTTCGCCCGGTCGACGTCCGCCACCGGGAGCACGACCACTTCGAGCTTCCAGTCCATCGCCCTCACCCCTCTCGGTCGGGGCTCTTCCAGTATCCGTCCCCGTCTACCGCCGGGCCGTCGGATAGCCTGAGAACACGATGAATCCCCAGAGCACGCCCGCCGCCACGCTGCCGTTCACCACCCCGTGGGGCACCTTCGACCTCACCCGCCACCCCGAGGAGCCGCGCGAGCGGCTGCGCGCCTGGGATGCCGCCGACGAGTACCTCCTGCGCCACCTCGCGGGCGAGGCGGACAGCGCCGACGGCACCGCCACCGGGCTGGCCGGCCGCCGCGTCGTCGTCCTCGGCGACCGCTGGGGCGCCCTCGCCACCGCACTGGCCGCGTACGAACCCGTGCAGATCGGCGACTCCCACCTCGGCCGCGAGGCCACCCGCGCCAACCTGGCCCGGGCCGGCGCCCCCGTCGACCCGGCCCGGCTGCTCACCACCCGCGACACCCCGCCGGAGCGGATCGACGTCCTGCTGGTGCGCGTGCCCAAGAGCCTCGCCCTGCTGGAGGACCAGCTGCACCGGCTCGCCCCCGCCGTCCACCCCGGCACGGTGGTGATCGGCACCGGCATGGTCACCGAGATCCACACCTCCACCCTGCAGCTCTTCGAGCGGATCCTCGGCCCCACCCGCACCTCGCTCGCCGTCCGCAAGGCCCGGCTGATCTTCTGCACGCCCGACCCGGTGCTCGACCCCGGCCCCAGTCCGTGGCCGCACCGCTACGCCCTGCCCGGCGACATCGGCCCCGCCTCCGGGCGCACCGTCGTCAACCACGCCGGCACCTTCTGCGCCGAGCACCTCGACATCGGCACCCGCTTCTTCCTCGGCCACCTGCCGACCCCGGCCCCCGGCGACCGCGTGGTCGACCTCGGCTGCGGCAACGGAGTGGTCGGCACCGCCGCCGCGCTGGCCGGCCCGGGCGCCGAGCTGGTCTTCGTCGACGAGTCCCACCAGGCCGTCGCCTCCGCCGAGGAGACGTTCCGGACGAACCTCGGCCCGGACGCCCCGGCCGAGTTCCTGACGGCGGACGCGCTCGCGCCCGGGGTGATCGCACCCGGCTCGGTGGACCTCGTCCTGAACAACCCGCCGTTCCACTCGCACCAGGCGACCACCGACGCCACCGCGTGGCGGATGTTCACCGGCGCCCGCCGCGCCCTGCGCCCTGGGGGCGAACTCTGGGTGGTCGGCAACCGACACCTCGGCTACCACGTCAAGCTGCGCCGCCTCTTCGGCAACTGCCAACTCGTCGCGGGGAACCCCAAGTTCGTGGTGCTGCGGGCCGTCAAGCGCTGAGCCCCGCCGGGTCCCGGCAGACCCCCGCCCGGCCCCACCGGGCGGCCCCCGCACAGACTTCTTGCATGAATGTTCCGTGCTGCGTATATTCATGCCACGACGAAGGAGGAACGCCATGGCATTGCGAGTCGCCGTCGCCGGCGCGAGCGGATACGCGGGCGGCGAGGTGCTGCGCCTGCTGCTCGGCCACCCGGAGGTGGAGATCGGGGCGCTGACCGGCGGCTCGAACGCCGGCACGAAGCTGGGGGCGCTGCAGCCGCACCTGATCCCGCTCGCCGACCGCGTCCTCGAACCCACCACCCCCGAGGTGCTGGCCGACCACGACGTGGTGTTCCTCGCGCTGCCGCACGGCCAGTCCGCGGCCGTCGCCGAGGCGCTCGGGCGGAACGTGCTGATCGTCGACTGCGGCGCCGACTTCCGGCTCAGGGCCGCCGCCGACTGGGAGCAGTTCTACGGGACCCCGCACGCCGGCACCTGGCCCTACGGCCTGCCCGAACTCCCCGGTCACCGGGCCGTGTTGAAGGGCAGCAACCGGATCGCGGTGCCCGGCTGCTACCCGACGGCCGTCTCCCTCGCGCTGTACCCGGCGTACGCGGCCGGGCTCGCCGAGCCCGAGGCCGTCGTCGTCGCCGCCTCCGGCACCTCCGGCGCGGGCAAGGCGGCCAAGCCGCACCTGCTCGGCAGCGAGGTCATGGGCAACGTGAGCCCGTACGGCGTCGGCGGCGTGCACCGGCACACCCCCGAGATGGTGCAGAACCTCACCCCGGTCGCGGGCGAGCCGGTCACCGTCTCCTTCACCCCCACGCTCGTTCCGATGCCGCGCGGCATCCTCGCGACCTGCTCCGCCAAGGCCAGGCCCGGCGTGACGGCCGAGGGCCTGCGCGCCGCCTACGCCGAGGCGTACGCGGCCGAGCCGTTCGTCCACCTGCTGCCCGAGGGGCAGTGGCCGCAGACCAGCAGCGTGTACGGCGCCAACACCGCCCTCGTCCAGGTTGCCCTGGACCAGGCCGCCGGCCGGATCATCGCGATCAGCGCGATCGACAACCTCGTCAAGGGCACCGCGGGCGGCGCGGTGCAGAGCATGAACATCGCCCTCGGACTGCCCGAGGAGCTCGGCCTTCCCGTGAACGGAGTCGCACCGTGAGCAGCAGCACCAACGTGGGGGTGACGGCGGCCAAGGGCTTTCGCGCCGCCGGGGTCACCGCCGGCATCAAGGCCTCCGGCACCCCGGACCTCGCCCTGGTGGTCAACGACGGCCCCTCGCTCGCCGCTGCCGGTGTCTTCACCGCCAACCGGGTCAAGGCCGCGCCCGTCCTCTGGTCGGAGCAGGTCCTCAAGGGCGGCCAGGTCTGCGCCGTCGTCCTCAACTCCGGTGGCGCCAACGCCTGCACCGGCCCGCTCGGCTTCCAGGACACCCACGCCACCGCCGAGAAGGCGGCCGAGGAGCTGAAGCTGAACGCGGCCGAGATCGCCGTCGCCTCCACCGGCCTGATCGGCCAGCGGCTGCCCATGGACGTGCTGCTGCCCGGCGTCGCCCTGGCCGCCCGGGAGCTCAGCGCGACCGGCGGCGAGGCCGCCGCGATCGCCATCAAGACCACCGACACCGTCCACAAGACCGCCCAGGTCACCAGCCCGGCCGGCTGGACGATCGGCGGCATGGCCAAGGGCGCGGGCATGCTCGCCCCGAGCCTCGCCACCATGCTGGTCGTCCTCACCACCGACGCCGCCCTCGACAGCGGCGCCCTCGACGCCGCCCTGCGCGGCGCGACCCGCACCACCTTCGACCGGATCGACTCCGACGGCTGCATGTCGACCAACGACACCGTCCTGCTGCTCGCCTCCGGCGCCAGCGGCGTCACCCCGGACGAGGCCGAGTTCGCCGAGGCCGTCCGCACCGTCAGCGCCGACCTCGCCCGCCAGCTGATCGCCGACGCCGAGGGCGCGAGCAAGGACATCCGGATCGACGTCACCGGTGCCGCCACCGAGGACGAGGCCGTCGACGTCGCCCGCATGATCAGCCGCAACAACCTGCTCAAGTGCGCCATCCACGGCGAGGACCCCAACTGGGGCCGGGTGCTGGCCGCGATCGGCACGACCACCGCCACCTTCGACCCCGACCGGCTGGACGTCGCCATCAACGGCGTTTGGGTGTGCCGGGGCGGCAGCGTGGGGGAGGACCGTGACCTCGTCGACATGACCGGCCGCGAGGTCGTCATCACCGCGGACCTCAACGCCGGGACGGCGAGCGCCTCGCTGTGGACCAACGACCTGACGGCCGACTACGTTCACGAGAACAGCGCCTACTCGACCTGATCGGCGTCACTTCGTCCGCGACATCCTGGTCCGCATCCTGATCCGCGACATCCGTTCCGACGAGGGAAATCCGTGCAGATCGCACCCAAGGGCGAACAGGCCCGCAACAACACCGCGTTGCCGAAGGCCATGACGCTGATCGAGGCGCTGCCGTGGCTGGAGCGCTTCCACGGCAAGACCGTCGTGATCAAGTTCGGCGGCAACGCCATGGTCGACGACGGCCTCAAGGCGGCCTTCGCCCAGGACGTCGTCTTCCTCCGCTACGCCGGACTGCACCCCGTCGTCGTGCACGGCGGCGGCCCGCAGATCAGTGCCCAGCTGGACAAGCTTGGCCTGGAGTCCAGCTTCACCAACGGCCTGCGCGTCACCACCCCCGAGACCATGGACGTGGTCCGGATGGTGCTCGCCGGGCAGGTGCAGCGCGAGCTGGTCGGCCTGCTCAACGCGCACGGCCCGTTCGCCGTCGGCATGACCGGCGAGGACGCCCACACCATGACCGCCGTCAAGCGCTACGCGGTGGTGGAGGGCGAGCAGGTCGACATCGGCCTGGTCGGCGACATCGTCAACATCGAGGCCGGCGCCGTGAAGGCGCTGATCGCCGACGGCCGCATCCCGGTGATCTCCTCGATCGCCCGCGGCACCGACGGCCACGTCTACAACATCAACGCCGACACCGCCGCGTCCGCCCTCGCGGTCGCGCTCGGCGCCGAGATGCTGGTCGTCCTCACCGACGTCGAGGGTCTCTACAAGGACTGGCCCGACTCCGACGACGTGATCAGCCAGCTCGGCGCGAGCGAGCTGGAGGCGCTGCTGCCCGGCCTGGCCAGCGGCATGCTCCCCAAGATGGAGGGCTGCCTGCGCGCCGTCCGCTCCGGCGTGGGCACCGCCAGGGTCCTGGACGGCCGGGTGCCGCACAGCCTCCTGCTGGAGATCTTCACCGACGAGGGCATCGGCACGATGGTCGTGCCGGACGACGAACCGACCGTGACCGGGGGACTGGCATGACGCACAACGAGCAGCTCGCCGAGCGGTGGCAGCACGCCTTCACCGACAACTACGGCACCCCGCGCATCCCGCTGGTCCGCGGCGAGGGCGCCAAGCTGTGGGACGCGGACGGCAAGGAGTACACCGACCTGCTCGGCGGCATCGCCGTCAACGCCCTCGGCACCGCCCACCCGGCCGTCGTCGAGGCCGTGAGCCGGCAGATCGCCACCCTCGGCCACGTCTCCAACCTCTTCATGGCCGAGCCCACCATCGCCCTCGCCGAGCGGCTGCTGAAGCTGGACGGCCGGGAGGGCGGCCGGGTGTTCTTCTGCAACTCCGGCGCCGAGGCCAACGAGGCCGCGTTCAAGATCAGCCGCCGCACCGGCCGCACCCACCTGGTCGCCCTCGAAGGCGGCTTCCACGGCCGGACGATGGGCGCCCTGGCCCTCACCGGCCAGCCCGCCAAGCAGGACCCGTTCCGCCCGCTGCCCGGCGACGTCACCCACGTCCCGTTCGGCGACGTCGAGGCGCTGCGGGCGGCCGTCACCACCGGGACCGCCGCCGTCTTCCTGGAGCCGATCCAGGGCGAGAACGGCGCGATCCCGCTGCCCGAGGGCTACCTGCTCGCCGCCCGCGAGATCACCCGCGCCACCGGCACCCTGCTGGTCCTGGACGAGATCCAGACCGGCGTCGGCCGCACCGGGCACTGGTTCGCCCACCAGGCCGTCGAGGGCGTCGAGCCGGACGTCGTCACCCTCGCCAAGGCGCTGGGCGGCGGCCTGCCGATGGGCGCGGTGCTCGCCTTCGGGCCGGCGGCCGAGCTGCTCACCCCGGGCCAGCACGGCACCACCTTCGGCGGCAACCCGGTGGCCGCGGCGGCCGGGCTCGCGGTGCTCGACACCATCGAGTCGCAGGGCCTGCTGGAGCACGTCCGCAAGGTCGGCGAGCGGCTGCGCAGCGGCGTCGAGGCGCTCGGCGACCCGCTGGTGTCGCACGTGCGCGGCGCCGGTCTGCTGCTCGGCATCGTGCTCACCGAGCCCGTCTCGGCGCAGGTCCAGGCCGTCGCGCAGGAGGCAGGCTTCCTGGTCAACGCCGCCGTCCCGGACGCCGTCCGGCTCGTTCCGCCGCTGGTGCTGACCGAGCAGGAGGCGGACGCCTTCCTCGCGGCCCTGCCGGGCATCCTGAAGGCGGTGCGCGAGGGCGCCCCGGGCGATGCGAGCCGACGGTAGTCCGGGAGAATAATCACATGACCGCTTCCAGCTCCGGCCAGTCCGCCGCCGGCCCGTCGCCGCAGGTGCCGCAGACCCGCACCGCGCGCCACCGGCGGATCGTGGACCTGCTCACCCGCCAGCCCGTGCGCTCGCAGAGCCAGCTCGCCAAGCTGCTCGCCGACGACGGACTCGTGGTGACCCAGGCCACCCTCTCCCGGGACCTGGACGAGCTGGGCGCGGTCAAGATCCGCAACCGGGACGGCGCGCTGATCTACGCCGTCCCGGCCGAGGGCGGCGACCGCACGCCGCGCGCGCCGATGGGGGAGTCGGCCAGCGAGGGCCGGATGGCCCGTCTGGCCGGCGAGCTCATGGTCTCCGCCACCGCCTCCGGCAACCTCGTCGTCCTGCGCACCCCGCCGGGGGCCGCGCAGTTCCTCGCCTCGGCGATCGACCAGGCGGAGGTGTTCGAGATCATCGGCACCATCGCGGGCGACGACACCGTCCTGCTGATCAGCCGGGACCCGTCCGGCGGGCAGGCGCTCGCCGACCACCTCATGCAACTCGCCCAGGCCAAGGCGCAGTAGCGCGCACGACCCCGCGACGAACGACCCCCGGGCCCCGGCCGGTGGACTCCACCGGCCGGGGTTTTGCGTTTCATACGGCATAGTGCATACTTATGCCCATCGCCGCAAACCTGTACGGCCCCGAACGCGGAGTTGAGAGGAGAAAGCCGTGACCGAGCGCGTCATACTCGCCTACTCGGGTGGACTGGACACGTCCGTCTGCATCGGCTGGATCGCCGAGGAGACCGGCGCGGAGGTCATCGCCGTCGCCGTCGACGTCGGCCAGGGCGGCGAGGACCTCGACGTCATCCGTCAGCGCGCGCTGGACTGCGGCGCCGTCGAGGCCGAGGTCGCGGACGCCCGCGACGAGTTCGCCGACGAGTACTGCCTGCCGGCCATCAAGGCCAACGCGCTCTACCAGGGCCAGTACCCGCTGGTCTCCGCACTCTCCCGGCCGGTCATCGTCAAGCACCTGGCCGCCGCCGCGAAGAAGCACGGCGCCACCACCGTCGCCCACGGCTGCACGGGCAAGGGCAACGACCAGGTCCGCTTCGAGGTCGGCATCAACTCCCTGGCCCCCGGCCTGAAGTGCATCGCCCCGGTCCGCGACTACGCGATGACCCGGGACAAGGCCATCGCCTTCGCCGAGGCCAAGGGCCTGCCGATCGCCACCACGAAGAAGTCGCCGTACTCGATCGACCAGAACGTCTTCGGCCGGGCCGTCGAGACCGGCTTCCTGGAGGACATCTGGAACGCCCCGATCGAGGACGTCTACGAGTACACGCAGAACCCGGCCACCCCGCGCGAGGCCGACGAGGTCGTCATCACCTTCGAGGCCGGCGTCCCGGTCGCGATCGACGGCCGCAAGGTCACCGTCCTGGAGGCCGTCGAGGAGCTGAACCGGCGGGCGGGCGCCCAGGGCGTCGGCCGGCTGGACATGGTCGAGGACCGGCTGGTCGGCATCAAGTCCCGGGAGATCTACGAGGCCCCCGGCGCGATCGCCCTGATCACCGCCCACCAGGCCCTGGAGAACGTCACCGTCGAGCGCGAACTCGCCCGCTACAAGCGGCAGGTGGAGCAGCGCTGGGCCGAACTCGTCTACGACGGCCTCTGGTTCTCCCCGCTCAAGCGCGCGCTGGACGGCTTCGTCGACGAGGCCAGCCGGTACGTCTCCGGCGACATCCGGATGGTCCTGCACGGCGGCCGGGCCGTCGTCGACGGCCGCAGGTCCGACCGGTCGCTGTACGACTTCAACCTCGCCACCTATGACACCGGCGACACCTTCGACCAGTCGATGTCCAAGGGCTTCATCGAGATCTTCGGAATGTCCTCGAAGCTCGCCGCCCGCCGCGACCTCGCCTGACCCGCCCCGCTAGAGTCCCCCAACACCCGTCCCCCGTAAGGAGCCCACGCGATGACCGCCGACCAGAACGCCGACGTCCGCCTCTGGGGCGCGCGCTTCGCCGACGGCCCGTCCGAGGCCCTGGCCAAGCTCTCCGCCTCGGTCCACTTCGACTGGCGCCTCGCGCCCTACGACATCGCCGGCTCCAAGGCCCACGCCCGGGTCCTGCACAAGGCCGGCCTGCTCAGCGGCGACGAGCTCGCCGCCATGCTGGCCGGGCTGGACCAGCTGCTCGCCGACGTCGAGGCCGGCACCTTCACCGGCACCGTCGCCGACGAGGACGTCCACACCGCCCTGGAACGCGGCCTGCTGGAGCGGCTCGGCGCCGGACTCGGCGGCAAGCTGCGGGCCGGCCGCTCCCGCAACGACCAGATCGCCACGCTGTTCCGGATGTACCTGCGGGACCACGCGAAGACCATCGGCGGGCTGCTCCTGGACCTCCAGCACGCCCTGGTCAAGCTGGCCGAGGCGCACCCCGACACCGCGATGCCGGGTCGCACGCACCTCCAGCACGCCCAGCCCGTCCTCTTCGCCCACCACGTCCTCGCGCACGTGCAGGCCCTCGGCCGGGACGCCGAGCGGCTGCGCCAGTGGGACGCCCGCACGGCCGTCTCGCCGTACGGCTCCGGGGCGCTGGCCGGCTCCTCGCTCGGCCTGGACCCGCAGGCCGTCGCCGCCGACCTCGGCTTCGAGGGCGGCTCGGTCGCCAACTCCATCGACGGCACGGCCTCGCGCGACTTCGTCGCCGAGTTCGCGTTCGTGACCGCGATGATCGGCATCAACCTCTCCCGGATCGCGGAGGAGGTGATCATCTGGAACACCAAGGAGTTCGGCTTCATCACGCTGCACGACGCCTTCTCCACCGGTTCCTCGATCATGCCGCAGAAGAAGAACCCGGACATCGCCGAGCTCGCCCGTGGCAAGTCCGGCCGACTGATCGGCAACCTGACCGGCCTGCTGGCCACCCTCAAGGCGCTGCCGCTCGCCTACAACCGGGACCTCCAGGAGGACAAGGAGCCGGTCTTCGACTCCTGCGACACGCTGGAGGTGCTGCTGCCCGCGTTCACCGGGATGATGGCCACCCTCACCGTGCACCGGGAGCGGCTGGAGGAGCTGGCGCCGGCCGGCTTCTCGCTCGCCACCGACATCGCCGAGTGGCTGGTCAAGCAGGGTGTGCCGTTCCGGGTCGCGCACGAGGTGGCCGGCGCCTGCGTCAAGGTCTGCGAGGCGCAGGGCATCGAGCTGTCGGACCTGACGGACGAGCAGTTCGCTTCGATCTCCGAGCACCTGACGCCCGAGGTCCGGTCGGTCCTCAGCGTGCACGGCGCCATCGCGGCCCGCAGCGGGCGCGGCGGCACGGCGCCGTCCGCGGTGGCCGTGCAGCTGGCCGAGGTCAAGGCCGACCTGGCCGCCCAGCAGGACTGGGTCCAGGGCTGACTTCTGGTGCAGCGGGGGAGGGGCGTGGCGGGCGGACCGTCGCGCCCCTGTCCCGTACGCGCGACCGGCGGGGCGTAACCGGCCCCGGCCGGGCCGGGTCAAGCACGGCGTGTGTCCCATCCTGCCGACCGTCCCCTCCGCCGAGGACCAGTTCCTCGCCGAGCGCCGCCGCCGCGTGGTCCGCGACGCGGTGGCCGCCCTGCCCGGCCGCTGCCCCCAGCTGGTCGCCGCCCTTGCCGAGGACCCGCCCCCGACCTACCGCGAACTCTCCGAACGCCTCGGCATGCCCCGCGGCTCCATCGGCCCCACCCGCTCCCGCTGCCTCGCCTGCCTCCGCGCCCTCCTCCGCACCGAGCGCTACCCGTGACCCCGCCGGGTGACCCTCCCCACACCCACCCCCGCCCGGGCCTCCCCCACCCGCGTGACCCCGCCACGTCGGGCCTTCGCCGCCCCTCCCCTCACTCTCACGCGGGCCTCCGATCCCCCGGCCTTCACCCGCGTGACCCTCGCCACGTCGGGCCTCCAAAAGGTTGAGAGAAGCTGACGCACGGGTAGAGCGCTGGCGAACCTAGCTCTTGACGGTGCCGCGACCGCTCGGATACTGAGCGTGAGCGCGTCACCCTCTGCGCGCCGCGCACGACGATGGGGAGGCCCCGGCACATGGGCATGAGCGTGATCATCTCGGCGGCGGACGCCGAGGACGCGGAGCAGATCCTCAAGCTCCAGTACCTCGGCTACCAGGCCGAGGCCGAGCTGTACGGCGACTGGGCGATCGAGCCCCTCACGCAGACTCTGGCGAGCCTGCGCGCCGAACTGTCCGAGCAGCACGTCCTGGTCGCCCGCCTCGGTGACGAGGTCGTCGGCACCGTCCGCGGCCGCGTCGACGGCGACGGCATCGGCCGGATAGCGCGCCTCGTCGTCCACCCCCGGATGCAGCGGCACGGCCTGGGCGGCCGCCTCCTGGACGCCCTGGAGCGCCGCCTCGCCGAGGGCGGGAGCCCCGTCACCGCCTACCACCTGTTCACCGGCCACCGCAGCCTCGGCAACCTGCGCCTGTACGCCCGCCAGGGCTACCGGCAGACCCGCGTCGAGCAGGTCAGCGGCCGCCTGAGCTTCGTGCACCTGGAGAAGCCCGTCGCGGCCCCGCTCGCCGCGACCGCCTGAGCCTCCCCGCTGCCCCGCTGACTCGGCGCCGCCACGATCCGGACACCCCGGAGGCGGCGCCGAGTCACATTTTCGCAGGTCAAGGTCGCGAGTGTCCGCATTATGGACAGTGCATCCACATAATTGGGCCGCGAACAGCCCATCTGATTTACTGGCTCACATGACTGCGACGACGAATTGGACCCCCACCGGCACCCTGCCGGCAGGTGAGCGTTCCATGTGCCGTCGAATGTGTCACTGCTGAGGGCCACCGTCCCCACTCCTCGCGCCCCGAAGCGAGACCCCGGCGCCCCGCTCCCGTCCGTGTGAGCGCGCCCAGCCTGTCGCACCCCCTTCCGTCCGCATGCCCGCACACCCGCGGCTGCCGATGACTCGTAGGGGCCACGCCGTCGCGCGGCCCGGCCGTCCAGCGGCCACGGTCAAGGGGGTGGCAGGTCCGGATCCCCCTGGCGAAGCGCCGTGGACGCCGCCGACCGCAACCCGGTCGGGCGGTCGACACGTCGCCCGCCCCTGACCCACGGAAGCAGTTGTGATCACCACCACGGACCTCACGAAGGTCTACCGCTCCCGAGGCCGCGAGGTGACCGCCCTCGCCGGTGTCGACCTGCACGTCCGGCCGGGCGAGGTCTACGGAGTCGTCGGCACCAGCGGCGCCGGCAAGTCCACCCTCATCCGCTGCGTGAACATGCTGGAGCGCCCGACCTCCGGCACCGTCACCGTGGACGGGGTCGAGCTGACCGCGCTGTCCGGCGGCGAGAACCGGGCCGGACGGGAGCTGCGCGAGGCGCGGCGCCGGATCGGCATGGTCTTCCAGCACTTCAACCTGCTGTCCTCGCGGACGGTGCAGCAGAACGTCGAGCTCCCGCTGGAGATCATCGGTCTCGACCGCGCCGAGCGCCGCCGCAAGGCCGCCGAACTGCTCGACCTGGTCGGCCTCGCCGCCTTGGCCCGCAGCTACCCCAATCAGCTCTCGGGCGGCCAGAAGCAGCGCGTCGGCATCGCCCGCGCTCTGGCCGGCGACCCGAAGGTGCTGCTCTCGGACGAGGCCACCTCG
Organism: Kitasatospora sp. NPDC001660; assembly: GCF_053596725.1. Taxonomy (NCBI): domain Bacteria; kingdom Bacillati; phylum Actinomycetota; class Actinomycetes; order Kitasatosporales; family Streptomycetaceae; genus Kitasatospora; species Kitasatospora sp. NPDC001660. The sequence goes on along the minus strand of NZ_JBSFGU010000017.1, from coordinate 22,486 downwards.
GCGCTCGACCCGGAGACCACCCGCTCGATCCTCAAGCTGCTGCGCGACCTCAACCGGCAGCTCGGCCTGACGGTCCTGCTGATCACCCACGAGATGGACGTCATCAAGTCCGTCTGCGACTCCGCCGCCCTGATGCGCGGCGGCCGGGTGGTCGAGTCGGGCGAGCTGACCGACCTGCTCGCCAGGCCCGGCTCCGAGCTGGCCCGCGAGCTGTTCCCGCTCGGCGAGTCCGGCACCGGCCACCCCGGTTCGACCGTGCTGGAGATCACCTTCCAGGGCGACACCTCGGCCCAGCCGTTCGTCTCCCAGCTCGCCCGCACCTACCAGATCGACATCAACATCCTGGGCGCCGCGGTGGAGACCATCGCCGGCCGGATGGTCGGCCGCATGCGGGTCGAGCTGCCCGGCGGCCACCAGGACAACGTGGTGCCGATCGGCTACCTGCGCGAGCAGGGCCTGCAGGTGGACGTACTCGGCGCGGCGGACGGAGCGGTGGCATGACCTGGGACCAGATGCAGGCCCTGATGGGGCCGGCCACGCAGGAGACCTTCCAGATGGTCGGCCTCTCCGCGCTGTTCACGGTGCTGATCGGCCTGCCGCTGGGCGTCCTGCTGGTGCTGACCGACAAGGGCGGTCTGCTGGCCAACCGGGCCGTCAGCAAGGCCATCGGCTCCGTCGTGAACATCGCCCGCTCGGTGCCGTTCATCATCCTGATGATCGCCCTGATCTCCTTCACCCGCTGGCTGGTCGGCACCTCCATCGGCTGGCAGGCGGCGACCGTGCCGCTCACGATCGGCGCCATCCCGTTCTTCGCGCGCCTGGTCGAGACCTCCGTCCGCGAGGTCGACCGCGGCCTGGTCGAGGCCGTCCAGGCGATGGGCGCCGGCACCTGGACGATCGTCCGCAAGACCCTGCTGCCCGAGGCGCTGCCGGGCCTGGCCGCCTCGGTGACCACCACGGTCATCACGCTGATCGGCTACTCGGCGATGGCCGGCACGGTCGGCGGCGGCGGCCTCGGCACCCTGGCCGTCAACTACGGCTACCAGCGCTTCGAGACGGCCTTCATGTGGGTCATCGTCGCCGAGCTGGTGATCCTCGTCACCGCCGTCCAGCTGATCGGCGACTTCGCCGTCCGCAGCCTCGCCGACCGCGGCCGCTCCGGCGGCCGGACCCGGCTGCTCCGCGGCGCCCCGGCGGCCCGCGACGAGGACCTCGTCGCCTCCTAGACCTCCCGCGTCCGACTCCGGCCGCGGCTCCCCGCACCACGCAGAAAGGCACTTTTCGTGCGCAACGCCCTGAAGTTCACCAGCGTCATCGCCACCGCGGGCCTCGCCCTCTCGCTGGCCGCGTGCGGCAGCTCCGGTTCGTCGTCCTCGGACCCGAACGCGCCGCTGACCGTCATCGCCAGCCCCACCCCGCACGGCCAGATCCTCAAGTTCGTCAAGGACAACCTCGCGGACAAGGCGGGTCTGAAGCTCGACATCAAGGAGGTCACCGACTACGTGACCCCCAACACCGCGGTGCAGGACGGCTCGGCCGACGCCAACTACTTCCAGCACGTCCCGTACCTGGAGGACTTCGACAAGAAGCACGGAACCGACATCGTCCCGGTCGAGCCCGTGCACCTGGAGCCGCTGGGCGTCTACTCCAAGAAGGTCAAGTCGATCGCCGACCTGCCGGACGGCGCCACCATCGGCCTGCCGAACGATGCCACCAACGAGGGGCGCGCCCTCAAGCTGCTGGCCGACAACAAGCTCATCACGCTCAAGGACGGCGTCACCACCACCGCCACCCCGGCCGACGTGACCGGCAACCCGAAGAACCTCAAGTGGAAGGAGCTGGAGGCCGCCCAGCTGCCCCGCTCCGTCGCCGACCTCGACGCCGCCGTCATCAACGGCAACTACGCGCTCGACTCCGGGCTGAAGCCGGCCACCGACGCGCTCGTCCTGGAGAAGGCCGAGGGCAACCCGTACGCCAACATCCTCGCCGTCAAGAAGGGCAAGGAGAACGACCCGCGGGTCAAGAAGCTCGCCGAGCTGCTGCACTCCGACGAGGTCAAGAAGTACATCGACGACACCTTCAAGGGCTCGGTCATCCCGGCCTTCTGACCGTCCGTCCCACCCCGCACACCTGCACACCCGTGACGTCCGACCGGGCCCCCGCCGCACCTCGGCGGGGGCCCGGTCGGGCAGTATGCACGAGGGGCGCCCCGGGCCGGAGGCGTTCTGACGTACCGTCGTGCGGGCGGCGCACCGCGTGGTACCCGGGGTGCGCCGGAGGCGTACGGTGTTGTGTTCACGACCCGGCGAGGAGAGACGGCATGGCAGCGAGCTTCCCCGAGACCGCCATCAGCACCGAAAGGCTGCTGCTGCGGCCGCTTTCGGAGGACGACGCGCCCGGTCTCGCCACGATGATGGCCGACGACCTCGTCCTCGCCTGGACCGACCTGCCGCACCCCTTCACCGAGGAGTACGCGGCCGACCTCGCCCGCAACGTCGCCCCCGCCCACCGGGCCGCCGGGCGCGGCATCGTCTTCGCGGTCACCGAGCACCTCACCCAGCGCCTGGTCGGCCTGGTCGAGCTGCGCGGCACCGACTGGCGGCTGCGCACCACCGAGATCGCCTACGTCACCGCCGCCTGGGCACGTGGCGAGGGCTACGCGCCGGAGGCCGTCCTCGGCGTCGCCCAGTGGCTCTTCGAGGACCGCGGCTTCCTGCGCCTGGAGATGCGCACCGCCGCCGGGAACACCGCCGCCCAGCAGGTCGCCCAGAAGATCGGCGGCATCAGCGAGGGCGTGCTGCGCAGTGCCTGGATAGTCCGGGGGGAGTCCGGGGAGGTGGTGGAAGAGAGCCGCAGCGACGTCATCCTGTGGAGCCTCCTCCCCGAGGACATGGAGGCCCCCGAGCCGCAGCAACCCGGTCGGCACGGCGACCACCGCTACGTCCTGCGCGACTGACTCCCCACGGAACCGCCCCCCGGGCTTCACGCACACGTGTGCGAGATTTCGCCGCCGAAGGGATCACACCCGGTAGCCTCTGTCGGGCGCCGAACTGCGGCGCGGTTTGTCGGCGCACCGAGTCGAGGGAGAACGGCCGCAGATGGCTGACCGGATCACGGTCATCGGGTGGGACGGCACGCCGCTGACCGAGGCCGCCGGCGCGGCCCTCGCCGCGGCGACCCTGGTCGCCGGCGCCCCCTACCAACTGGGCGCCCTCCCGGTGCCGCCCACCGCCGAGCGGATCGCGCTCGGCAACATCCGGCAGGCCGCCCGCAGGATCGCCGAGCACCGCGGTGCCGCCGTCGTGGTCGCCGAGGGCGACCCGGGCTTCTTCGGTGTCGTCCGCACCCTGCGCCGCCCCGAGTACGGCCTCGAACTGGAAGTCCTGCCCGCCGTCTCCTCCGTCGCCGCCGCCTTCGCCCGGGCCGGCATGCCGTGGGAGGACGCCCAGGTGGTCAGCGCCCACGGCGGCCGGCTGCGCCGCGCGGCCAACATCTGCCGGGCCCACCCCAAGGTCGCGGTGCTCACCGCCCCCGGCGCCGGGCCGGGCGAACTCGCCCTCATGCTGCACGGGGTGCACCGGACGTTCGTCGTCTGTGAGGCCCTCGGCACGCCCGACGAGGACGTCACCGTCCTCACCTCCGACCGGATCGCCGACCACGCCTGGCGCGATCCCAACGTCGTGCTGGTCATCGGCGGCAACGGCGGCGTCCCGGCCGGGCCGGTGGACGAGGCGGCCGGCTGGCTCGCGGGGCGCCCGCTCGGCTTCCCCGGCGCGGACCGCGGCTGGGCGCTCCCCGGCGACGCCTACGCGGGCGCCGGGCGCGCGGCGGACGATCCCGGCGCGTCGGAGGCGCTCCCCGCGCACGCGCGCGCCCTGGTGCTGGCCCGTCTGGGTGCTCGTCCGGGAGACCTGGTCTGGTCGGTCGGCGCGGGCAGCGGCGCCCTCGCCGTGGAGGCGGCCCGGTTCGGCGCCGCCGTCGTCGCCGTCGAGGCCTCCCGCTCGGCCTGCGCCCGGATCGCCGTCAACGCCCGCCGGTACGGCGTCGAGGTGGAGACGGTGCACGGGCAGGGCCCCGAGGTGCTGGGCGGACTGCCGGAGCCGGACGCGGCGGTGGTCGAGTCGGGCGGCCTCGGCGTCGTGCGCGCGGTGCTGGCCCGCAAGCCCGAACGGTTCGTGGCCGTGGCCCGCACGTTCGCCGAGGCCGAGGAGTTCCGCCGGGCGATCGGCGAGGCCGGCTACCGGGCGGACGGCGCGCTGCTGCAGTCGACCCCGCTGCTCGCCGCGGACGGCGGAGGGGTGGCACTGGGGGCGGGCAGGCCGGGCGCGCTGTTGCTCTGGGGTGAGCAGATCGTGTGAAGGCCCGGGGCGCGGCCGGTGTTCCGGGTGAAAATGGCGGCGGGATGCCGAGGGGGGTCGGCGGTGATCCAGGTCGCATCCGGACACTGATTCGAGAGGTGACGGCGCCGGGCCGGTAGTGTGGCGTCCTGGTCGGCGGCAGCGGTCGATGACCTGCCCGATCCGGTCGGTTTGTCACCTTTTTGACGTGGTGCTACCCGGCCGGGTTCGGAGTGTGGGCGATTCGACGGGCCGCGTGCCGGACCTGGAGAATGCCGTAGGGTCCGGTGCGGTGGTGCCGGTCGCCCCGGGCTGTCGTTGTTTCAGATGGCGCGCCGCCCCGCAGGGGAGGCGCGCGGGCCGGGGTGCCGCAGCGCGCCGGAAGGACTTTGGCCGCAGCGCCTCGGCGCGGCGGCCGCATGTGGTTGAGGGGCGGGTCGGTGCAGGCCCGGCCCGTGCGGATGGGCGTTGCGGTCGGTGATCGTGTCGCCGAGGGCGCGGCAGCGGCCTGGAAGGAGCTTTGACAATGACCGATGGCGGCCACGTCCCGGGCGAGGGACTGCCGGAGCACCTGCACGCCGGGCCCGACCCGATCGGCGGCCCGGAGGGCGTCGCCGCCGCACCCGTGCAGGGCGTCGCACCCGTACCGGGTGTCATGACGGACGGCGGTGTGATCCCGAACCCCACCGGGCCCGGCCTCCACGGCGCGGTGCCGCCCGCCGTCGGCTTCATCCCGGCGCAGGGCCACCCGCAGGGCGTGCAGAACTACGGCGTGCCCGGCGAGGGCTGGGCGGTCGACCCGGGTGCCCCGCGCCCGGCTTTCCACTTCCTTGACCAGCCCGACCAGGCGGACGGGCTCGACGACGAGGACGACGTCCTGCTGATGCCCGGCCCGCAGGGCTCGTGGGGCGAGCCGCTCGGCACCGTCCCCGCCGAGCACGCCGCGGCCGGGCAGATCCCGACCGGACAGATCCCGGCTGGGCCGTTCCAGGACGGCATGCCGGTCGAGCCGTCCTGGCCGCCGGTGGAGCCGCCGGTGCCGGGTGCCGAGCACGCCCCGCAGGCCGTGCCCGTCGCGCCGGTGCCGCTGCAGGTCCAGGAGCCGGTGACGCCGGCTCAGCAGCCGCGCCGCCCGCTGCACGCCGGTCCGCCGATCCCGGACCCGTCGCTGATGACCGGCCAGGTCCCGGTCCGCTCGCTCGCCGACCGCGGCCCGTCCCAGGGCAGCACGCCCGCGCACGGCATTCCGGTCGTCGGCCGCCCCGCCGAGGCCCCGGCGCCGATGGCGGCGCCCGTCCCGGTCGCGCCGGTGCCGCCGGCCGTCGACGCGGTGCCGGTCACGGACGTGCCGGTCGCGCTGGTGGACGCTCAGCTCCCGCAGGCCGCGCAGGAGATCCCGGGCGGCGTGCAGGTGCCGCTCGGGGAGCCGGTCGCCGGGGGCGTGGCCGTGCCGACGGCCGGGGCGATCGAGGTCGTCGAGGTGGTCGAGGCCGCCGTCGCCGAGCCGGTCGTCGAGTCGGTGGCCGAGGCCGCGCCGCAGGCCGTCGAGCCGGTCGAGCCGGTCGTGGCGGTCGTGGCGGAGCCCTTCGAGGCCGCTCCGCAGGCTGTCGAGGCGCCCGTCGCCGAGGAGCCCGCGCAGGCTCCCACGTCCGCTGAGCAGGCCGGTCAGGCCGCGCAGCAGCCCCGCCGCATCTCCGCCTTCCTGGCCGCGCCGACCCCGCACGGCCTGCCGCAGGTCGAGGCGACCGAGCCGGCGCCGGTCGCCGAGGAGGCCGTTGCGCAGCAGCCCGCTCCCATAGCGCCTGCCGAGGCCGCGCCGCAGGCCGTCGTCGAGGGCGAGCCGGCGCAGCCCGCCGGGGCCGTCGTCGTGGAGGCGGCGCCGGTCGACGTCCAGGCGGCCGAGGGACAGGCTGTCGGGGGACAGGCCGTCGAGGGCCAGGCTGCCGAGGCCGCTCCGGTCGAGACCGCTCCGGTCGAGACCCAGGCGGTCGAAGCCCAGGCGGTCGACGCTCCGGCTGCCGAGGCTGCGGCCGTCGAGGGCGCGGAGCCGGTCGAGGCCGTCGCGCCCGAGGCCGAGCCGGTCGCCGCCGCACCGGTGGTCGTCGAGGGCGCCGAGGCCGCTCACGCCGAGCCGCAGGCCGCGGCCGAGACCGCGGCCGGCACCGGTGAGATGCCGTCCGGTCAGGCCGTCACCGCCGTCGAGGCCGGGCAGCCGCAGGAGGCCGCGCCCGTCGAGGCCCAGGTCGTCGAGGCCCCGGCCGAGCCGGCCGCCGAGGGTACCGAGCCCGCCGCCCCCGAGACCGAGCAGACCCGGGCCGCCGCCGAGGTGGTCGAGGCCGCCGAGCCCGCCGCCCCCGAGACCGAGCAGACCCGGGCCGCCGCCGAGATGGTCGAGGCCGCCGAGCCCGCCGCCGCCGAGACCCCGGAGACCGAGCCGCAGGCCGTCGCCGCCGAGGCCGAGCCCGCTCCCGTCGAGGGCGAGGCCACCGCAGACGCCACTGCCGGGCCCGCCCAGGAGGCCGCCGAGCAGTCGGCCTCCGACCAGCCGGACACGGACGAGCGGCCCGCCGACGCCCAGGAGACCGACGCCCAGGACGCCGAGCAGGAGCCCGCCGAGCCGCGCGGCCCCGCCGCCCCCGGCTACGACGACGCCGGCCGCGACGCCGTCCACCAGGTGATCCGCGAGCGCCGCGACATCCGCAACGGCTTCCGCCCGGACCCGATCCCGCACGAGGTGCTGATCCGCGTCCTGGAGGCCGCCCACACCGCGCCCAGCGTCGGCTACTCGCAGCCGTGGGACTTCGTGGTGATCCGCTCGGCCAAGACCCGCAAGCGGATGCACGCCCTGGCCGAGCGCCAGCGCGAGGCGTACGCGGACTCGCTGCCCAAGGGCCGCGCCAAGCAGTTCCGCGAGATCAAGATCGAGGCCATCCTCGACACCCCGGTCAACATCGTGGTCACCGCCGACCGCACCCGCGGCGGCCGGCACACCCTGGGCCGCCACACCCAGCCCCAGATGGCCCCGTACTCGGCCGCCCTGGCCGTCGAGAACCTCTGGCTGGCCGCCCGCGCCGAGGGCCTGGGCGTCGGCTGGGTGAGCTTCTTCGACGACGAGGAGCTGGTCCGCGAGCTCGGCCTGCCCGAGCACCTGGAGGTCGTCGCCTACCTGTGCGTCGGCTTCGTCGACTCCTTCCCGGACGAGCCCGAGCTGGAGCAGCAGGGCTGGGCCAAGAAGCGCCCGCTGTCCTGGGTCGTCCACGAGGAGCAGTACGGCAACCGCGCGCTGCCCGGCGAGGAGCCGCAGAGCCTGCTCGCCGACACCCTGCGCGGCATCCGCCCGCTGGACGCCAAGGCGCTCGGCGAGGCCTGGGACCGCCAGAAGCGGATGACCAAGCCGGCCGGCTCGCTCGGCATGCTGGAGATCATCTCCGCCCAGCTGTGCGGCCTGTCCCGCAAGTGCCCGCCGCCGGTCCCGGAGCCCGCCTGCGTCGCGATCTTCGCGGGCGACCACGGCGTGCACGCCCAGGGCGTCAGCCCCTGGCCGCAGGAGGTGACCGCCCAGATGGTCGGCAACTTCCTCGCCGGGGGAGCGGTGATCAACGCCTTCGCCAAGCAGATCGGCACCGAGGTCTGCGTGGTCGACGTCGGGGTCGCCGCCGAGCTGCCCGACGCCGTCCAGCAGGGCCGGGCCACCGGCCTGCTGCCGCGCAAGGTCAAGCCCGGCACCGACGACATGACCCAGGGCCCGGCGATGAGCCGCGAGGAGGCCCTCAAGGCGATCGAGGTCGGCATCGAGACCGCCCGCGACCTCGTCGCGGCCGGCAACAAGGCCCTGGTCACCGGCGACATGGGGATCGCCAACACCACCGCCTCGGCCGCCCTGATCTCGGTCTTCACCGGTCTCGACCCGGCCGAGGTCACCGGCCGCGGCACCGGCATCGACGACGAGATGCACGCCCACAAGGTCGAGGTCATCCGCGCCGCGCTGGCCCTGCACCAGCCCGACCCGGCCGACCCGATCGGCGTCCTGTGCGCCGTCGGCGGCCTGGAGCACGCCGCCATCGCCGGCTTCCTGCTGGGCGCCGCCTCGCTGCGCACCCCGGTCGTGCTGGACGGCGTGATCGCCGGTTCGGCCGCCCTGGTGGCCAAGGCGATCGCCCCCGAGGTGCTGGCGGCCTGCATCGCCGGCCACCGCTCCGCCGAGCCCGGCCACCAGGCCGCACTGGCGAAGCTCGGCCTGCGTCCGCTGATCGACCTGGACCTGCGGCTCGGCGAGGGCACCGGTGCCCTGCTGGCCCTGCCGCTGGTGCAGAGTGCGGCCCGCGCGATGCACGATGTAGCCACCTTCGACTCCGCCGGGGTCACCGAGAAGGCCTGACGTTCCCGTCACCGCTCCGCGGATCGGCCCGAGGGCGCGCCGGTTCGCGGAGCGGCGTCTGTCCGCACCCCCGCACCCTCACTCCCGATCAGGAGCACCGCCGATGACCGCGCCCACCCCGCACCCCAGCACCGAAGGCCGGACCCCCTACCCGGTCGGGTTGCTGCTCGCCGGTCGCCGCGTGGTCGTGGTGGGCGGCGGGCAGGTCGCGCAGCGCCGGCTGCCCGCGCTGATCGCCACCGGCGCGGACCTGCACCTGATATCCCCGGGCACCACTCCGGCCGTCCAGGCCATGGCCGACGCGGGCGAGCTCACCTGGCACGCCCGTCCCTACCGGGACGGCGACCTGGCCGACGCCTGGTACGCCCTGGTCGCCACCGACGACCCGGCGGTGAACGCGCAGGTCAGCGCCGAGGCCGAGCGCGAGCGGGTGTTCTGCGCCCGCAGTGACGACGCTGCCGCCGCGACCGCCTGGACCCCGGCCAGCGGCCGGGACGCGGGCGCCACCGTCGCCGTCCTCACCGGCGACCCGCGCCACTCCGCCGCCCTGCGCGACGCCATCGTGGACGGCCTGCGGGACGGCTCGCTGGCCGCCCGCCAGTACCGCGCCCACGGCGCCGGGGGTACCTCCCGGCCGTCAGGCCGGGGGAGCGTGGCGCTGGTCGGCGGCGGCCCCGGCGACCCGGACCTGATCACGGTGCGCGGCCGCCGCCTGCTCGCCGACGCGGACGTCGTCGTCGCCGACCGCCTCGCCCCGCGCGAGCTGCTGGCCGAACTGCCCGAGCACGTCGAGGTGATCGACGCCTCCAAGATCCCGTACGGCCGGTTCATGGCCCAGGAGGCGATCAACCGGACGCTGATCGAGCACGCCAAGGCCGGCAAGTTCGTGGTCCGGCTCAAGGGCGGCGACCCGTACGTCTTCGGCCGCGGCGGCGAGGAACTGCTCGCCTGCGCCGAGGCCGGGCTGCCGGTCACCGTGGTGCCGGGCATCTCCAGCTCGATCAGCGTCCCGGCGGCGGCCGGGGTGCCGGTCACCCACCGCGGCATGACGCACGAGTTCACCGTGATCTCCGGCCACGTCGGGCCGGACGACGAGCGCTCGCTCACCAACTGGGAGGCCGCTGCCAGGATGAGCGGCACCCTGGTGCTGCTCATGGCCGTGGACAAGATCGCGGCGATCGCGGCGAAGCTCGTCGAGCACGGCCGTCCGGCGGACACCCCGGTCGCGATCGTCCAGGAGGGCACCACCGCGGCCCAGCGCCGGGTGGACGCCACCCTGGCCACCGTCGGCGCCGTGGTCGAGGCCGAGGGGATCAAGCCGCCGGCGGTGATCGTCATCGGCGACGTGGTCAACGTGCTCGCGGCGGCCTTCCAGAAGTAGTCCCCGGAGCTTCCGGAAGCAGCCCCCGGAGCGGGAAGCCGGCCCACCCGACTTCCCGCTCCAAGGACGGCGCGCTACTCCAGCGGCTGCTCCGTCCAGATCACCTTCCCCGTCGCCGTGTACCGCGTCCCCCAGCGGTTCGCGAACTGCGCGACCAGGAACAGCCCGCGCCCGCCCTCGTCCGTCGTCGCCGCGTACCGCAGGTGCGGCGAGGTGCTGCTGCCGTCCGACACCTCGCAGATCAGCGACCGGTCCCGCAGCAGCCGCACCCGGATCGGCCCGGAGCTGTACCGGATCGCGTTGGTCACCAGCTCGCTCAGGATCAGCTCGGTGACGAACGCGGCCTCGTCCAGCTCCCACGCCGCCATCCGCTCCGTCACCGCCCTCCGGACCTGCCCCACGGCAGCCGGGTCGGACGGCACGTCCCACTCCGCCACCCGGTCCGTCGGCAGTACCCGGGTCCGCGCCACCAGCAGCGCGATGTCGTCCTGCGGATGTTCCGGCAGCAGGGCGCCCAGCACGTCCGCACAGGTCTGCTCCGGCGTGCGCGGTGGTCCGGTCAGCGCCGCCCGCAGCTGCTCCAGCCCCTCGTCGATGTCCCGGTCGCGGTCCTCCACGAGCCCGTCCGTGTACAGCACCAGCCGGCTGCCCTCCACCAGCTCCAGCTCGGCCGTCTCGAACGGCAGCATCGCCAGCCCCAGCGGCGGCCCGGTCGGCAGCTCCGGGAACCCCACCCGCCCGTCCGGGCCCACCACGGCCGGCGGCGGATGCCCGGCGCTCGCCAGCGTGCAGCGCCGCGTCACCGGGTCGTAGATCGCGTACAGGCAGGTCGCCCCGGCCAGCTCGGAGGCCTCCCCGCTCGCCGCCTCGTCCTGGTCGATCCGGTTCACCAGGTCGTCCAGGTGCCCCAGCAGCTCGTCCGGCGGCAGGTCGAGCGTCGAGAAGTTGTGGATCGCCGTGCGCAGCCGCCCCATCGTCGCCGCCGCGTGCAGCCCGTGCCCCACCACGTCCCCGACCACCAGCGCCACCCGCGCGCCCGGCAGCGGGATCACGTCGAACCAGTCCCCGCCCACGCCCTCCTGCGCCGGCAGGTACCGGTGCGCGACGTCCAGCGCGTTCTGCGCGGGCAGGCTGCGCGGCAGCAGGCTGTGCTGGAGGGTCACCGCCATCGCGTGCTCGCGGGTGAACCGGCGCGCGTTGTCGATGCACACCGCCGCACGGGCCACCAGTTCCTCCGCCAGCACCAGATCGTCCGCCTCGAACGGCTCCGCTCGGTCCGCCAGCCAGAACCGCGCCACCCCCAGCAGCACCCCGCCCGCCCGCAGCGGCACCCGCAGCAGCGAGTGCACCCCGTACGCCAGTACTTGCCGCGACCGCTCCGGGTCCTGCTCCCGCCACTCGGTCTCCTCGGCCAGGCGCGGCTCCAGCGTCGGCTCCTGGTTGCGCAGCGCCCCCGCCAGCGGCGTCGACGGCACCACGTCCAGCACCGTCCCCACCGGGTAGAAGGGCGCGTCGGCCCGGACACCCGCCACCGCCGCCCGGCGCATCCGCCCCAGCGACGGGCCCGGCGGCGGCTCCTCGCCCGCCAGCACCTGCTCGGCCAGGTCCACCGTCACGAAGTCCGCGAACCGCGGCACCGCAACGTGCGCCAGCTCCTCCGCGGTCCGCGTCATGTCCAGCGAATTGCCCACCGTCACCCCGGCGTCGTACAGCAGCCGCAGCCGGCGCTGCGCCACCTCGACCCGTCCGGACAGCGCCAGCAGCTCGGTGGAGTCGCGCAGGGTCGCCACGAAGCCGGGCGGGCCGCCGTGCCGGTCGGTGAGCCGGATGTTCACCGCCAGCAGCCGTTCCCCGGCCATCACCACCTGGTCGGTGACCGGCAGGTTGGCGGTCAGCAGTTCCTCGGGAGCGCGTTCCAGGCCCAGCTCGGTCACCAGCCGCCCCTCGGCGTCAGGCGGCAGGCCGAGCAGCCGGCGCGCCTCGTCGTTGCAGAGCAGCAGGCGCTCGTCTTCGTCGACGATCAGCACGCCCTCGCGCACCGCGTGCAGCACGGCCGCGTGGTGCTCGTACATCCGGGTCATCTCGGCCGGCCCGAGCCCGTGCGTCTGGCGCCGCAGCCGCCGGCTGATCAGCGCCGTCCCGAGCATCGCCAGCGCGACCGCGCCCGCGGTGGCGCCCAGAACCACCGGCAGCTGCCGCTCGCTCACGGTGCTCACGTTCGCGAGCGTGACGCCTGCCGAGACCAGCCCGGCCACCGAGCCGTCCGGCGCGTACACCGGGACGACCGCCTGCACCAGCGGGCCGAGCGTCCCGTTGACCTGCTCGACCACCACGTGCCCGTGCAGGGCGGGTTCGTAGGTGCCGATGAATTTCTGGCCGATCCGAGCCGGGTCGGGGCCGGTGTAGCGGATGCCGTCGTTGTTCATGACGACGATGAAGTCGACGCCCGACGCGACTCGTGCGGCCTGCGCCTCCGGCTGCAGGATCGCCGTCGGATCGGGGGAGTGCAACGCTTCGACGATGCCCGGCGAATGGGCGAAGGTCTGCGCGACCGCGACCGACCGGCTGCGGGCCTGGTTGTCCGCGTCGTTGCGGGACTGCACGACGAGCGCCACCCCGGCGGCCACCACGACCAGCAGCACCACGAGGATCTGCAGCACGAGCACCTGACCGGCCACGGACCGGAGCTTCACCGGCCACGCGCGACGGGTGCGCGGCTGCTGTTGCCGACCGTTAGGGCGTCCACCGGAGGAGCCGGCGGAACCAGTGGCACCAGAGGCCGACGGAGCCCATGATCGACCCGGGAATCGGGCCATACGGTCATGTTTGCACTCCGATCGCCGCGGGGCCAAGGTCAAGCCGCCCGCCGCCTTCGGCCGTTTGGCCTTCACCGCCCGGGCTTGGCAAGATCGCAGGGTGTCCGAACCCAGCACCATCACCGACCCGGCCGACCTCCGCCTCGCCGACTACACCGGCCTCACCGACGTCGAACTGCGCCGCCGGCGCGAGCCCGCCGAGGGCCTGTTCATCGCGGAGGGGGAGAAGGTCATCCGCCGCGCCCTCGCCGCCGGCTACCGCATGCGGTCGATGCTGCTGACCCCCAAGTGGCTGGACGTCATGGCCGACGTCATCGCCGAGGCCGACGCCCCCGTCCACGTCGTCGAACCGGCCCTCGCCGAGGCCGTCACCGGCTACCACGTGCACCGCGGCGCCCTCGCCTCGATGGAGCGCAAGCCCCTCCCGGACGCCGCCGCCGTGCTGGCGGGCGCCCGCCGGGTCGCCGTCCTCGAAGGCCTGGTCGACCACACCAACCTCGGCGCGATCTTCCGCAGCGCCGCCGCCCTCGGCATGGACGCCGTCCTCCTGTCACCCGACTGCGCCGACCCGCTCTACCGGCGCGCCGTCAAGGTCTCGATGGGCGCCGTCTTCGCCGTCCCCTACGCGCGCCTCGACCCCTGGCCCACCGCCCTGACCACCGTCCGCGACGCCGGATTCACCCTCCTCGCCCTCACCCCCGCCGAGACCGCCGTCGACCTGTCGACCCTGGCCCCGCAGCACCTCCCCAAGACCGCGCTGATGCTCGGAGCCGAAGGCGACGGCCTCACCCCCAACGCCATCAAGGCCGCCGACCGCCCCGTCCGCATCCCGATGGCCCACGGCATCGACTCCCTCAACGTCGGCGCAGCAGCAGCCGTGGCCTTCTACGCCGTGACGACCCCATAGCCCGGGTCCCGCCGAACTGTCCCGCCTTCCCCCTCAGCCCCCGGCGGCCACAGCCCTTGTGCCCCCGCCTGCCTCAATCCCCGTGCCCGGCCAGGGACGCGGGGAACTGCGCACGGCGGGCGGCGACGACCCGCACGTTCCCGCCGAGCCGCTTTCCGACCCCACCTCGGCGTCGGCCCGGCCGGCTTCCCGCTCTCAGCCCGCCGGAGCAGTCGGCGGAGCCGGGGCCGCGGCGGCCGGGGCAATGGCGGTGAGGCCCGCGCCGCCGGAGGCGCCCGCCCCGGGCCAGGATTCGTCGAGGGAGCCGTCCGGCCGGACGGTGTAGCGGGTGGAGGTGACGGCCCCCGTCTGGGCGACGCGTTCCTCCCTGACCACCGCCCCGCCGTCGAGCCGCCAGGAGGCCGTGGCCTGCGGATCGGCGGTCGAAGAGCGCGTGGCGGCAGCGACCGGGCTGTTCCCGGCGAAGGTGTACAGCTGTACGAGGTCGACCGGCACCGACCCCTCCGCCCGGCGGAGCACGACCACCGTCGCCGGCGCCCCCTTGTACCGGGCCGGCAGCACCGAGCTGAGCGCGAGCTGCGGCCCGCCCGTGGCCGAGCGTCCGTCCCGGAGCGCGATCCCCGGGCCGCCCGCTGCGTCGGGGTACGTGCGGTTGGGCCAGTCCACGGCCGGCCCGGCCCCCTGGGCCGGGGCCAACGCCAGGTCGGCGGGGCCGGAGCCCGAGCCCGCCCCACCCCGCGCCGCCACCACCGGCGTCGACGAAGGCGTCGGCGACGGCGCCACCGAAGGCGTGGCGGTCACCGCCGTGCCGTCCACCGACGTCCTGCCCACCGCCCGCTCGGCGGGGGAGACGACCATCGCCGGCAAGCCCGAGGGCCGAAGCCCCTGGTTGCTCCGGTTCTCGCACCCCTGCGCCACCGCGATGGCCAGCGCCACCCCGATCGTCACCGTCACGAAGACGACGAGCCGCTGCCGCAGCAGCCGCTGCCGCGCGGTGGTGGGCCGCCCGGGGGCGGGGGTGTGCTGACGGTCCCGGAGCCGCCCGCGGTCGCGGCCGCCGGAGTGGCCGCCGAAGTGGCCGGGCGTCGGCGTCTGCTGACGGTCCCGGACCGGCCGGCCCCCCGACGCCGCCTCGGGTCTGGGGTGTGGAGCGGCCGCCCCCTGCGGGCGCCGCTGCGCCTCGCCGGGCCCGGCGGGCCCCAGCCGGCTTCCCGCCGCCGCCCGGGCGTGTGCCGCGGCCGCCGGGTCCGGCGACCGCCCGGGCGCGGGCACCCCGTGCCGCACACCGCCCGAAGCGTCCGCCCCGGGCACGGGTGCCGTCGCAGCGCGCCGCGTGACGCGCCCGCCGCCGTTGGTCGCCGCTCCCCGTGCCGCGAGCTCGCTGAGCCGCTCGTGCAGGGCGGCCGCGCCGGGCCGTTCGCCGGGCTCCTTGGCCAGGCAGGCCCGGATCAGCGGTGCGAGCTGGGGCGGTACGGCCGACAGGTCGGGCTCCTCGTGCACGACCCGGTACAGCATGACCTCCGACGAGGCCCCGGACCCGAACGGTGTGTCCCCGGTGAGCGCGTACGCGAGGGTCGCGCCGAAGGCGAACACGTCGGTCGCGGGCGTGACGGCGACCCCGCGGACCTGCTCGGGCGCGAGGAAGCCGGGGGAGCCGACGGCGGTGCCGACGTGGGTGAGCGTGCTGGCGCCGCGCGACCAGGCGATGCCGAAGTCGATGATCCGGGGACCGCGGGGCGAGAGCAGGATGTTGGAGGGCTTGAGGTCGCGGTGGACGACGCCGGCCTCGTGGACCTTGACGAGCCCGTCGGCGAGCGCGGCGCCGATCCGGGCGGCCTCCTGCCAGCTGAGCGGCCCCTCGTCGCCGACGCGCTTGTAGAGGGAGGGCCCGGGCACGTAGGCGGTGGCGAGCCACGGACGGTCGGCCTCGATGTCGGAGCCGACGACGCGGGCGGTGCAGCCGCCGCGGATGCGCGAGGCGGCGGCGATCTCGCGGGCGAAGCGGGTGCGGAACTCCTGGTCCTCGGCGAGCTCGGCGCGGATCAGTTTGAGGGCGACCCGTTGCCCGCGCCGGTCGGAGCCGAGGTAGACGACGCCCATGCCGCCGGCCCCCAGTCGCCGGTGGAGGCGGTACGGCCCGACGATGCGGGGGTCCTCACGCCTCAGCCGCATCATCGCCATGTCCGTTCCCCGTCAGCCTGTGGGTGAGGCCCCGTCGGTTGGGGCATCGTCAGTTCCTGTCTGGCACAGCTTACGGACTGCCCGATGCGGTGTGCTGATACGCAACACCTCAAGCCACCGTGTGATTGTCGGATCTTGCACTGACCTGCTGGTCATGGGGGTGGCGAGACGGTTCTCGGGGTCGCCTCTCAGGGTTCCCTCGGGGACCGGGCGAAGAGGGTCTCCCCCTCCGGTAGTAGTCCCCAAGTCTGAGCGTCATCCTCCGGGAGGCCCGAGGAACAATACGACGGCATGACGCCCGGATGGCCCCCTGCGCCATAGCGTTGTCCTCAGCGGTGGACGGGAGCTCGTCCCCCGAGGTAAGCCGTCCACCGCGCCAACTCGACCGGAAGAACGGCTCCGAGACCGGATCAGGAGTAAGGGCATGGCACCGCAGCTCACGGGAACCCCCCGCCGCCGTCGGCCGGCCTTCACGCTGCCCCGCTCCGCGGAGCCCACTCGTCACCCCGCGGTGGCGCTGGCCATGGCCCTGCCGTGCGCGGTGCTGCTGGTGGCGCTGTTCGGCGGCTGGGACCAGATGGCGCACCAGGCCCAGGTGGTCATCGATCTGATCACCCACTGAGACTTGGCCGGCCCCGTGGCCGGCCGCAGAACGGGCACTGATCCCCTGGGGACGGGGAGCCAGTGTCGCCGGGGAGGCCGCGCCCGCGTTGAGACGCGGACGGGCGAGGAGCGGTGCGCAGAGCACCCCGGCAGGCGGAGACGCCGCGTACGGACGTCGGTGAGGGCGACCGTACGCGGCTCTTCTCTTTGCGGGCACGCCTCGCGCGCACGCCGGGAACGCCGAAACGGCCGGGGCCGCGACCCTCATGGATCGCGGCCCCGGCCGTTACTGTGCGCGATACTGGGATTGAACCAGTGACCCCTACCGTGTCAAGGTAGTGCTCTCCCGCTGAGCTAATCGCGCCTGGTGTGGCGGTCCTGCAGCAGACCCCGGAGGGCCCGACGTGCGCGATACTGGGATTGAACCAGTGACCCCTACCGTGTCAAGGTAGTGCTCTCCCGCTGAGCTAATCGCGCCTGGTGTGGCGGTCCTGCAGCAGACCCCGGAGGATCCGACGTGCGCGATACTGGGATTGAACCAGTGACCCCTACCGTGTCAAGGTAGTGCTCTCCCGCTGAGCTAATCGCGCGGGGAGGTCTCCCGGCCGAACCGGGTGATCCTCTTGGAGGTGGAGACGGGATTTGAACCCGTGTACACGGCTTTGCAGGCCGTTGCCTCGCCTCTCGGCCACTCCACCAGGCAACACTCGAAGAACGATCTTACACTGTTCTCCATCGAGCGGACGACGAGATTCGAACTCGCGACCCTCACCTTGGCAAGGTGATGCTCTACCAACTGAGCCACGTCCGCCTGTCTCCCGGGACCTTCACCGCTTTTCTCCGGCTGCGCTCCCTGGCGACGTGTTGAACTCTAGCGGATTCCCGGGCCAGCTAAAAATCCGTTCCCGCAGCGTGCACTCGGTGCACACCCGAAAGCCGCTCGCGCCTGCTCGTCCCGCCGTACGCCCCCGGGCCCGTTGAGCGCTCCCGACCTACACTTCAGGCACCGCCGCCCAAGCACCACCGCGCAGGAGAACCGTGTCCGGCCGCACCGCCCCCCACAGCCCGCTCGCCCGCTTCGGCGGCCGCCTCGCCACCGGCCTGCGCGACGTCACCTCGGACCCGGCCGCGCTCGACTCCACCGGCTACTGGGCCGTGGCCCACGACTTCGAGGGCCGCCTCACCTGTGCCCGCTTCGACGACGTCCGCCCCGCCCCCGCGCCCCCCTCCGGCGCCGGCTGGCGCGGACCGGATGCCGGCAGCTGGCACAGCTCCCTGGACCGCGCCGCCTACACGGCGGGCGTCCGCCGCATCCGCGAGCACATAGCCGCCGGCGAGGTCTACCAGGCCAACCTCTGCCGCGTGCTCTCCGCACCGCTGCCCGACCCCGACCGCAGCGACATCGACGCCCTCACCGGACTGCTCGCCCACGGCAACCCCGCCCCCTATGCCGGCACCATCCGCCTGCCCGACCACGGCGTCGAGATCGCCACCGCCTCGCCCGAGCTCTACCTGCGCCGCACCGCCCGCGCCGTCTCCTCCGGCCCGATCAAGGGCACCGGCCGCACCGAGGACGACCTCCTCGACAAGGACCACGCCGAGAACGTGATGATCGTCGACCTGGTCCGCAACGACCTCGGCCGCGTCTGCGCGACCGGCAGCGTCACCGTCCCCGACCTGTGCGCCGTCGAGAAGCACCCCGGCCTCGTCCACCTCGTTTCCACCGTCGAGGGCACCCTGCGCGAGGGCGCCGGCTGGCCCGAGCTCCTGGACGCCACCTTCCCGCCCGGATCCGTCACCGGCGCACCCAAGTCCAGCGCCCTGCGGATCATCGAAGCCCTCGAAACCGCTCCCCGCGGCCCCTATTGCGGCGCCGTCGGCTGGGTCGACGCCGACCGCGGCGAGGGCGAACTCGCCGTCGGCATCCGCACCTTCTGGATCGACCGCACCGACCCCGCCACCCCCGTGCTGCGCTTCGGCACCGGCGCCGGCATCACCTGGGGCTCCGACCCCGACCGCGAGTGGGCCGAAACCGAACTGAAGGCCGCCCGCCTGGTCGCGATAGCGTCGGGCAGCGAAACCCCCTGAAGAACCTCCCTGAAGCCACCCTGCCGAGGAGCAGCGCTCGATGCACACCCCCACCAAGAGCTGGGTCAACGGCACGCTCGTCGACTCCGGAGAGGCCGCCGTCTCCGTCCTCGACCACGGACTCACCACCGGCGACGGCGTCTTCGAGACCATGAAGGCCGCCGACGGCGAGGCCTTCGCCCTCACCCGCCACCTCGACCGCCTCACCCGCTCCGCCCGCGGCCTCGGCCTGCCCGACCCCGACCACGACCAGGTCCGCGAGGCCTGCGCCCAGGTCCTCGCCGCCAACCCCATGCCGCTCGGCCGACTGCGCGTCACCTACACCGGCGGCAACGCCCCCCTCGGCTCCGAGCGCGGCGACTCCGGCGCCACCCTCGTCGCCGCCATCGGCGCCGTGAACCGGCGCCCCGACACCACCGCCGTCGCCGTCGTCCCCTGGCGCCGCAACGAACACAGCGCCGTCGCCGGCCTCAAGACCACCTCCTACGCCGAGAACGTCGTCGCCCTCGCCGCCGCCCACCGCGCCGACGCCTCCGAGGCCCTGTTCGCGAACACCGCCGGCCTGCTCTGCGAGGGCACCGGCTCGAACGTCTTCGTCGTCATCGGCGGCCGGCTGCTCACCCCCACCCTCGCCTCCGGCTGCCTGGCCGGCATCACCCGCGCCCTCGTCATCGAGTGGTGCGGCGCCGAGGAGACCGACCTCCCGCTCGAAGCCCTCCAGGACGCCGAGGAGGTCTTCCTGACCTCCACCCTGCGCGACGTCCAGGCCGTCACCCGCGTCGACGACCGCGAACTGCCCGGGATCGGCCCGGTCACCGCCAAGGCCATGGCCGTCTTCGCCGAGCGCAGCGGCGACGACCTCGACCCGTGATCCGCCTCCCGCGGATAACCCGCCCGGCGTGGGGAAGGGACCACCACATGACCTCCACGCTGCGCCCCGAGGGCCCCGAGACACCCACCCCCGCGGGGGGCTGCACCAGACGCTGGCAGATCTGCGCCAACGGCCGTCCGGTCGGTGCACTGCGCACCACCGCCGTCCCGCACGGTAGCCAACTCTGGGGCGAGATCGCCGAGTTGGAGATCCATGAAGGGCGCGGCCGGGGTCGCGGGACGTTCGGCGCACTGGCCGCGGAGGAGGTGCTGCGCGGCTGGGGCTGCACCCGCGTGGACGTCAGCGTCCCCGAGCCCGCGCAGGTCGCCCGCGGCCTCGCCGCCGCCCTCGGGTACACCGAGCGGATGCGGAACCTGGCCAAGCGCCTGACCATGCCCCCCGGCCTGCCCGCCGGCGTCACCGCGCGAGCGATCGGAGCCGAGGAATTCCCGGCCTGGCTCGACCGGGCCGCGGAGGACTACGTCCGCTCGCTGCGGGACTCGGGCCTCACCGAGGAGCAGTCCCGCGCCAAATCCGGCGTTGACCACCAGCGCCTGCTCCCGCGGGGCGCGGACAGCCCCGGCGTCGCCCTGCGCCGCCTCTGCGGCGCCGACGGCGCCGAGCCGCTCGGCTCGCTCTGGGTGGACCTCCACCTGCGCGACCTGCCGGACGGCGAACCCCTCGCCTGGGTCATGGTCGTCGAGGTGTCCCCGGTCCACCGGGGCCGGGGACACGGCCGCACGCTGATGCTGCTCGCCGAACGCGAGTGCCTGGCCGCCGGTGTCCACACCCTCGGCCTGAACGTCTTCACCGCCAACGAGGTCGCGATCCGGCTCTACGCCTCGCTCGGCTACGAGGTCACCAACCGCCTCTACGGCAAGCCGCTGTGAGCTGACGCACCGTCAGGACGCCTTCTCCTCCTCGATGATGGCGACGATCCGGGCGCGCAGGCCGTCCTGGCTCTGCCCGCCGTCCAGCCGCTTCCCGGCGATCACGTACGTCGGGGTGCCCTTCACCCCGATCGCCCTGCCCTCGGCCTGGTCGGCGTCCACGGTCAGCATGTGCCGGCCGTCGATCAGCGCCGTGTCGACCTCCTCGGCGTCCACCCCGGTCTCGCGCGCGACGTCCAGCAGCACCTGCTGCCCCTTCGCGTCCAGCTCCTCGACCCGGGCCAGCAGCGCCTCCACGAAGGGCCACCCCAGCCCCTGCGCGAACGCCTCCTCGGCCGCCTCGGCGGCCGCGTAGGCGTGCTTGTGCTTCTCCAGCGGGAAGTGCCGCAGCTCCACCTGCAGCGCGTCGCCGTACTGCGCACGAAGCGCCCGTACGTCGTCCAGGGCGGTGCGGCAGTCCGGGCACTGGAGGTCGCACCAGAACTCGAGACGGGGAAGGGAACCATCGATCATTCCCCCAGTGTTCCATTAGTGGGCCTCCGCGCCGCCCCGCGGTGTGCCCGAGGGCCGAGTGACAGGAGGCACCGATGACCAGGACGACCGGACACGACGGGGCACGGCCGTGCTGACCGCGGCCTTCGGCTTCGCGCTCACGGCGGCCGGCGTCGCCGTCGCGGGCCTGCGCGCCTACCGACGCCGCTTCCTCTCCGCGACCCGCTGGTTCGCCGTCGCCCTGCTGCCCGCCGGCCTCTACCTGACCGGCCTGTTCCCCGTCGCCCGCACGATCGGCGACGAGTTCGCCAAGTGGGCCGCCAGACTGGTCTTCGACCCCCGCGTCTGGACCGGCATCGTGCTGCTCGGCATCTCCGTCGCCCTGCTGCTCACCACACGCTTCGTGAGCCGCCGCGGCGCGGTCGGGGCCCCGGAGACCCACTCGGCGGCGCCCGGGGCGCCCGAGCGGCCCGCGGTGGCGCAGCCGGAGCAGGCGCCGAGGAGGGCGGCGGCGAAGAAGCAGGACGACGGCCTCGGCGACTTCGCCGACATCGAGGAGATCCTCCGCAAGCGCGGGATCTGACCGGGGCCCGGAGCGGTACGGGCGGCGGCCTCAGCTGGAGGGCACGGCCTCCGCCGAGCGCTGCCGCGCCCGGTACGCGGCGACGTGGAGCCGGTTCCCGCAGGTGCGGCTGTCGCAGTAGCGGCGGGAGCGGTTGCGCGAGAGGTCCACGAAGACGCGTGCGCAGTCCGGCGCCTCGCAGCGGCGCAGCCGCTCGCTCTCGCCCGCCATGAAGATGAACGCCAGCGCCATGCCCAGCTCGGCGGCCAGGTGGTCGCCGAGCGCGGCGTGCGGCGCGAAGTAGTGGATGTGCCACCCGTGGTGGTCGTGGTTGATCAGCCGGGGCGTCGTCCCGGCTGCCGCGACGATCGCGTTGACCAGCTCGGACGCCGCCGCGGTGGACTCGGTGCCGAACACCTCGCGCAGTCGCGAGCGCAGCTCCTGCACGCTGCCCAGGTCGTCCTCGGTGAGCGAGTCGATCTCGCTGATCTCCTGGCGGATCACGAAGGCGTCCAGCGCGGCCACGTCCGGCAGCAGCTCGGTGCCGCAGACCTCGGGCGCGGTGTTGAGCAGCTCGACGAGGGTGCTCAGTGCGCACTCGGTGTCATGGGTGATCAGCACGTGGGGACTCCTCGCGGAGGGGGACTGCGTTACCCCGCGTCTGCGGTTACCCCAGACCATACCGGGCCGTGCGGCGGAAGGACGGCGCCTTCTTTCGAAGGTATGTACGGATGGCGTCAATGTGACGGAAAGTGGACGGCGGTCAATCGAATAACGCGCGCAAATGATCGATCCGCCACCGAAAACCAGCGGCGCCCGGCACCGGGGCCGACCACCCGAAGGGGTGGCCGGCCCCGGTGCCGGGCGCCTGCGGTGCTGCGGCCCCGCTCCCACCAGAGCGGGGACCCCGCGCAAGACCGCCGACGCCGAGGTCCCGGACGTCTTCGAGGGCATCGGCTCGGCCCTGCAGACCGGCAAGG
>NZ_JBSFGU010000016.1:0-158033 GCF_053596725.1 Kitasatospora sp. NPDC001660 | reverse complement strand
ACCCCCCGCTGCCCGCCCCGGACCCCCCGCCCCACCCCCCTACCCGCCCGCCCCCCCCCGCCGGGCCAGGATGCGGAGCGCTCCGCATCCTGGCCCGGCTCAGGACTCGAATTCCCCTTACGCCGCCTCGAAGCCGGCGTGGTCGGCGATCTTCTTCAGCTCGGCCAGCGCGTGCTTCTCGATCTGCCGGATCCGCTCGCGGGTCAGGCCGTGCTGCTTGCCCACCTCGGTGAGGGTGCGCTCGCGGCCGTCCTCCATCCCGTAGCGGGAGCGGATGATCGAGGCCGTGCGGTCGTCCAGCCGCCCGATCAGATCGTCCAGTTCCTCGCGGCGGAGCATGACCATCACGGCGTCCTCGGGGGACGTCGCCCCGGTGTCCTCGACCAGGTCGCCGAACTGGGTCTCGCCCTCGTCGTCGACCGACATGTTCAGGCTGACCGGGTCGCGCGCCCAGTCCAGCACGTCCTTGATCCGGGCCTCGGTGGTGTCCAGCTCGGCCGCGATCTCGGCCGGCTCGGCCTCGCGGCCCAGCTCCTTGGACTTCTCACGCTGCACCCGCCGGATCCGCCCCAGCTCCTCGACCAGGTGGACGGGCAGCCGGATGGTGCGGGACTGGTCGGCGATCGACCGGGTGATCGCCTGCCGGATCCACCAGGTGGCGTAGGTGGAGAACTTGAACCCCTTGGCGTAGTCGAACTTCTCGACGGCCCGCACGAGGCCCGCGTTGCCCTCCTGGATGAGGTCCAGCAGCGGGAGGCCGCTGCGCGGGTACCGGCGGGCGACCGCCACCACGAGCCGGAGGTTGGAGCGGATGAAGACGTCCTTGGCGCGCTCGGCGTCGTCGGCTATCGCCTCCAGCTCCTCGCGCGTGACGCCCTCGGGGAGCTCGCTCTCGTCCAGCAGGTGCTGGGCGTAAACGCCGGCCTCGATCCGCAGCGAGAGCTCGACCTCCTCGGCGGCATCGAGCAGGGGGGTCCTGGCGATCTCGTCGAGGTACATGCCGACCAGGTCACGGTCAGCCTCAAGGTTGGTCGGGCGGGCCGCGCGAGTCCGGTCGGCCCTGTCGCGAACGACGGCACGGGTGGCCATGCTTGCTCCCTTTGCTGGTGTTGCCGAGGTCTGCCTGCCTGCCCCGAGCGGGCAAGAAATGCGGGCCCCGCAAGGGCTCACACGTAACGATCCAACGAACAGATTCCGGACAACATTCCCAAGTCGTTCAGATTCTTCCCAGCGATGCAGTATCCTGCCGGTTTTCACCCCGGTTCTGGACGCAGGGTGATCAGCCGGGCACCTGCGGTGCGCGCCGCGCGACCGTCTCGGACCGGACACCTGGTGAACCCGCGGGCTGCCGCGCGCGTTCCCGACCGCCCCGACTTACCCTCGCCCCCGCACCCCGACGCACGCAGATCCTCCGCACAAATGATGCGGAATCGCTATCACTCCAGCGCCCGATCGGCACAGGACGCTGGGAAGGTGTCAGGCATGCACCTGACCAATGGCGCGCCATCCATCACTGTGCGTCACCGCCGTGTCCTGCGGGGCACGGCGCTGGCGGCGGGCTGTGCCCTGCTGTTCGGCCTGCTGGCCGTCGTGGTGATCCGACACTGGCAACCCCTCGACCGGTTCGATCGCGACTGGATCGCGGAAACGCACTCCTACGCCCGGGAGCACCGGGCCTGGACGGCCGCGGTGCAGACGCTCTCCGACATCGGTGGCACGGTCACGATGCGTGTCCTGCTGGGCCTCGCGGCCTGCTGGCTCTGGCTGATCGGCGCCCGCGTGCTCGCCGGGTGGGCCGCCGCGCAGGCCCTGGTCGGCTGGGGCGCCCAGTGGGCGCTGAAACTCGCCTTCGGCCGCCAGCGGCCGTCCTTCACCGACCCGGTCTCGCACGCGGGCGGCCCGGCGTTCCCCTCCGGGCACGCGATGGCCTCGGCGATCACCTGCGCGGTGCTGGTCGGCCTGTTCTGGCCCCGGGCCGGCCGCTCCGGTCGGATCGCGGCCTGCGCGGTGGCGACGGCCACCGCGCTGGCCATCGGCTGGACCAGGATCGCGCTCGGCGTGCACTGGCCGAGCGACGTGCTCGGCGGCTGGCTGGCCGCCGGTTGCGTGCTGGGCGCCGTCACCGCGACGATCGAACTCTGGCGCCCGGGCTCCCTGGCACGCGACATCCGGCGGGTCAACTGGCGGACCAGACCCAGGGTTCAGCGCGTCGTCGCGCCCTCGTTCCGCCCGGCCCGCGCAGACCGCCCGGGCGACGGCGTGGACCGCCCCGACGAGGCCGTCCGCTAGCCGCGGTCTAGCGTGTCGGGCATGTCCCGCATCCAGGAAGTCCCCCACGAGTCCGCGGCCCACGCCCGTTACCCCGAGCGTCCGTTGCGGATCGCCACCGTCCAGGCCCAAGCCGTCGCGGGCGACATCCCCGCCAACGCGGCCACCGCCGCCGAGCTCATCCGCGAGGCCGCCGCGTCCGGTGCCCGGCTGGTGCTCTTCGCGGAGAAGTTCCTCGCCGGCTACGAGCCCGACCTGATCAGCTCCGATCCGCTCAAGTGCGCCGTCCAGCCGGGCGATCCGCGCCTCGCGCCGATCGCCGAGGCCTGCCGCGAGACGGGCACCGCCGCCGTGGTCGGCGCCGCCGCGCAGGACGGGTCCGACCTGCGCGTCTCCGCGCTCGTGTTCGGCCCGGACGGCGCGGTCGTCACCCGCTACGACAAGCAGCACCTGTTCAAGTCCGAACGCGGCTACTACCGCCCCGGGACGGTCGGTTGCAGCCTGGAGCTCGACGGCTGGCGGCTCGGCCTCGGCATCTGCTACGACTCCGGCTTCCCCGAGCACGCCCGCGCCGCCGCGCTGGACGGCTGCCACGCCTACCTGGTCGGCGCCCTCTTCAGCGTGGGCCACGGTCACCACGAGTCCCGCACCTGGTTCCCGGCCCGCGCGCTCGACAACACCCTCTACACGGTGCTCGCCAACCACATCGGCACCACCGGCGGCTGGCACACCTGCGGCGGCAGCGCGGTCTGGGGCCCGGACGGCCACCTGATCGCCGAGGCGGGCGAGGACCGCCGCGAGATCGTCCTCGCCGACCTCGACCCCGCCGTCCTGCGCACCACCCGGGAGACCGAGACCCTGCTCGCCGACCTGGCCGCCAACCCCACGCCCGTCCCCCGCGCCGAGCACACCCTCGCCTGATCCCGCCTCAGCCGCCGACGCGCCGACGCGGCCCGGGCGGGCCCGCACGAGCGGCCCGGAACGCCGAGAGGCCCCCGACCGTACGGGTCGGGGGCCTCTCGGCGCACTGTGCCCCAGGCAGGATTCGAACCTGCGACACCGGCTTTAGGAGAGCCGTGCTCTATCCCCTGAGCTACTGAGGCGGGGCCGTGTGGTGACAAGGCCGTCCACAGCGTACCGGATCAGGGGTGGAGGCGGAGCGGTGGACGACGGGACGGGTGCCGACGGAGTGTCAGGAGGGGTCACGTAGCCCTTGGAACGTATTCGAACTTCTGGCGATGGCCGTGGCGGGTGTCGGGCACCTGGTCTCGTTCAGCACGGTGACCGGGCAGGCCGCCGTCGTGCTGCTGCACCTGTGGCGCCCACGCCGGGCGGCGGACCGGCGACTGCTGTGGCAGGACCCGGTGCCGGTGGCGGCACTGCCACTGCGGCCGGTGGTGGTGCTGAACCCGCCGGCCCCGGATGCGGCCGCACCGGGTCCGGGTGACCATGGGCCTGTTCTCACACTCCCCCGTCCGCCCGGAGCGCGGGCGCGGCGGTGCCGGGTGCGTGCGTCGCAACGCGGCGGATGGGGGCACCTCCCGGCCGCCGGCCCGGGGGAACTTCGGCGACCGTGACCGAGGAGGGCACCCGTGAGAGACCGGCCGACCGGACCACCCGCGGAGGGCGGCCGCCGCGGGGGACGGACGGCCCGGCTCAAGGAGCGCGGGGCCTGGGCGGCCCGGTACGCGCGGGGGCTGCCCGAGCAGGTGCCGCTGGTCGGACGGGCGGTCCGCCAGCTGGTCCGGGTGAACCTGCTGGACTGCGCCACCCGGCTGGCCGCGCAGGCGTTCCTGAGCTCGCTGCCGGCGCTGTTCGTGGTGTCGGTGTTCGCCCCGACCGCCGTCCGTGACCACGTCCTGAATGCGCTGCGCAGCGAGCTGGGGATCCGGGGCGAGGCGGAGCAGTCGGTGGAGCAGGTGCTGTCGAGCGGGCGGGACGAGACCGGTTTCGGGGTGCTCGGCGCGCTGTTCACCCTGATGTCGGCGACGGCGCTCAGCCGGGCGATCCAGCGGGTGTGCGAGCGCTGCTGGGAGCTGCCGCGCGCGGGGACCGGGCTGGCGGCCTGGCGCTGGCTGGTCTGGCTGCTGGTGTGGCTGGCCTGGCTGGTCTTCCTGGCGCCGCTGTGGGACGGCTTCGGGGCGGGCCGGTGGCTCGGCGTGCCGCTGACCTTCGTCGGCTCGACTGCGCTCTGGTGGTGGACGCAGCACCTGCTGCTGGGTGCCCGGGTGCGCTGGCCGCCGCTGCTGCCGGGCGCGCTGCTGTGCGGGGTGGCGGTGGTCGGCCTCGGGGTGGCCGGGCGGATCTACCTGCCGCGCGCGATGGCGCACAGCGTGGCGCGGTTCGGGGCGTACGGGGTGGTGTTCACCGGGCTGTCGTGGCTGATCGCGACCTTCGCCGCGTACACGGTGGCGCTGGCGCTCGGGCGGGTGCTGACGGAGGAGGAGCCGCTCGCGCGGTGGCTCGGGCCCGGAACGCGCTGAAGGGGGAGCCGGACAACCGGCTCCCCCTTCGGTGTCCCGGGCTCAGAGCGTCCGGGTCAGCCGGGACTGGATGGACGGCGGGTTGACGTCCGACTGGAGGGCAACCGGCACCTCCGTCTTGTCGTCGCCCTCTCCCACGCGCAGCACGCCGATCTCGGTGCCGGCCGTGACGTGGTGGCCGACCTTGCCGGCGACCAGGGTCACGGTGCCGGTGATGCCGGGGAACCCGGCCACCACGAGGTCCTTGGTGGCGACGACGGGGACCTTGCCGCCGAGCCCGTCGTCCACGTAGCCGACGACGTCGCCCTTCTTGACGACGGTCTGGCCGGTCACGCCGTTCTGCGCGGCCTGGATCTGCTTGCCGCTGACCTTCAGCACGGTCGGCAGGATCCCGTCGCCGGGGTTGGGCGAGGTGGCCTGCTGGCCGAGGGTGACACCGAGGATCAGCCGCTTCACGCCGCCGACCTCCTTGTAGGCGGCCCACATCAGGCAGCCGCCGGCCGGGGTGCTGGAGCCGGTCTTGACGCCGATGACCCCGGTCTTCGGGTTGATCAGGTTGTTGGTGTTGGGGATCTTCTGGTTGTTGAAGGTGGTGTCCGGGGTGGACACGATCTGCCGGAAGACCTCGTCCTGCATGACCTGCTCGGCCAGCTTCAGCTGGTCCTTGGCGGTGCTCTTGGTGTCCGCGATGTAGCCCGCCGGGTCGGCGTAGGTGGTGTTGGTCATGCCGAACTTGGCCGCGGTCTCGTTCATCAGCTTGACGAACTCCGCCTCGGAACCGGAGTGGAAGCGGGCGAGCAGCCGGGCCACGTTGTTGGCCGACGGAAGCATCAGCAGCTCCAGCGCCTGGTACTCGGTGAGCACCTGGTTCTCGGTGAGCGTCACCTTCGACTCGTCGACGTTGCCGGACTCCTGCGCGGCCTGCTTGTCGACGGTGATCTTCGGACCGGCCTCCCCCTTCTTCAGGGGGTACTTCTGCAGGATCAGGTAGGCGTTCATCACCTTGGTGACGCTCGCGATCGAGGCCGGCGTCTCCGGGCCGGAGCTGCCGAGACTGCCGACGCCGACCACCTCGGCCGCGGACTGGCCCTTGGCCGGCCACGCGAGGTCGAGTTGGTCGCCCCCGAAGTTGTAGCTGCCGGCGGCGGACATCCGCACCTTCGCGTCCGGCAGCGGGCGCAGCAGCTGGGCCACGACCGCCGCGCCGAGCACCACGGCGAGGAAGACCGTCCAGATGGTGACCCGCTTGAGCGCGCGCCGCAGCGGGGAGACCGGGCGGGCGTTGAGGGTCGCCAGGACCTCCATCGCCTCGGCGGTGTTCTCCGGCGAGGGCAGCGGCTCGGGGACGGGCAGCGGCTCGGGCTTCGGCAGCGGCGGGACGGGCGACACCGGCCGCGGGTCCGGCGTGGGCAGCGGCTCGGGGGCCGGGGCGGGGCCGGGCTTCGGGGTGGGGGCCGGCTTCGGCAGCGGCTCCGGGCCGGGCTGCGGTTCGGGTTCGGGGAGGGGCTTGGGCGCCGGGTGCGGCTCGGGCCCCGGATCCGGGACGGGCTGCGGCTCGGGCAGCGGGCTGGGGGCCGGGGGCTCGGGAACGGTGCCGGCGGCGGGGGCGGGAGCGACGGCGGGAGCGGCGGCGAGGGGCGTGCGGCGCGGCGCGGGCTTCTCCGGCTTCTCGGCCTTCGCGTCGCCCGCGGCCTTCCCGGCGGCCTTGGCCTTCTCGGCGTCCTCGGGCTTCGCGTCGCCCGCGGCCTTCCCGGTGGCCTTGGCCTTCTCGGCGTCCTCGGGCTGCTCGGTGGCGTCGGCCTTCTCGGCACCGGCGGCCTTCGGGGCGCCCTCGGCCTTCTTGGTGCCCGCGGCCTTCTCGGTGCGCGCGGCCTTCTCGGCGCTCGCGGGCTCCTCGGCGTCCCCTGACTCCCCGGGCTCCTCGGTGTCCGCGGCCTCGTCAGCTCTCTTCGGCTGCACGGCGGTCGGGGGCGCCACGGTCTTGGTCAGCTTCACCGACACCACGGGGGCGTCGGCCTCGACCGCGCCCTCCCCCGCCGCGTCATCCTCGGGCGTGTCGTCCTCGGCCGCGGGCTCGGCGTCCTCCGCCGGGTCCTCGGCGGCCGCCTCCCCCTTCCCCTCCTGCTTCTTCCCGCCTGCCATCCGCATGCCGAGACGCGGGTCGGCGCCCGACGGCCGGTCAGAGGACGGCTTCGCACCCTCGTCCGACGCCTCGTCGGCCGGCTCGGCCGCCTCACCTGCGGAACTCCCGGCGCCGACCGGCTTCACCAGCTCGTCGGGCAGCCGCAGCGCGGTCGTGCGGTTGTCCACCGGCAGCCGCAGCATCGTGGTCTTGCTGTCCACATCCCGGACGCGGAGCTGCACGGTCGAGCCGCTCGCGGCCCCCTTCTTCGGCGTGTCGCGGGTCGCGTCGGCGGAGGCGCCGTCAGCGGCCGTTCCGGCGGCAGCGGTCGATCCGGCGCGTTCGCGCTCCCGGTCCTGCTTCCGCTCGCCGTCCCGCAGCACCCTGTCGGGGGACTCGCCCACGTAACCCAGCCTCCTCAACGCCCGGCGGGGCACCGGCAGACCCGATTTCGGGAAGCCGACGCCCCGCCCCGTGTACCTGTACAGTCTCCGCCACCGTCGGCCGATCCGGCCGCCCACACCCCGCCCGACCGGCGCTTATTGCCGTCACACGGCCGTACCGCGGTCCGTTCACCGAACAGACGCCCGCCCCGCGGCCCCCGGTTCCAGGCCTTCACCGCAAGGTCACGATTCGGAGGCGTACTCGACAAGCCCGTGTGAGAGGCGTCACCCTGTCTCTCATCCACGCGGGGAGGCTTGGATGGGCAAGAGCCGCAGAACTGTTCCCGAGGAACTCTTGCTGCTCGCTTTGGACCCGACCACGGGTACCACGGCGCAGCCGCAGACCCTCGACCTCGGACTCGCCGGGGCGCAGCTCGTCGAGCTGTCCCTGGCCGGACGGATCGTACCGGAGGGAGACCGGATCGCCGTCGTGCTCGCACGGCCGACCGGCGACCCGACTCTGGACCACGCACTGGAACTGCTGCGCCGGCGCGGCAGTCCGGTCCGTGCGGCGCACTGGATCGGCGGGCCCCGGTTGGGGCTGCGGCAGACGTACCTGGCGCACCTGGAGCGCTGCGGCATGGTGACCGCCGTGCCGGGCCAGGTGTGCGGCGTGCTGCCGACGACGCGTTACCAGGCGTCCGACGACTGCACCAACGCCGCGATCAAGCAGCGGCTGGACACCGCGATCCGCACCGGCGTGCCGCCGGACCCGCGGACGGCCGCGCTCGCCGCGCTGGCCCACTCGGTGGGGCTGGGCAAGCATCTGTACCCGGGCAACGAGGGCCGGTCCTCGCGGTCGCGGCTGCGCGACCTGATCCGGTACGACCCGCTCGGCGGGATGGTCGCGCACGCCGTGATGGACGTGCAGAACGGCCTGCCGACGCAGCAGAGCCGCTCGCCCCAGGGTGCGTCCGGGACGGGCACGGGACGGTCCTCCGGCGCCCGCGCGGCGGGCCGGGGCACCGGCGGCCGGGTGGCCGCGCCCCGGGTCGGCGTCCGCTGACGGCCGGTCCGCCGGGGCACGACGACACGCCATGACCCGGCCGGCGACACGTCCGTCGACACACCCGACGGCGCGCGCCACATCGTTCGCGCCGCCCGTGAGCGCCGAACGACCCGACGCACCACCAGCAGTACCAGGAGCGAGGAGGGGCGGTCGCCCGCGACGGAAGTCGCCCGGCGACCGCCCCTCTGCCGTCCCCGAGCGCCCCCGGGCCGCTCGGGGAGAGCCCGTGGGAGCCTGCCGCAGCATGTGCCACCAGCACGTGCGCCGCCGGGAGCCCACGTGAACCAGGACCGGTGGCAGTACCGGTTCGATCCGCTGAGCCGCATTACCACCTGGGGGGCTTCGCCGTCTCGCAGAAGCGCTTTTCCGATGATCCGCTCTATTGCGCTGCTGTGATTCCCCGGCGCCGACCTGGCCCAAGGTGACATGCTGCTCCGAGTCAGGGGGGTTGGTCCCAATGTCCGAAGTGTTCCTAGGACTGCCGTTCCAACGATCACCAGAGGTCCGGCCGGAGGTCGACGTGTCCGCGAACATCAATCCCACCGTGCGCCGGCGGCGCCTCGGCTCGGAGCTGCGCAAGCTCCGCGAGGGCCTCGGGATGACCGCGGAGGAGGTGGCCGGCCGGCTGATGGTCTCCCAGTCGAAGATCAGCCGGCTGGAGAACGGCCGCCGCAGCATCAACCAGCGGGACGTCCGCGACCTCTGCGACGTCTACAACGTGTCCGACGAACAGATGCGCAACAGCCTCATGGAGATGGCCAAGGAGTCGCGCCAGCGCGGATGGTGGCACGACTTCAACGACATGCCGACGCCGTACAGCGTGTACATCGGCCTGGAGGCCGAGGCCTCGTCGATCCGCGCGTACGAGTCCTCCTTCGTGCCCGGCCTGCTGCAGACCGAGCAGTACGCCCAGGCCGTCGTCGAGGGCACCCAGCCGGACACCGACGCCCTCGCCGTCCAGCGCCGGGTGCAGGTGCGGATGAAGCGCCAGGACCGCGTCCACGGCGAACACCAGCTGGGCAGCCTGTGGACCGTCATAGACGAGGCGGTGCTGCGCCGCGAGGTCGGCAGCCGCGAGGTGATGGCCTACCAGCTCAAGCACATGCTGGAGTTGAGCCAGCGCCCGAACATCACGATCCAGGTGATCCCGTTCTCCGCCGGTGCCCACCCCGGTATGACCGGGACATTCTCCCTGCTCGAGTTCCCCGAGTCAGCCGATTCCACGGTTGTCTACTTCGAAGGGGTGACGAGTGATCTTTACCTGGAGAAGGAGGCCGATGTGCGCCGCTATACCAGTCTCTACGACCACCTGAGGGCGGCGGCGCTCGGTGTGGTGGAGAGCCGGACACTGATAGCAGAGATTGAAGAGGGATTCCACACATGAGCACCACCATCGAGAGCGGCACACGCTGGCGGAAGAGCAGTCACAGCGGTGGCAACGGCGCCTGTGTGGAGATCGCCACGCCGACCGCGGGGGTGGTCGCCGTCCGGGACTCCAAGGACCCGCACGGCCCGCAACTGCGCTTCTCCGCCGAGGCCTGGAACGCGTTCGCCGCCGCCGCCGGAGCAGGGGCGTTCGGCCCAGGGGCATTCGGCGCAGCCTGAACCCGGGCCGCTCTCGGCCCAGTTGCCCGTAGCGGTGCCCGTCGCCCCCGCGGCGGCGGACACGGCTACGGGCAACTGTGTTTCTCCAGGAAGCCGTTGGCCGGACGGCCCTCAGTGCACCGGGTACCGGGCCGACCACGCGACACCCTCCGGGGTGTCCCGGCCGTGCAGTTCGGCACCGTGCACCAGCTCCAGCACGAAGTCGTCGGCGAGTTCGAGGATCGCGCCGCGCCCCTCCAGGCCGGCCACCAGCCCCGGCGGCAACGCGGTGTCGCCGTGCAGCGCACCGAGCAGGCTCCCGCAGATCGCGCCGGTGGAGTCGCTGTCCCCGGAGTGGTTGACGGCGAGCAGCAGGCCCGACCGCACGTCGTGCGCCACCAGCGCGCAGTACACCGCGATCGCCAGCGCCTCCTCGGCGACCCAGCCCTCCCCCAGCGCCTCCACCCGGACCGCCGACGGCTCGCCCGCCCGGACGGCGTCCAGCGCCGCCCGCAGCGCGGCGGTCGTCTCCTCGTGCGCCTGCCGCTCGGAGAGCAGCGCCAGCGCGAGGTGGACGCCCTCCTCCAGGGTGCCGCCGCGGGCGATGCTCTGGACGATCACCGCGAACGCGCCCGCCGCGAGGTAGCCCGTCGGGTGGCCGTGGGTGAGCACCGAGCACTCCACCGCGAGCTGGAACACCAGGCCCGGCTCCCACGTCGTGAGGAGCCCGAACGGCGCCGCCCGCACCACCGTGCCGCAGGCCTTGGAGTGCGGGTTCTTCGGGTGCTCCAGGGTGCCGAGCCGCTCGCCGTCCGGACCGCTCAGGCCCGTGAGGCAGCCCTGGCCGGGGGCGCGCTGGGCGTACAGCCACTCCTCGCGGCCGAGCCAGCCGAGGTCGGGGCGGCGCTCGTCCGGGCCCCAGTCGCGCTGCGTGGCGGCCCAGCGCAGGTAGGCGAGGTGGAGGTCGGTGGGCGGGTGCCAGCTGCCGGTGTCCCGGCGGATGTGGGCGCGGATCAGGCCGTCGACCGTGAAGAGGGTCAGCTGGGTGTCGTCGGTGATCGCGCCGGACCGCCCGTACGCGGGGACGTAGCCGGTCACGCCCTGCGGGCCGTGCTGCGCGACGATCTTGTCCAGCGCCTCGAACTCCACGGCGGCGCCCAGCGCGTCCCCGATCGCGCCGCCGAGCAGACAGCCCCGCACCCGGCTGCGGAAGTCCTGCTGCTGTGCGCGTGACCACAGTGGCATCACGACGGGTGCGCCTTTCGTCCGGGAACGGCGGGGAACGGGGCGGCGCGACGCTCGGGCCGGTCGCGCGCCCTGGCACCTTATGCGAAGACCCGTGCGGACCGGCGGGTTCCGTCGCACACCAGTCTTTCAACAAACCGTTGCCGCCGTGCCGTCCCGCTGCCACGGACGGCGGGGCCCGGACGCTGCGCGGGCAGCGTCCGGGCCCCGCGTCGTCGAGCTGGGGCCTCAGTCCAGGACCGGCAGCAGCTCCGGCAGGTGGCCGTCCGAGGCGAGCGCGGCGGCCCGGCGCTCGGCGGGCACCTCGCCGTAGGTGGTGGTGCGCTGGCGGTGCGGGCGGCCCGCGGCCTCGGCGATCGCCTGGAGGTCGCGCACCGACTTGTAGCTCCCGTACGCCGAGCCGGCCATCCGCGAGATGGTCTCCTCCATCAGCGTGCCGCCGAGGTCGTTGGCGCCCGAGCGCAGCATCTCGGCCGCACCCTCGGCGCCCAGCTTGACCCAGCTGGTCTGGATGTTGGGGATGTGCGGGTGCAGCAGCAGCCGGGCCATCGCGACCACCGCGCGGTTGTCGCGGGCGGTCGGGCCGGGCCGGGCGATGCCGGCGAGGTAGACCGGCGCGTTGGTGTGGACGAACGGCAGCGTGACGAACTCGGTGAAGCCACCGGTGCGCTGCTGGATCTCCGCGAGCAGCCGCAGGTGTCCGAGCCAGTGCCCGGGGGTGTCCACGTGCCCGTACATCATCGTGGACGAGGAGCGGATGCCCAGCTCGTGCGCGGTGGTGACCACCTCGACCCAGGTGGCGGCCGGCAGCTTGCCCTTGGTGAGCACCCAGCGGACCTCGTCGTCGAGGATCTCGGCGGCCGTGCCCGGGATGGTGTCCAGGCCCGCCTCCTTGGCTCGCTGGAGCCAGTCGCGGATCGAGAGTCCGGTCCTGGTCGCGCCGTTGACCACCTCCATCGGCGAGAACGCGTGCACGTGGATGCCGGGCACGCGCTCCTTCACCGCGCGGGCGATGTCGAAGTAGGCGGTGCCGGGGAGGTCCGGGTGGATGCCGCCCTGCATGCAGACCTCGGTGGCGCCCACCTCCCACGCCTGCGCGGCCCGGTCGGCGACCTGCTGGAGCGAGAGCGTGTACGCGTCCGCGTCGGTGCGGCGCTGGGCGAAGGCGCAGAACCGGCAGCCGGTGTAGCAGACGTTGGTGAAGTTGATGTTCCGGGTGACGCAGTAGGTGACGTCGTCGCCGACCGCGTCGCGGCGGACGGCGTCGGCGATCCGGCACAGCGCGTCCAGGGCGGGGCCGTCGGCGTGGAACAGGGCGAGCGCGTGGTCGTCGGTGAGCCTGGTCGGGTCGTCGGCGGCCACCGCGAGCGCCTCGCGGAGGTCCCCGGCGAGACGTTCCGGCGCGCCCTTCGCGAGGACCTGCTCGCGCAGCGCCTCCCAGTCGCCGTAGACGTCCTCGAAGTCGGCCCGGCGGTCGCCGGTGCGGCCCTCGGTGTCGATGGTGGCGTGCAGGTCGGTCCGCCCGTACGACTCCGGGAGGTCCTCGGGCTCCTGCCAGGGCAGGCCCAGGACCGCCGCGTCCGGGTTCGCGAGCCCGGTCGCCGGGTCGGCCAGCGCGCGCACGTGCGGCAGGACGCGCGGGTCCAGCCAGGGCTCGCCGCGCAGCACGTACTCGGGGTAGACGGCCAGGCGCTCGCGCAGTTCGAAGCCGGCCGCCGCGGAGCGCTCGGCCAGGCGCTCGATCTGCGGCCACGGGCGCTCGGGGTTGACGTGGTCCGGGGTGAGCGGGGAGACGCCGCCCCAGTCGTCGATGCCGGCCCCGATCAGCCGCTCGTACTCGCCGTCCACCAGGTTCGGCGGCGCCTGGAGGCACGCGGACGGGCCCATGATGTGCCGGGCCACCGCCACCGTGGCGACCAGCTCGTCCAGTTCGGCGTCGGGCATGCCGCGCATCGCCGTGTCCGGCTTGGCGCGGAAGTTCTGCAGGATCAGTTCCTGGATCCCGTGGTAGGCGCGGGAGACCTTGCGCAGCGCGAACAGCGACTCGGCGCGCTCCTCGTACGTCTCGCCGATGCCGATCAGCAGGCCGCTGGTGAAGGGGACGGAGCTGCGGCCCGCGTCCTCCAGGACGCGGAGGCGGACGGCGGGCTCCTTGTCCGGGGAGCCGTGGTGCGGGCCGCCGGGCTCGCTCCACAGGCGGGTGGCGGTGGTCTCCAGCATCATGCCCATGGAGGCGGAGACGGGCTTGAGGCGCTGGAAGTCCGTCCAGCTCAGCACGCCGGGGTTGAGGTGCGGGAGGAGGCCGGTCTCCTCCAGGATGCGGATGGACATCGCGCGGACGTACGCGACGGTGTCGTCGTAGCCGTGCGCGTCCAGCCACTCGCGGGCTTCGGGCCAGCGGTCCTCGGGCTTGTCTCCGAGCGTGATCAGGGCTTCCTTGCAGCCGAGTTCGGCGCCGCGGCGGGCCACCGCGAGGACCTCGTCGGGGGACATGTACATCCCGTGGCCGGCACGGCGCAGCTTGCCGGGGACGGTGGCGAAGGTGCAGTAGTGGCACTTGTCGCGGCACAGCCGGGTGAGGGGGATGAAGACGCTCTTGGAGTAGGTGATGACACCGGGGCGGCCGGCGGCCTCCAGGCCGGCGTCCCGCACCCGGGCGGCGCTCGCACAGAGGTCCCGCAGGTCCTCGCCTCTGGCCTGCAGCAGCACGGCCGCCTCGGCGGCGTCGAGCGCGACGCCGTCCCGCGCGCGGCGCAGGGCGCGGCGCATGGCGTTGGCGGTCGGGGGCTGCGCGGTCGGGGAGTTGGTGCGGTCGTCGGCGGTTGCGTCCATGCGGCGACACTACGCCAGGAGTTGTACGCCGGGAGGAGCCAACCCTGAGGACGTCTCAGGGTTGACGTACCCGCGAGGTTTACCCCGAAGTGGCCCTGCAGGTCGATGACGCGCGCGCGGGGCGGGTCTCTAATGGAATGGCACAGGCATTCGGCCGGGTTCGCAGAGGAGTTGATGACGCCATGACCAATGAGACGGCGGCTGGGGGGAACGTGGACGGCGGCGCACCGTACCGCTCACGGCGGCGCACCCTGATGCGGGCGGGCGTGCCGTTGGCGGTGGCCGCGGCGATCGCCACGGGCGTCGGGCTGGTGCCCGCGTTGGCCGCCGATTCGCCGCCGGACCTGCCCTCGCTGACGGCGGAGCAGGTGGTGGCCAAGGCGCTCGGCTCGGACACCCAGGCGCTCTCCGGGACGGTCTCGCTCTCGACCGACCTCGGTGTGCCCAGCCAGTTGCTCGGTGCGGCGGCCGGCAGCCTCGGCGCCGCGGCCGGACACGGCGGCGGGCAGGGTGGCGGGCAGGGTTCGTCGGCCGCGGATCCGCAGACCAAGCTGCTCGGTCTGCTGGGCGGCGACCAGACGCTGCGGGTCGCGGTGGACGGGCCGGACCGTCAGCGGCTCGACCTGCTGGAGAACATGGCCGGCTACACCCTGGTCCACAACGGCGACCAGGGCTGGGCCTGGGACAGCTCGACCAACCAGGCCGTGCACCTGACCGGCCAGGCCGCCCGGCACACCGGCGCCGAGCACCCGAAGGCGCCGCTGGCCGGTGTGCCGACCACGCCGCAGGAGGCCGCCCGGCAGTTCCTCACCGAGAGCGCGAGCACCACCTCCGTCACCGTGGCCGGCACCGCCAAGGTGGCCGGGCAGAACGCCTACCAGCTGAGCGTCAAGCCGACCCAGTCCGGCTCGACGATCGCCGAGGTCAGGATCGCGGTGGCCGCCGACAACGGCGTGCCGCTCGCGGTGGTGGTGAAGGGCGTCGACGGCAGCACCGTGCTGGACGTGCACTTCACGGACGTCTCGTTCGCGAAGCCGGCCGCCAAGACCTTCGACTTCACCGTGCCCAAGGGCGCCAAGGTGACGGAGCACAAGGCGGACGACGAGCGGGCGGGCGCGAAGGCGGACGCCAAGCGCGGCCCGGACGGCAAGAAGGAGAGCGGCGAGGCCGGCAGGCCGAACGTGATCGGCGAGGGCTGGACGTCGGTGGTCTCCGCGCACCTGCCCAGCGGACCGGTCGGCGCGCCGGAGAACGGCGCGAAGGACGGCGCGAAGGGCGGCAAGCACGGCGGCCGGGGCTCCTTCCAGGACCCGACGGCCCTGGTCAAGTCGCTCGGCAAGCCGGTCGCCGGCGGCACCCTGGTCAGCACCAAGGTGCTCAACGTCCTGATCACCGACGACGGCCGGGTGTTCGCCGGCGCGGTGACCGAGTCCGTCCTGCAGAGCGCGGCCGGGGTGAAGTAGCGGATGACCAAGGCTCCCGTAACGGGGGACGTTACGGAGTCGGCCGGGGGCCGGGGCGCCGAGGCGCGCCCGGCCCCCGTTCCCGCTGCCGCCCCCTCCCGCACCGGCTCTGACGATGTGATCCGCACGCGCGGCCTGACCAAGCGCTTCCGCGGCGGCCAGCTCGCCGTCGACGGGCTGGACCTGGCCGTCCCGCGCGGCTCGGTCTTCGGCTTCCTCGGCCCCAACGGCTCCGGCAAGACCACCACCATCCGCATGCTGATGGGCCTGATCGTGCCCACCTCGGGCATGGCGACCGTCCTCGACGAGCCGATGCCGCAGTCCGTCGCGACCGTGCTGCCCCGGGTGGGCGCGCTGATCGAGGGTCCCGCGCTGTACGGCTTCCTCTCCGGCCGCGACAACCTCGCCCGGTTCGACGCCGCCGACCCGACGGCCGACCCGCGCACCCGCAGCCGCCGGGTCGACGAGGCGCTGGAGCGGGTCGGGCTCACCGCGGCGGCCGGC
Source organism: Kitasatospora sp. NPDC001660 (assembly GCF_053596725.1). Lineage (NCBI taxonomy): Bacteria > Bacillati > Actinomycetota > Actinomycetes > Kitasatosporales > Streptomycetaceae > Kitasatospora > Kitasatospora sp. NPDC001660. Next base: position 142,080 of record NZ_JBSFGU010000016.1, on the reverse strand, counting down.
AAGAAGGCCCGTGCGTACTCGCTCGGCATGAAGCAGCGGCTCGGCCTCGCCTCGGCGCTGCTGCAGCCGCGTGAGCTGCTGGTGCTGGACGAGCCGACCAACGGCCTGGACCCGCAGGGCATGCGGGAGATCCGGACGCTCGTGCGGGAGGTCGCGGCGGAGGGCACCACGGTGTTCCTCTCCTCGCACCTGCTGGACGAGATCGAGCAGGTCTGCACCCACGCCGCGGTGATGTCCCGCGGCCGGCTGGTGGTGCAGGGCACCGTCGCCGAGCTGGCCGCCCGGGCGCAGGGCCGGCTGGTGGTCCGCACGCCGGACGTCGCCCGGGCCGCCGAGGTGCTCGCGGCCCACCAGGTCGTGGACGTCGTGCGCGGCGAGGAGCGGGTGGACGGCGAGCTCGGCGCCGTCGACGATTCGGCGCTGCCGAAGCTGTGCTCGGCGCTGGTCGAGGCCGGCGTACGGGTGCACGGGTTCGGGCTGGAGCGTGGCACGTTGGAGGACGCCTTCGTGGCGCTGACCGGGGAGGGCTTCGATGTCGCGGGCTGAGGCGGTGGCGGTCGGGACCGGGCTCGTCTCCGGGCGGCGGCCGCAGACGGCGTCCGGGTTCCTGGCGCTGTTCCGCAACGAGCTGCACCTGACCTTCCGCCGGATGCGGACCCTGGTGCTGCTGGCGATCCTGGCGGCGCTGCCGGTCCTGATCGGCGTGGTCATCAAGGTCAACACGGACGGCCCGCACGGCGACGGCGGTCCGAGCTTCATCGCGCAGACCACCCAGAACGGCCTGTTCCTGGTGTTCACCGCGCTGGCGGTGGCACTGCCGATCTTCCTGCCGATGACGGTCGGCGTCGTCGCCGGGGACTCGGTGGCCGGCGAGGCCGCCACCGGGACGCTGCGCTACCTGCTGGTCGCGCCGGCCGGGCGGACCAGGCTGCTGGCCGCCAAGTTCACCGCCGGGATCGCCTTCTGCCTGGCGGCCACCGCGGCCGTCGCGGTGACGGCCCTGGCCACCGGTGCCGCGCTGTTCCCGCTCGGCAAGGTCACGCTGCTGTCCGGCGACACCATCGGCCTCGGCGACGCGCTGCCGCGGGCGCTGCTGGTGGCCGCGGTGGTGGCGCTCTCGCTGGCCGGGCTGGTGGCGATCGGGCTGTTCGTCTCGACGCTCACCGGCAGCGGCATCGCGGCGATGGCCGCCACGGTGGTGCTGGTGATCACCGTCCAGATCCTGGACAGCTTCCCGCAGTTGGACGCGATCCGGCCGTTCCTGTTCACCCACTACTGGCTCAGCTTCGCGGACCTGCTGCGTGAGCCGATGTACTGGGACGGCGTGCTGAAGGACCTCGCCCTGCAGGCCGGCTACGTCGCCGTGTTCGGCTCGGCGGCCTGGGCGCGGTTCTCCAGCCGGGACATCAGCGCCTGAGCAGCGGAGGGCCTGTCTACCGGGTGGCCGCCGGGGCGGGGGCCGGTCGCGGCGCCCGCCCCGCGGCCGCCCGCTCCGCGCGGTCGGCCCGCACCCGGCGCAGCGCGTCCCAGGTGAGCACCGCGAGCGCCACCCAGACCAGGGCGAAGCCGGCCCAGCGGGCGGGCGGCATCGACTCGTGGAACACCGCCACGCCGATCAGGAACTGGAACACCGGCGCCAGGTACTGCAGCAGCCCGAGCATCGTCAGCGGCACCCGGACGGCCGCCGCGCCGAAGCACAGCAGCGGGATCGCGGTGATGCCACCGCTGAGCATCAGCAGGCCGGAGTGGCCCCAGCCGTACGAGCCGGCCACCGTGTGGCCGAGGGTGCCGCGCCCGCTGACCTCCAGGTAGACCAGGTAGGCCAGGGCGAACGGGAACATGAAGGCGCTCTCGGCCGCCAGGCTCTCCACGCCGCTCAGTCCGACCGTCTTCTTCAGCAGGCCGTAGGTGGCGAAGGAGAGCGCCAGGGTGAGCGCGATCCAGGGCAGTTGCCCGTACGCGACGCTGAGCACCGCGACCGCCGCCGCGCCGATGCCGACCGCCGTCCACTGCGCGGGGCGCAGCCGCTCCTTGAGGACGAGGACGCCGAAGCCGATCGTCACGAGCGGGTTGATGAAGTAGCCGAGGCTGGTCTCGACGACGTGGCCGTTGTTGACCGCCCAGATGTAGACGCCCCAGTTGACCGAGATCACGGTGGCCGCGCCGGCCAGCATCGCGACCCGGCGGGGCTGGCGCAGCAGCGGGCGTATCCAGCCCCAGTGCCGCTGGACGGTGAGCAGCAGCACCACCGCGACCAGGGACCAGACCATCCGGTTGACGAGGATGTCGTCGGCGGCGCTGGGCTCCAGCAGCGGCCAGAACAGCGGGAAGAGCCCCCAGATGCCGTAGGCCGCGGCCCCGTACCAGAGGCCCCGGCCGCTCTCCTGCTTCGTTGTGTCCGGCATCTGCCGCCTGCCCTCCGCGCGCGCGTATGTCGAGGTGACGGTAGCTGGCGGGAGGGCAGGATGTCATCTCCGTTTACGGATTTTGGTCATGACAGTGCTCGGCGGGCGGACTCAGGCCCGCAGAGCGGCACGGACGGACTCGGCGAGCGGGACGGTCGGGCGGCCGATCAGCCGGGCGAGGTCGCCGGGGGTGCCGGCCAGCTCGCCGCGCGCGATGCCCGCGTCGACGTCCACCAGGACCTCGGCGAAGCCCTCCGGCAGGCCCGCACCGACCAGCACGTCGCGGTGCTCGGCCGGGGTCACGTCGCGGTGCCCGACCGGCCGGCCGGAGGCCGCGGCCAGCTCGGCGGCCAGCTCGGGCAGGCTCCACGCGGTGTCGCCGCCCAGCTCGTACCCCCGGCCCTCGTGGCCCTCGCCGAGCAGGACGGCGACCGCCGCGTCACCGGTGCCACCGGCCAGCCGCTGGAGCGGGACGGCTTCGTGCTCCGCGAGGCCCACCCGGTGATCCCGCCCCGGGTCGACTACAGCCTCACGCCGCTCGGTCGCGAGGCCGCCGAGGTGGTCGTGGCGCTCGCGCACTGGTCCGAGCGGCGGGTGCCCGAGGTCATGACCGCGCGCGAGGAGTACGACGGGCGCGCTGTGCCGTCGTGATCCGCTTCGTTACCGTCTCCTCATGACCAACTCCCCCGAGCCGCTGCCCGGGACGGACACCCCGGAGGCCGTCCGTCACCGCGTCACCTGCCGCCGCTGCCACCGGCCGCTGCACGACCCGGAGTCCCGCATCCTGCGGCTCGGCCCCGAGTGCCGCGACCCCGCCGAGCGCGTCCCACGGCACGACGTCGACCAGGAGCCGCTTCCCGGGGTCTAGTTCATCGGTTCCCGACGCGCACGTGTGCCTGGAGCGGCCGGGCGCCCGAGTGGGGTTCAGCCGCGTCCGAAGAGTCTCCGCAGGAAGCCAGGGCGCGGTTCGGGCCGGGTTTCGGGCCCGGGCTCCGGCTTTGAGGGCGCGGGCGACGCGGGCACACCGTCCGCTTCGCCGTCGACGAACCGCCGCGCCCGGTCGAGCTCGTCCGTCGGCAGCCACGGCGCGGCGAGCGCCAGTTGGCCGACCGAGCGCAGGATCGTCACCACCCGCGTGCGGTCCGCCTCCTCGCAGTAGCGCAGCCGTCGCCCGAGCTGGGCGGCGATGTCGGCGCGCGCCTCGGGGTGCGTCCAGCCGATCGCGACCAGCGCGAACCCGGCTGCCTCGACGACCCAGTCCTCCGGCCCGAGCAGCAGGTCGAGCAGGACGCGGCGGCGGTCGGACCCGGCCCACGGCTGGTCGGTGCGGTGGTGGGCGATGCCGAGGCACGCGAAGGTCTGGACGGCGCGCACCCACAGCTCGGGCTGGTGGGCGAGCAGTGCCCGGCCGAGTTCGTCCTCGCGCGGCGCGGGCGGGTGCGCGAGGACGCCGACGAGGTCGTCGAGTGGCAGGCCGGCGAGCCGGACGGCGTGGTCGTAGGCGGCGGGGACGGTCGGCCAGACGAGTTCGGCGGTGGCCCGGACGAGTTCGGCGCTCGCGGGAGCGGGCGGGTCGACGGCCGGGCGCGGGTCGGTGCCGTCCCAGGTCCAGATGGTGGTGGTGGGCTCGGTGAGCGGCACGCGCGGGTCGGGCTCGCCGACGGACCGGTAGGTGACGGCGGTGCGCGGCAGCGCGAGGTGGACGGCCGCCAGCGAGCTGGGCGGCTCGACGGTGGAGGCGGTGCAGTCGATCTCGGTGTCGCGCGTGGTGCCGGGCGTCTCCAGCACCTGGTGGAGCACGTTGACGGTGGCCTCGGTGGCGCCGGGGACCAGACCGAGCCAGGGTGCGCGGTGGCTGAGTCGTTCGAGGAGCTCCTGGGCGTAGTCGTGGTCGGGGTGGGCGCGGTGGTGGTCGGCGAGCGCGAGCAGGTGGGCGGTTTCCCCGTCGACGGTGTGGCGCAGCCCGTGGATCGCCGGCCCGGCCTTGGGGTGGTCGGGGTCGGCCGCGAGGACGCGCTCCAGCCAGGGCAGGCCGTCGGCGGGGCGGCCGAGCGCGCCGTACAGCTCGGCGACGTCGACGGCGAGGTAGCTGCTGGAGTTGTCCTGGGCCGGTTCGACACGGCGCAGTTCGGCCTCCCACACGGCGAGCGCCTGCTCCGGCCGGCCGTGCGCGCGCAGGGCGTTGCCGAGCATGACGGACGGCATGTAGCCGGGGGCCAGGCGGTGGGCGTGCTCGGCGAGTTCGACGGCGCGGGCGGTGGTGCCGAGGCGGCGGGTCAGGCCGGAGGCCATCGCGAGGAGCAGGGCGTGGTCGGGATGGCGGTCCACGACGGCCTGCACGAAGGCGTCGAACGGGCTGACGGCGTCGGCGAGTTCGGCGGGCAGCGGGTCGGGCAGCCCGCCGGCGGCGCGGGCGACGGCCTGGGCGACGACGTCCGGGTCGACCAGGCCGGGCAGGTCCTCGCGGGCCAGCCAGGCGGCGTGCGCCCAGGGCTTGGCGGGCTCGAACTGGACGGCGGAGGCGAGCATGCCGATCGCCGCGTCCCAGTCGCCGGCCGCCGCCTCGACGTACGCCCGGCAGACGACGGTGCCGAGGAAGACCTGGCCGCCGAGCGGGAACAGTTCGCGGGCGGCGGCCGGGCCGCCTGCGGCGGCGCACAGCTCGGCCAGGGCCTCGTGCAGCTCGGGCAGTTGGGGATCGTTGATCATCGCGTCGGCCAGGTGGTCGGCGGCGTGCGGGAGGTCCCCGGAGTCGATCGCCAGGCGGGCGACCGCCACCTCCCCCTCCGCCGCGAGCCGTTCGTCGCCGTCGTCCGTGTGCTCCATGGTCCGATCCCCCGTCGTGCCGTTCTCCGATGTGCGCGGACGAGGCTATCCCGCTCATCCGACGAAACGGCGATCACCCCGACGACCGCAACGTCCGCATCGACCTCCGCAAGAATTTCGTCGGCGCCCTCGGGACGGACGTCGGCCCGGGCGACATCTCCTGCCGATCTCGCCTGATGACCACTCAGGAAGTCGGCCGGGCCGACTTCCTGAGCAGAACCGCCGTTAGAGTGGAACGGTGACCTCTCTGCCGCAGGAACCATCCCCACTGATCGGCGACGGCGACCGCGACACGGCCGTGCAGCGCCTCCAGGAGGCGTTCGCCGGCGGGTACATCTCGCACGAGGAGATGGACGAGCGCCTCGACCTGGTGCTCGCCGCCCGGACGGAGGGCGAGCTCGTGCGGGCCATGGGCTCGCTCCCGGAGGAGAGCGCGGGCACCACGTCCACGATCGGCGCCATCAGCGGCCGGATCATCCGGCGCGGCATGTGGCGGGTGCCCCGGACGCTCAAGGTGGAGTCGGCGCTCGGCCGGGTGCACCTGGACCTGTCCCGGGCGGTCTTCGAGCACCCGGTGGTCGACATCGAGCTGAACCTCGGCACCGGCCGGGCCCGGATCACGGTCCCCCGGGACGCGGTCGTCGACATCGAGGGCCTGAAGAGCGGGTGGAAGGACACGCTCTACCGAGCACCGCGGGGATCTCGCGGGGGCGGCCCGACGATTCGGATCACCGGAGCCATGGGGTACGGGCGGCTGAAGGTCCGGCACGCCAGGCGCTGAGCGCCGCATGGTCTAGGGTCGTCCCCCATGCCTGAACTATCGTCACATCAGATGACCACCGCCGGCGCGTACGACGCCGTCGCCGTCCGGTACGCCGCCCTCGTGAAGGACGGGCTGGCCAGCCTCCCGCTGGACCGCTCGTTCGTCACCGCCTTCGCGGACGTCGTGCGGGCGTCGGGCGCCTCGGGCCCGGTCGGGGACCTCGGGTGCGGTCCGGGGTACGTGTCGGCGCTGCTGCGCGAGCTGGGGGTGGACGTCTTCGGCATCGACCTGTCGCCCGAGCTCGTCGGGATCGCCCGCGAGACGTACCCGGGCCTGCGGTTCGACGTCGGCTCGATGGACGCGCTGGACACGGCGGACGGGGGACTGGCCGGGGTCGTCTCCTGGTACTCGCTGATCCACACGCCGCCGGTGGATGTTCCTTCGTACCTGGCCGAGTTCCGGCGGGTCCTGGCGGTGGGCGGGCACGCGCTGCTCGGGTTCTTCGAGGCCGAGGGCGAGCCGGTGGCGCCGTTCGACCACAAGGTGACGACGGCCTACCGGTGGCCGATCGACGAGATGGCCGCGCTGGCGGGCGCTGCCGGGTTCGCCGAGGTCGGCCGGATGCTGCGCGAGCCGGGCGAGAACGAGCGCTTCCGGCGGGGGCACCTGCTGCTGCGCGCGGTGTAGCGGCGGCTCAGGGGGCCGCGCGTTCGTGAGCCGGCGTCGGTAACGCTGCTCCTCAGTGGGGCCTGTGCCCCTTCCACTCCCCGTTGCCGAGCGGGAGCCACCCGGCACCCTTGCAGTCCGGACAGGTCTCGGCGACGTGGCCGGTTCCGGCTTGGCCGTCGCGAACGCCCATGCGGGACCGGTGGCAGACACCCCCGGAACAGTTGGGGCAGAGGAGTCGGAAGGCTTCGAAGGCGGGCTTGCTCTCCACGTCATCGCTCATGGGGTCAGTATCCGGCTCGACGCTCCGCCTCTGATCCGTCGCCCGACTCCTCGCGGCTTGCGGAGGTTACCGTGCGCCCCCAAGGCCGAGATCCGGTCCGTCGGCGGTGCAGGAAGTCGGACGGGCCGACTTCCTGCGCGCGCAGGTGTTCTCGCGGCGTCAGCCGACGGGGTTGAGGCTGAAGCGCTGGTTCACGCTGTTCTGCGCGGACCACTGGATCACCGGGGTGCCGTCGGCCTGGTTCGCGCCGGCGACGTCGAGGAAGAGGCCGCTGTGGAAGTTCACCACGGCCAGGGTGCCGCCGTTGACGTTGGACCGAAAAGTGTTCTAGGTGGCGCACCCAGGGCGGGGGTTGAGGCGGGCCCGGTCCCAGGTGGGGTTGCGGCCGGCGGCCTCGCGGTAGGCGATGCGCTGGACGGCGAGGAGGAGCCGGTAGAGGTTGAGGGCGACCTCGGAGTGGTCGGCCGCGAAGCCGAGCCGGTAGATGAACGCTTCGAGTTCGGGCCAGTCGAAGTCGTCGGGCGGGGCGGAGGTGACGAGGCCGGGGCTGATGGCGTTGAAGGCGGTGGCGACGGCGTAGTTGGTCGCGGCGAGGGCGTTGGGGAGGGAGTCAGGCATCTTCGCGGGTCTCTTCTTCGTCGGGCTTTGCAACGTTGAGAGCGGTGATGACACCGAGGGCGACGGTGGCGATCGCGAGGGCGAGGAGGGCGGCGAAGGCGGCGCCGATCAGGAAGCGCACGGCGGCTCGTCGCACTCTCGCTCGGCGTCGAGGAGGAGGGAGAGGAGGTTGAGGAGAGTGGTGACGGGCGCGGTGTTGAAGCGGACGAGCACGCGGCCGTCGAGGGTCGTGTCGGTGTCGGCCGAGGGCCAGACGAGGCCGAACTTCCGTCCGCGCTCGTGGACTTCGGCGATGAGTGAGCGGATCTGGGACTCGGTGTAGTGCCGGACGCGGGGGTCCGTCGGCTTCATCGGGTGGCGGCTGTTCACGCGGCATCCATCTCGAACCAGACGGCCTTGCCCTGCTTGCGCGGGTCGGTGCCGAAGCGGTGGGTGAGGGAGCGGACGAGGTGGAGCCCTCGCCCGGATTCGGAGAAGTCGGCGGGCGGGCGCGGGTCGGGGAGCGCGGGGCTGTCGTCGCAGACGGAGACGCGGAGGCGGGTGGGGATGAGGGAGAGGACGACGAGGGGCGCGGGGTTTCCCGCGTGCATCCAGGCGTTGACGATCAGTTCGTGCAACGCGAGCTCGGCGTCGGAGATGGTGGGGGGCGGCCAGCCGGAGGAGGCGAGGAGATCGCGGAGTTCGAGCCTGGCGGAGGTCCAGTCGGGAGGGTTGAGGGCACGCATGGGAGACCCCAGGAGAGGAGGAGGGGTGATCGGCGGAGAGTCACCGTGAGCCAGGCCGGAAAAGAGGTTGCTCTGCGGTGCGGAAGCAGGCATTACTGACGCTCCGTCATGCGATCGGTGCAACACTGAGAGTAGGGCCGAAGGTCTTACGCGTGCAACCCAATCGCGAAGATGGCCCTCACGGCTTGGATAGGCTCACCCGTGTGGGTGGAGACTGGCCCGACACGGAAGGAATCCCCCTTGGCACTCAGGACCCAAATCAGCGAACGTCAGCGGCGGTTCGGCGCCGAGCTGAGGCGACTGCGCGAGACGGCCGGACTCGCGGTCAAGGATGCCGGCGCCCTCATCGGCATCGTCGGCCCGCAGCTGAGCCACATCGAGGCTGCACGCACATCACTCGACCCGGAACGGCTGGCGATCCTGCTCGACGGCTACGGGTGCACGGATAAGACCTACGCCACGCTGCTGCATGACCTCGGCACCAGTGACGGCAAGGGCTGGTGGACCAAGTTCAAGGGCAAGGTTCCGGATCTGTCGCTCGATCTGGCAGAGCTCGAAGACCGCTCGGTCTACCTCGACAACTACGAAACGCTCTATATCCCCGGGCTACTTCAGCTTCCCGCGTACGCAGAGGCGATCTACAAGGATTCATATCGCAACGGTCTGTGGGACCTGGCAACGGCAGTCCAGTTCCGCACGGATCGCCAGCGCATCCTGGACGAGGGTCAACGGAAGTTCCGGTTCGTTATCCACGAGGCTGCACTGCGGATGTTGTTTCCCGGCGAGTCGGTCATGAGGGCCCAGTTGATCCATCTGCTCGACATGGCCGAACGTCCCAACGTAGATATCCAGATCCTCCCATTCGCAGCGACCAGGAAGCCGTCTCAGGCAGGCGGCTTCGTCCTGTGCAATCCCGGGTGTACAGACCTCTCGACGATCGTCTTGGACCTCCCTGGGAGTGCGAAGCACGACGGCTCCCCTGAGAGCATTGCGGCATACAACTGGAAGTTCCAGCAGTTGAGTGAGATCGCCTTGCCTGCCATCGACGCTGCGACGTCATACCGGCAGGACTCTCAGAACTCGTGGGGACTTCTCCAATACCTCCTGTACCCGCTACGCGCATGAGAGGCGCCAACCATGTCTGAACTCTCTTGGCAGAAGTCCTCGTTCAGCGGCGGAGATGCCGGCAACGCGTGCCTAGAGCTGGCAAGCGGCGCCGACGTTGTCTGCCATCTTCGCGAGTCCGACGCCCCCGAGGTCGTCATCACCACATCCACTGCCAAGCTCCGAACCCTCATCCTCGGAGCCAAGGCCGGCGAGTTCGACCATCTGACCTGAGACCGGCCCTACCCCCCGGGGCATCGCCACCGGGGGGTATCTGCCGAACATCGTCGTCGTAGAACTCCGTCCGTGTCATGCGGTCATGTGGGCGGTGGCGAGCTCCCGCACCGTGTCGGCGACGGCCCGGAAGTCCTTGCGCAGGATCTTGGAGTGGTTGCTCGCAACCTTGGCGCTGACCTTGATGTTCTCGTTGCGGGCGAGCACCGGTTCGAGGTTGGCGCGGAACTGCTCGATGTCCTTCTCCTTGGCGCCGAGGTTGCCGCCGGAGGCGACCACGTAGCGGGTCGGTGCGGTCAGGCGGTCGAGGACCGGGTCGAGGGCGGCGGGCGCGCAGAGTTCGATGGCCTGGAAGTTGATGTCGGCGTGCTGGGCGGCGTCCATTCGGGCGGCCATCCCGAGCGGGCGGCAGATCGGGAACAGCGGGCTGAGCCGGCGGAACAGCTTGCGGATCTTCTCCCGCATGGCGTCGTCGAGCCAATCGCTCGGGCTCGGCATGGCACCGTCCACCGACACCACACCCGCGACGCGCTCGGGGTTGCGGGCGGCCCAGTTCACCGCGATCAGCGCACCGTAGGACCAGCCCACCAGGATCGGCCGCTCCACGCCCCGCGCCTTCAGGACGGCGTCGACGTCGCGCAGGCACGCCTCGAACGAGTAGTCCGTCGACTGCTTCGACTTGCCGCGGGCGCGCTCGTCGAAGGTGATGTGCCGGTAGCCCGGGCCGAGTTCGGCGATGACGCGCCGCCAGTGCGACTGGTCCGCGTAGGAGCCGTTCAGGTAGACCACCGGGGTGCCGGACCCGCCGGTGTCGGTGACGGCCAGGGCGGTGTCCTCGACCTGCACCATGCCGGTCCAGGCGGAGTGGTTGCTGCTCATGGCGTGCCTCGCTTCGGGGAGTTCGGACGTGGTCTTGTGGGAGCGGGTGCGGTTCAGATGCTGCGCGCGGTGATGTCGCCGTAGGCGGTGGTCGCCTGGATGTGCAGGCCGGCGGCGGCGCCGTCGGTGTTCCGGAGCGCGTTGTGGATCCGGCCGTAGGAGGTGCCGGCATCGAGCGAGGCGGACACTCCGCGGGCGGCACCGACCGCGATCTCGCCGGACTGGGTCTTCAGCACGACCGCGCCGCACACGGCCTCGGCGATGCGGATGTCGCCCTTCTGGGTGGTGACCGTGGCCGGGCCGGTGAGACGGCCGACGGTGACGTCGCCGGCCTGGACGGTGAGGCGGGCCTCGGCGGCCTCGTCGAGCTTGACCGTGGCCCGGGCGCCCTCGAAGACGACGTCGCCGAGCCGTCCCACACCGCGCAGTTCGGCGTCGGCCGCCTTCGCCTCGACGCGGGAACCGGAAGGCAGCTGGACGGTCACCTCGACGGAGCCGGAGTTGCCGAGGACCCGGTTCTTCGCCTCCGGGGCCTCGATCCGCAGGACGCCGTCGGCGAAGGCGACCTCGACCCGCTCGGCCGCCTTCACGTCACGGCTCTTCGAGGCGTCGGCGGGCAGGATCGCGACGGTCGTGTCGGCGCGGTCGGCGGCGATGAACCGGATCCGGCCCGCCGGAACGTCGAGGACGGCGGCGACCGGGGCGGGGGTGTCGAACTTCTGCATCGTGCTCTCCCTGTCTCTGCGGCAGGCACTTTGTCGGCCCGCCGTTTCTTATGACGGAAAAGCTACGTTGCTTTCCAATACCAGACAACACACTTGTTGCGAGAAATCAGCATCATCGCAGGTGAGAGCCACTAAATCGTTGCAGAGACCCTGAAGAGTAATGCAACGATGGGCCCCGTTCGTTGCAATGTATTGAACGTGAACGCTATGCCCCGACTGTCGGCGGCGAGCCGACAGCCGGGGACGGAACTCAGCGCAGGAGGTTCAGCGCCCGCTCCAGGGCGTCCTCGGACGCGACCGCCACATCCGGCACGACGCCGACGCCCTCCCAGTTCGTGCCCGTCACCGGGTTGATCGCGCGGGCCGCCGGCACGGTCACCGTCACGTGCGGGGCCACCGGGATGCGGGCCGTCGGGTGGGCACCGCCGCGGGTCGCCTCTCCGACCAGGGTGGCGCGCTTCAACGCCTTCAGGTTGTAGGCCAGTTCCTCGCCGCCAGAGAACGTGAAGTCGCTGGTCAGCACGGCGACAGGGCGGTCCAGGTAGCGCGGCGCGGCGAGGTCGCCGAGCGTCCAGAACTGGCGCGTGACGCCCGTCGCCCGGTCGTAGATGTCGTTGAGGTGCACCTCGTCGTCGGCGAAGAAGTAGCTGCACCACAGCTGCACACCCTCCGGCGCGCCACCGCTGCACTTCCGGAGGTCGATCACCAACGCCTCGGTCGGCGCCAGCAGTTGCATCGCGGCAGCGATCGCGGGACCGCCCAGCCCGGCAGGCGGGATCATGCGCAGGTCGAGGTACCCGATGTTGCCGTCGAGCTGCTCCACCCGCCGGACGCCGTAGTTCGCCTCCCGCGCGTACCGGGCGAACCGCTCGCGGGCGACGTCCTCCGGCTCCTCGTCCATCGACTGCGGCTCCTCGCTCCACAACAGCCGCAGGTGCTTGTCCGGACACACCTCCTGGAGGTCCTCCGTGACCCGCTCGCACAACTGCCGCTCGTCCAGCCCTTCGTACGCGCCTTCGGCGAGCCGGCCGCGGATCGCCGCCTCGATCGCGTCCGTCTTCTCGGGGAACACGTAGCCGGCGGCGATCCGGGCGAGGGCGGCGTCGAGTATCGCTTCATGAGTGATCATTCGCGCGATGGTAGGTCGACGGCCGCCGAACACCCAGCGGTTTTCACGCCCCCAGCGGCCGCACGGTGAGCGCCTGCTGCGCGGAGCCCACCGGACCGTGGACGTCGTGCAGGACGGTGCCGGTGAGGCCGTGACCCGCCGGGCCGAAGCTGACGGTCGTGTCCATCCCCGTCCAGCGGCCCTCGGGCTGCCGGTGCAGGTGGATGGTCAGGTCCACGTTCGGGAACATCCACTCCGTGGGCTCCTGGCGCGCGGCGATCCCGTTCGCCGTGTCGATCAGCGCCACGAAGGACGCGAGCGGGCTGATCTCCTCCCCGGCCACCAACTCGACCCCGCTGCTGATCCAGGCCTGGGACCGGCCCTGCGCCAACTCCCGGCGCCGGACGTCGATCGAGGCGATGTACCCCCCGTCCCACAGCTCGCTCATCGCCCACGGCTCGAACTCCTCCGGCGCGGCCAGCCGCTCCACCGGGCTGCCGGCCACGAGCGCCGTGTCGAGGGAAGCCAGGTACCACGCCCGGGCCCGGATCACCGCCCGGCCACCGATGACCAGCACTGCCTCCACCAGCTCGACCGTCCGCCCCGGCCGGACCGTCTCCACCGTGATCTCGCACTCGTCGACGGCGATCCGGCCCAGGATGTCGAAGCTGATCCGGGCCATCGCCAGCCCGCTGTCCGCTCCCGCTTCCGCGCGGTGCCGCTCCATCGCATGGACGACGAGGCCGCCCACCGGGCTGAAGTGCAGTTCGTCTTCGTTCCAGGCGCCGCCCGCATGAACCGTGGGCTTGAAGCAACGCTCGCCGGTGCGCTCGAAATAGCTGTCGGTCACGCTCGCGATCGTAGGGGCCCGAACATCCGACCGTAACGGTGACGATCCCCACACCCCCGCGCCTCGGCGTGCGCCGATCCCGGCCGACCCGGCCGTCCGCGAGGTGTCCTGGCTGTTCCTGCACCGCCCCGCCGCCGTCCACGTCGGCGGCAAGCCCGCGGACGCGCCGCGCTACCGGGTCGTCCCGTCCGTCCCCGAAGGGCAGTTCGGCGCGAAGATCCGCGCGGGCGTCATCGCCGACGTCACGGAGGCGGTCCTGGACGCCGAGGACGGCGCCTGGCCGCGCGACCCCGGCCGCGTCTGGGTGTTCCCCACCGAGATCCCGGAGGGCCACTGGGGCGCCTCCGGGCAGGTCAGACCGCTCGCGGCGATCCTCGCCCGGGTCACCGGGGACGACCCCGAGCAGGCCCGCGCTCTCGCCGCGCAGCGGCTCGCCGCCAGCCGGGCCGAGCACGCCACGCTGCCGTAACCTGCCTACGGGAGCGGGGTGTTCACCACCCCGCTCGCCAGGTCGCGCGTTGCGCCAACCGCATCCCCAACCTGTCACGGCGAGGTCAAAAGGCCGTCAAAGCCGTGGTGTTCGCGACCCGGCGTGCGCTATCAACGTTCACCGAGAGGGCCGCCGTCCGACGGTCCGCAGCCACGGGGGACGTCACATGAACACCTTCGCCACCAGAACGAGCGTGCGCGCACTGGCCGGACTGGCCGTGGTCGGCGTGCTGACGCTGACCGCCTGCAACGACAACTCCTCGTCCGACACGGCGAAGACCGCCGCGCCGGCCGCACCGACCACCGCGACCCCGGCCGGCACCCCGGCCGCGCCGTCCGCCACCCCGAGCGCCGACGCACCCACCAGCTCGGCCGCCGCGCCCGCCACCTCCGCCCCGGCGGCCGGGGGCGGTGCCGGTGCCGGTACGGGCAAGGACGCCGCGCCCGGAACCACCGCCAAGATCGGCGACACCGTCCAGGTCCCGTTCAGCTCCGGCAGCACCAAGGGCGACATCACCCTGACCATCACCTCGATCGAGCAGGGCACCCAGGCCGACCTGGACAGCCTCAAGCTCGGCGACAAGGCCAAGGGCATGGTGCCGTACTACATCCACTACACGTTCACCAACGTCGGCGCCACCGACCTGTCGTACTCCAGCCTGACCAGCATCAGAGGGCTCCTGGCGGACGGCTCCGGCGCACAGGACGTGGCGCTCTTCGGCTCCTTCCCGAAGTGCACGGCCAGGTCGCTGCCCAGCGGCTTCACCAACGGCCAGTCCGCCACCGGCTGCCAGGTGTCGCTCGCCCCGGCGGCCTCCAAGGTCGCGGGCGCCGAGTACTGGGCCGACCCGTACACCCTGGGCAAGGGCGTCGACTGGAAGTGACGCTCCCGGTCTACGGGGTGCCCGCGGGCACCCCGTAGACCTTCAGGAACGCGTCCACCCCGAGCGCCGCGATCCGCTCGACCTCCGCCTCCGGCACCGGCAGCGCGCCCCAGAAGGAGCGGTCGGCCACGCCGTGGAACGTCAGCAGCGTGAACTGCTCGGCGGCCAGCGCCGGATCGTCGATCGCCAGCAGCCCCCGATCCGCCAGGACCGTGAACTTCCCGGCGATGTCGCGCAGCGAGGCGATGGGGCCGGCCTCCAGCCAGGCCTCCAGGACGTCCGCGGGGATGTTGGCCACCTCCGCGCGGATGGCCCGGCCGAGCGCGCCGTGGTCACCGGCGGACAGGACGGCGTGCGCGCGGTCGACGGCGAAGTCGGTGAGGTCCTGGCGCAGGTCGACGATCTTGCCGAGGTGGCGGTCGACCAACTCGCGGATCCTGCCCGTCAGTTCGCCGGAGCTCTCCAGCGCGACCGACAGGAAGAGCGTCTCCTTGTCGGCGAAGTGGTTGTACACCGTGCGCTTCGAGACGCCCGCCTCCGCGGCGATCGCGTCCATGCTCGCGCGGACGTACCCCTCACGCCCGAACACCGCCGTCGCGGCCCGCGTGATGGCCACCCGCTTCTCCGGCCGACCCGATCCGCCCGTCACCGCCACGGCCACTCCATTTCCCGAGCTCTGAAACTAGCCGGTGCAGTGTACAACGGCCGGGGGCGGCCGGGGTGGCGGTGGGCCGGGGGGGGGTGTCAGCCGAGTGCACGGGCCGCCTCCACGTACGTCGGAAAGCCCGGCGTCCACCGTGTGCCACCGTCCGGCAGGACTGCGAGCGCCTCGACGCCCGGCCGCGCGGACACCCAGGCGAGACCGCGGTCCGGGCCCATCGCGAAAGCCGCCGTCGTCCACGCGTCCACGCTCGCCAGCCCCTCACCGACCAGCGTCAGCGAGGCGAGCCCCTCCGCCGGGCGGCCCCGGTACGGGTCGACGACGTGGGCGCCGCGCTCGGCGACGCCCGAGGTCGCCACCGCGACGTCGCTCCCGGCGACCACCGCGACCACCTCCCCCGGCCGCAGCGGGTGCGCGATGCCGACCCGCCAGGGCCCGCCCGCCGTCTGCACGTCGCCGCCGCCGCTCACGCAGTGCCGTTCGAAGCCGGCCTCCCGCAGCTCCCGCGAGGCCTCCTCGACCGCCCAGCCCTTGACCCACCCGCTCGGGTCGAGCACCCCGCCGGGCCGCATGGTGAAGAAGCCGTCCGTCTGCGCCGCCACCTCGCGGCAACGCGCCAGCACCTGCGCCACCTCGGGGTCGCACCCGCCGAGGCCGATCTCCCCGCGCCCGAACCGGCTGATGTCGCTGTCCTCCCGGTAGGGGGAGAACACCTCGTCGATCCGGTGCAGCCGCAGGACGATCCGGGCCAGCACGTCGTCCAGCCTCCGCCCGCCGCCGTGCACGGCGAACGAGAACACCGTCCCCATCACGTGCTCGGCGTGCCGGCGGACCTTGTCCGGCACGGCCGCGGTGCTCATGCGCCCAGCTCGCTGCGCCCGGCAGGGGCATTCGCCCACGCGCACCTCTCGATGATTCGCTCCCTACGCCCGCTCATGCGCCCGCCTTGTCGAGGGCGCTCTGCAGCGAGCGGGTGTAGCCGTCGCTGGTGTAGGTGGCACCGGAGACCACGTCGATCTGGGCGTTCTGGGCCGACATCGCCTCCTGGTTGAGCACCGGCAGCGCGTAGCTGTTGATCGACCGGTCCCGCCCGCTGTCGGTCGGGTACCTGACGACGTCGATCCTGGTGATCTTCTTGCCCGCGAGCGTCACCTTGACCTGGACCGGCCCGTACCGGGTGTCGATCGAGTCCCCGGTGATCGCGTGGGAGGCCGACGCGTCCGTGGCCCGCGTGGTCGACGGGGCGTCGGTGGAGGAGGCCCCCGAACTGATCGGGGCGGCGGCGCTCGCGGCGCCCTGGTGCGGCTTGAGCGACAGCAGCAGGATCACGCCCGCGGCGGTGGCGCTGCCGGCGACGACGGCTCTGCGCACGGTGACTACTCTCCTTGCTCGTCGGATGAAGGACGGTCAGAAGCCGAAGGCCTCGTGGTGGATCCGGCGCACCCCGGCCCCGCGCAGCGCCTCGACGGCGTCCGCCGAGAAGTCCTCGGGGCCGCAGAGGAACACCTCGTGCCGGGCGAGGTCCGGGACGAGGCGCCGCAGCACCCTCCCGAGGTCGCCGACCTCGGCCCGGGAGCCCACCACCGCGTGCACGGCGGCCCCGCGGCGGGCGGCTATCTCGGCCAGCTCCTTCTGGAACAGCAGGTCCTCGGGCCGGCGTGCCCGCTGGACCAGCGTCACCTGCCCCGGCAGCGTCTCGAACAGCGCCCGCAGCGGTGTGATGCCGACCCCGGCCGCCAGCAGCAGCACCTTGCGCCGCCGCTGCCGCCGCCCGGTGAACGCCCCGTACGGGCCCTCGGCCCGCACCGGGGTGCCGGGCCGCAACCGGGCCACGGCGGCGCTGTGGTCGCCGAGGTCCTTGACGGTGAAGCGCAGGAACGGCGGTCGCACCGGCGCGGACAGCGAGTACGGGTTGGCCGCCCAGCGCAGGCTCGGCGCCTTGAACTCCAGCCGGAAGAACTGCCCGGGCTCGGCCCGCAGCCGCTCGACCTGCTCGCCGACCAGGAACACCGAGACCACGCCGGGGCCCTCCTGCCGCACCTCGGCGACCCGCAGCCGGTGCCGCCGGTCGCGCAGGTAGGGCAGGGCCAGCCGGTACCAGCCGAGCAGTGCGAGGGTGCCCAGGTAGAGCGCGTACCAGGCGAGCCGGGCGGGGCCTTCGCCGAGGTCGGCGCCGGTGGTGAGCTGGTGGGCGAAGGCGAGCGCGACGGCGAGGTAGGTGGCCAGGTGCAGGTAGTACCAGGCGTCGTAGCCGAGGCGCCGGCGGGCGATCCGGGCGGAGACCGCGCCGGTACCGAGCAGCAGGAGCGTCCCGGCGGTGGCCTTGAGCATGTCGGGATAGTGGAAGACGATCTGCACGCCCTCCCCCACCACCCCGCGCCCGTCGGTGAGCGCGTAGCCCCAGATGATCGTGAGCAGGTGCACGGTGACCAGGCCGACCAGGTACCGGCCGCCGAAGGCGTGCCAGCGGGCCAGCCGGTCGGCCCCGACCTCCCGTTCCAGCAGCGGGATCCGGGCCATGAGGAGCAGCAGGACGGGTGCGGCGTACCCGGCGAGCAGGCCGGTGATCCGCCCGGCCCCGGTCAGCCAGGCCGCCGCGCCGGACACGAAGGCGGTGTCCCGCCACCACAGGGCCAGCACGCCGAACGCGCCGAGGGCGACGGCGGCGAGCACCGCGCCGGGGACCAGGCCGTCCGGGACGCCGGGCCGGGCCGTTGCGGGCGGCGCGGATGTGACCGTGGTCGCCATTGCGCGCCCTCCTCTCGCCTCCGGGTGCCGTCGAGGAGCGCCATTGTGCTGTCCGGATTTCAACAAGTCCTGAGCCCGCCGCCCGAGGCGCCCGCGAACGGCCCCGAACGGCCCCGAAGAACCGGCATCATCGCAGGTCAGAGGCATTTTTCCGGGAACCGCTTTTCTCACCGCCTTCTCATCCGCGACAATCGGCCGCACGCCCGCCGCGCACCCACCACGCACCCGCCGCGCCCCATGAGGAAGCCGCCGGGAAGCCGCCGGGAAGCCACAGTCCGAAACCTGCGCCGAACAGGGGTGCTATATGCTGCGCTCGATCTCTACACCCGTGTAGAGGAAACCTGTATGCGAGCCTGCCCCCGACCGACAGCGGGAACCGGCCGGCCGAACCCGACGTCCAGATCATCGACAGCGACCACGACGCCGTCCCGCCGAGGAACGGCTGAGGCCGCCGCCATGACGCACGGGCGCGGAAGACACCGGGGGTGAGTGCGTGGCTGGAAAGCGAGGACGGACGTCCTCCACCCAGGAAGCGGAGCGGCCGCCCGGGCGGGCCGCGGCACCCGCGCGGAGCGCCGAACCGGCGCGGACCCGCCCCGGCGGCGCTCTCCTGCCCGCGGCGCTGGCCGTCGTACTGCCCGCGCTGGGCGCGGGCGTCGACGAGCTCTCCGGCCCCGGCATGGGCTTCGCGTTCGCGGCCGGCGCCGTCCTCGGGACGGGCCTGGCGGCAGCGCTCAGCAGCCGCAGCGGCTGGTGGTGGGTGCTGTGTGCCTCTCCCCTGCTCGTCCTCGGCGTGACGGCCGCCGCCGAACTGGCGGCCAACGGCGACGCGTACAAGGGCAAGGCCCTGGCGACCGGCTCCGCGAAGTGGGTCGTCCACGGCTTTCCCGTGATGGCCGCAGCCGCAGGGGCTGCCGTGCTGGTGATCGTGGTCCGGGTGGTCCTGGACAGGAGGAAACACCATGGCTGAGAACGCAGGCGGCGGCGAGAACCGGGACGGCGGCCGCGCCGCCGCCCGACGTGCCGCGCAGGCCCCGGAGACCCCGGTCACGCGGCGTTCCCCACTGCTCATCGCCGGCCGCACGGTGGCCGTCTCGATGGCGCTCGCGGTGTTCGTCTCCAGCGGGGTGGTCTGGTACGAGTACACGTCCCTCACCGACGGCATGACCACGACCAACGTCATCGCCGAGACGAAGAAGGACGCGCCCAAGCACCTGGACAACTCGGTCAACCTGCTGCTGATCGGCCTCGACAGCCGCAAGAACATGGACGGCTCGGACCTGCCCCCGGAGTTCGTCCAGGACGAACTCCACGCCGGCCACAGCTCCGACATCGGCGGCTACAACACCAACTCGCTGATCCTGCTGCACATACCGGCGGGCGGCGGCAAGGTGCAGGCGGTCTCCATCCCGCGCGACGACTACGTCATGACCTACAACGGCGACGGCTCGCAGCAGGGCATGCACAAGATCAAGGAGGCCTACGGGATCGCCAAGGAGAAGGTGAACCCGAGCCTGGCCGCCAAGGGCCTCAAGGGCGCGGACCTGGAGAAGGCCGGCCGCGACGCGGGCCGCGCGGCCACCATCCGCACCGTCCAGAAGTTCCTGGACCAGCCCGTCGACCACGTCGCCGAGGTCAACCTGATGGGCTTCTACGACATCGCGAAGGCCGTCGAGCCGATCGACGTCTGCCTCACCCACGACACCAAGGACCCGGCCGAGGAGGGCCAGGGTTCCGGTGCCGACTTCCACAAGGGCATCAACCACCTCAACGCCTCGCAGGCGCTCGCCTTCGTCCGCCAGCGCCACAACCTGGACGACGGCCACGGCAACAGCGGCGACTTCGCCCGCACCCACCGCCAGCAGGCCTTCATCTCCTCCGTCGTGCACAAGCTCAAGCAGGACGGCATCATCAGCGACATCGGCAAGCTGAAGTCGCTGTTCGGCGTGATCCAGAAGGACCTCGTCATCGACAACGAGTGGAACGTCCTCGACTTCGCCCAGCAGGCCCCCAACCTGGCCGGCGGCAACGTCGAGTTCAACACCCTGACGTTCGACGGCTTCGCCACCAGGAACGGCCAGGACGTCAACCTCGTCACCCCGTCGAAGGTCCAGAAGGTCGTCAAGCAGGTCTTCGGCTACGCCGACTCCTCCGCGCCCGCCCCCGGCGACGCCCCGGGCGACGCGCCCACCACCGAGGCCCCCGCCCCCACGGAGGCGCCCACCACCCCCGCTGCCAAGGCCGCCTCGGCCGCGACGGTGAACGTCTACGACGCCTCCTCCGTCAAGGGCGCCGCCACCTCGGAGTCCAAGGCGCTCGTGGCGATGGGCTTCAAGGAGGGCAAGGTCGACCGCGCGGCCACCAAGCCGAAGGCCACCACCGTGGTCTACGGCAAGGGCGCCAAGGACGCCGCCGACCAGATCGCCGCCCGCTACGGCGTGACCGCCACGGAGTCGGCCGCCTCCTCGGCCGACCACGTCACCGTCACCCTCGGCACGTCCTTCACCGGCCCGGCCGGTGACAAGGCCGCCGCCCCGGGCGCCGGCGCCCCCCAGGCCCCGTCCGACCCGGCCGCCAACCTGCCCATGCAGGGCCCGGGGGTCGACGCGACCTCCGACGGCGGCATCCCCTGCGTCTTCTGACGCACCTCACCCACCGCGCCGAAGGCGGGGCTCCCACCCCGGGAGCCCCGCCTTCGGGCCTTCCGGGGTGGGTCCGGCAGCAGGAACACGCGACGGCGCCCCCTCGGCAGTTCAGCGAGGGGGCGCCGCTACGGCACGGAGAACGTCAGTCGACCGTCCACGTGTCGTTGCCCGCGAGCAGCGCGGCCAGATCGCCCGGACCCCGGTGCGCGACCGCCGTGGCCAGCTGGTTCGCCATCAACTCGTCGTACACCGGCCGCCGCACGTCCCGCAGCACGCCGATCGGCGTGTGGTGCAGCGTGTCCGCGTCCGCGATCCGCGACAGCGCGAACGCCGCCGCCGGACTCGCCGCGTGCGCGTCGTGCACCAGCACCGACCCCTCGTTCTCCGGCGTCACCGCCGCCGTGAACAACTCGCCGTCCGGCCCGCGGAACACGCCCTGGCCGCCGTCCGCCCCGAAGCGCACCGGCGCGCCGTGCTCCAGCCGGATCAGCGCCTCGTCCCGGGTGCCCGGCTCCTTCAGCACCTCGAACGCGCCGTCGTTGAAGATGTTGCAGTTCTGGTAGATCTCCACCAGCGCCGTGCCCTCGTGCTGTGCCGCCGCCCGCAGCACCGACTGCAGGTGCTGGCGGTCGGAGTCGATCGTCCGCGCGACGAACGAGGCCTCCGCGCCGATCGCCAGCGACAGCGGGTTGAACGGCGCGTCCAGCGAACCCATCGGCGTCGACTTGGTGATCTTGCCGAGCTCGCTGGTCGGCGAGTACTGACCCTTGGTCAGGCCGTAGATACGGTTGTTGAACAGTAGGATCTTCAGATTGACATTTCGGCGCAGCGCGTGGATCAGGTGGTTCCCGCCGATCGACAGCGCGTCACCGTCACCCGTCACCACCCACACGCTCAAGTCCGGCCGCGACGACGCCAGACCCGTCGCGATCGCCGGCGCCCGCCCGTGGATCGAGTGCACCCCATAGGTATTCATGTAGTACGGGAAACGCGACGAACAGCCGATACCGGAGACGAAGACGGTGTTCTCCCGTCTGATCCCCAGCTCCGGCATGAACGACTGCACCGCCGCCAGGATCGCGTAGTCCCCGCAGCCCGGGCACCAGCGCACCTCCTGGTCCGTCTTGAAGTCCTTCGCGCTCTGCCGCTCCTCGGCCTTCGGCACCAGGCGCAGCGAGGGGAACTGCTCGGTCATCGGTGGTCCTCCTCGTCCAGGGTGCCGATCGCCGCCCACAGCACGTCCGCCAGCTGCGCCGCCTTGAACGGCAGCCCGCGCACCTGGTTGTAGGACTCCGCGTCCACCAGGTACCTGGCGCGCAGCAGCAGCGCCAGCTGGCCGAGGTTCATCTCGGGGACGATGACCTTGTCGTAACTCCTCAGCACCGTGCCCAGGTTGGCCGGGAACGGGTTCAGGTGGCGCAGGTGCGCCTGGGCGATCTCGCCGCCGTCGGCCCGCACCCGGCGCACCGCCGCCGTGATCGGCCCGTACGTCGAACCCCAGCCGAGCGCCAGCACCCGGGCCTCTCCGCTCGGGTCGTCCACCTCGACCGGCGGCACGACGATGCCGTCCACCTTGGCCTGCCGGGTGCGGACCATGAAGTCGTGGTTGGCCGGGTCGTAGGAGATGTTGCCGCTGCCGTCCTGCTTCTCGATGCCGCCGATGCGGTGCTCCAGGCCGGGGGTGCCGGGCAGCGCCCACGGGCGGGCCAGCGTCTTCGGGTCGCGCTGGTAGGGCCAGAAGGCACCGTCCTCGCGGTTCGGGCCGGTCGCGAAGTCCGGGTCGATCTCGGGAAGTTCGTCCGCCCCGGGGATCCGCCACGGCTCCGAGCCGTTGGCCAGGTAGCCGTCCGAGAGCAGGAACACCGGGGTGCGGTAGGTGACCGCGATCCGGGCCGCCTCCAGCGCCGCCCCGAAGCACTCGGCAGGCGTGGCCGGGGCGACGATCGGCACCGGGGCCTCGCCGTTGCGCCCGAACATCGCCTGGAGGAGGTCGGCCTGCTCGGTCTTGGTCGGCAGGCCGGTGGACGGGCCGCCGCGCTGGATGTCCACGACGAGCAGCGGGAGTTCGAGCGAGACGGCCAGGCCGATCGTCTCGCTCTTGAGCGCGATGCCCGGGCCCGAGGTCGTCGTCACGCCCAGCGAGCCGCCGAAGGCCGCGCCCAGGGCGGCACCGATGCCCGCGATCTCGTCCTCGGCCTGGAAGGTCCGCACGCCGAAGTTCTTGTGCTTGCTCAGCTCGTGCAGGATGTCCGAGGCCGGGGTGATCGGGTACGAGCCGAGGTACAGCGGCAGCCCGGAGCGCTGGGACGCGGCGATCAGGCCGTAGGACAGGGCCAGGTTGCCGGAGATGTTGCGGTAGCGCCCGGCCGGCAGCTTCGCCGGGGCCACCTCGTAGGAGACGGCGAAGGACTCGGTGGTCTCGCCGAAGTTCCAACCCGCCCGGAACGCACTGATGTTGGCCTCGGCGATCTGCGGCTTCTTCGCGAACTTGCTGCGCAGGAAGACCTCGGTGCCGTGGGTCGGCCGGTGGTACATCCAGGACAGCAGGCCGAGGGCGAACATGTTCTTCGCGCGCTCGGCGTCCTTGCGGGCCAGGCCGCTGTCCTTGAGCGCCTCCAGCGTCAGCGTGGTCAGCGGCACCTTGTGCAGGTGGTAGGCCTCCAGCGAGCCGTCGCCGAGCGGGTCGGCGGCGTAGCCGACCTTGGCGAGCGCGCGCTTGGTGAACTCGTCGGTGTTGACGATGATCTCGGCGCCGCGCGGCAGGTCCGCCAGGTTCGCCTTGAGGGCGGCCGGGTTCATCGCGACCAGGACGTTCGGGGCGTCGCCGGGCGTCAGGATGTCGTGGTCGGCGAAGTGCAGCTGGAAGGACGAGACGCCCGGCAGGGTACCGGCCGGGGCCCGGATCTCGGCCGGGAAGTTCGGCAGGGTGGAGAGGTCGTTGCCGAAGGACGCCGTCTCGGACGTGAACCGGTCACCGGTCAGCTGCATCCCGTCGCCGGAGTCGCCGGCGAACCGGATGATCACCCGGTCCAGGCGGCGGATCGGCTTGGCGGGTCTGCGCTGCGCACCGGCCGGCGCGGCCGTGCCGGAGCGGCCGCCACCGGAACCCGCGCGGCCTTCGTCGCCCTCCGGGCCGTCCACTGCCTCTGACTGATCGACCTGACTGGTCACTGCCGCGGACCTCCTCGTGGGCACGCCACCGCGGGCGTGACCCTGTGCCCCGTCCGCCTGGTGCACCTCTCGCATCCTATGCGGGCTTTACCTGCCCGGGCCGGAACTCCCGCGTGCGGCGGGAAATGACCGGTTCACGCCCACAGGATCTTCAACGCACGGCGGCCGGAGATCATTCCGGCCCGGGCTCCGCGACCACGAATCGGCAGGGGCACTAGGAGTTGATGTAGGTGAGCACCGCGAGCACCCGGCGGTGGTCCTCCGGGCTCTGGGCCAGGCCCAGCTTGAGGAAGATGTTGCTGACGTGCTTCTCGACCGCGCCGTCCGAGACCACGAGCTGCCTGGCGATCGCCGCGTTGGTCCGGCCCTCGGCCATGAGGCCGAGCACCTCGCGCTCGCGCGGGGTCAGATTGGCCAGGACGTCGCCCTTGCGGCTGCGGCTGAGCAGCTGCTGCACGACCTCCGGGTCGAGCGCGGTGCCGCCCTCGGCGACCCGCAGCACCGCGTCGGCGAACTCCCGCACCTCGGCGACCCGGTCCTTCAGCAGGTAGCCGACGCCCCGGGTGGATCCGGCCAGGAGCTCGGAGGCGTAGCGCTCCTCCACGAACTGTGACAGCACCAGCACACCCAGTTGCGGGTAGCGGCCGCGCAGCTCGACGCAGGCGCGCAGGCCCTCGTCGGTGTGGGAGGGGGGCATCCGCACGTCGGAGACGACGACGTCGGGCAGGTCGCCGCCGGCGGCCAGGTCGTGGACGGTCTTCAGCAGCGCGTCGCCGTCCCCGACCCCCGCGACGACCTCCAGGCCGCGGTCGGTGAGCAGCCGGGTCAGGCCCTCCCGCAGGAGTACGGAGTCCTCGGCGATGACGACGCGACGCATGGCGACCTTCCCGGCAGGCGTGAGCTGACGGGGCCAGTCTTCCCTATCGGGGCGGTGGCGCGCCCGGGCGGTGGCGCGCCGGGGCTGTTGCCCGGCGCGCCTCCCGGCCCGTCACATGGTGCGGATGGCCACCGAATCGCAGAGCGCCTCCAGCGCGTCCTTGGCCGGGCAGCGCGGCAGCGGAGCGAGCAGGGCGCGGGCCTCCTCGGCCTGGCGCAGGGTCTCGCGCCGGGCGAGCTCCAGCGCCGGGTGGTGGCGCAGCAGGCGCAGCGCCTCGGCGTGCAGCTCGTCGTCGGCGAGGTCCTGGGCGAGCAGTTCGCGCAGCCGGGTGTCCTCGGGATCGGCGGGGTCGGCGGCCATGCCCTGGAGGAGCAGGGTGGGCAGGGTCGGCACGCCCTCGCGCAGGTCGGTGCCGGGGGTCTTGCCGGACTCGTCGCCGTCGCTGGCGATGTCGAGCACGTCGTCGGCGAGCTGGAAGGCGATGCCGATGCGCTCGCCGAACTCGCTGAGGGTGTCGACGACACGCGGCTCGGCACCGGCCATCAGCGCTCCTATCTTGCAGGAGGCGGCGATCAGCGATCCGGTCTTGCCGGCGAGCACGTCCAGGTAGTGGGTCAGCTGGTCGCCGTCGGGACCGGGGCCCTGGGTCTCCAGGATCTGGCCGGTGACCAGCCGCTCGAAGGCGTCGGCCTGCAGCCGGACGGCCTCGGGGCCGAGGTCGGCGAGGACCTGGGAGGCGCGGGAGAACAGGAAGTCGCCGGTGAGGATGGCCACCGAGTTGTCCCAGCGGGAGTTGGCGCTGGGGGCGCCGCGGCGCACCGGGGCCTCGTCCATGACGTCGTCGTGGTAGAGCGTGGCCAGGTGGGTGAGCTCGACGACGACCGCAGCCGGCACGACACCGGGCGCGCCGGGGTCGCCGAACTGGGCGGACAGCAGCAGGAGCAGCGGGCGGAAGCGCTTGCCGCCGGCCTCGATGAGGTGGCTGGCGGTGACGGTGATGAAGGGGACGTCGCTCTTGACGGCCTCGGCGAGCGCCGCCTCCACCGCGTCCAGCCCGGCCTGGACGTCCCGGGTCAGGTCGCGGTCCTGCACGCTGAGCCCGAAGGGTCCCACGACGGTCACGAAGACCACTCCTCTGTCCCTGGTCGTTCTAGCGGCCTGGTCCCTGAGTGCCGCCGCTGGCCATACAGGCAGGGTATCCGGTCATGAGTGGATCACTGCACGGGCGTGCGGATCCTGTCATGATCGGGCTGGAGTCCCAGGTCAGGGCGGCTGTGGGAGCACTCGGGCCCCGGATGTGAATTCGGCTGGAAATAAAGGACGGCGGCGGCGGGAACGCCGCGTCCGGACCGCGCCCCGCGAGGGGTGGCCCGGACGCTGCGGAGTCTCCCCCGACTCCTGCACTCCTGCACGCTCAGCGGACGAAGAGCGCGGCCTTCGACGCGAGGTCCAGGAAGTACTGCGGCAGCAGCCCGAGGACGAGCGTGACGAGCACGCCGACGCCGATCGCGGTCGCCGTGAAGGCGCTCGGGATCGCGACCGTCGGGCCGCCGGGCTGCGGGTCGGAGAAGAACATCAGGACGATGACCCGGATGTAGAAGAACGCGGCCACCGCCGAGCTCAGCACACCGACGATGACCAGCGGCGTCGCGCCGCCGGCCGCCGCCGCCTGGAAGACCGCGAACTTCCCGGTGAACCCGGAGGTCAGCGGGATGCCCGCGAAGGCCAGCAGGAACAGCGCGAACACCGCCGCGACCAGCGGGGAGCGTCGGCCGAGACCGGCCCAGCTGGACAGGTGGGTCGCCTCGCCCTTGGAATCGCGCACGAGCGTGACCACGGCGAACGCGCCCAGCGTCACGAAGGAGTACGCCAGCAGGTAGAACAGCACCGAGCCGAGGCCCTGCTTGCTGGTGGCGATCACACCCGTGAGGATGAACCCGGCGTGCGCGATCGAGGAGTAGGCGAGCAGGCGCTTGACGTCCTGCTGCGTGACCGCGAGCACCGCGCCGACCACCATGGTGAGGATCGCGACGCCCCACAGCACCGGCCGCCAGTCCAGCCGCAGCCCGGGGAAGGCCACGTAGAACAGGCGCAGGAACGCCCCGAAGGCCGCGACCTTCGTGGCCGCCGCCATGAACCCGGTGACGGGGGTCGGCGCGCCCTGGTAGACGTCCGGGGTCCAGGCGTGGAACGGCACGGCGCCGACCTTGAAGAGCAGGCCGACGGCGAGCATCGCGAGGCCGATGAGCAGCAGCGCGTCGGTCCGCGTGCTGCTGAGCAGCGCCGGGTTGGTCATGGCCTTGCCGGAGATGACGTCGGCGATGTCGCCGAGCTTCACGCTGCCCGCGTAGCCGTACAGCAGGGCGGTGCCGAACAGGAAGAACGCGGAGGCGAAGGCGCCGAGCAGGAAGTACTTGACGGCCGCCTCCTGGGAGAGCAGCCGGCGGCGCCGGGCCAGCGCGCACAGCAGGTACAGCGGCAGCGAGAAGACCTCCAGCGCGACGAACATCGTCAGCAGGTCGTTGGCGGCCGGGAAGAGGAGCATGCCGCCGACGGCGAACAGGGTCAGCGGGAACACCTCGCTGGTGGCGAAGCCGGCCCGGACCGCGGCCCGCTCCTGCTCGCCGCCCGGGGTGGCGGCGGCCTGCGCGGCGAACGCGTCGGCCGGGCGCCCGCCCGCCTTGGGCTCCAGGCGCCGCTCGGCGTAGGTCAGCACGGCGACGGCGGCGACCAGGATGATCACGCCCTGCAGGAACAGCGCCGGGCCGTCCATCGCCACCGACTCCATGGCGAGCAGGTCCATCCTGGTGGTGCCGTGGCCCTGCGCGGCGAGCACCACGACGGCGGCGAACGCGCCGGCCAGGCCGGTGAGGGCGAGGACGACCTGCGTCCAGTGCCGCAAACGGCGGGGCACGAAGGCCTCGACCAGGACGCCGGCCACGGCGGCGCCGAACACCACCAGCATCGGGGAGAGTTGGCCGTACTCGATGTGCGGCGCCGGGATGCCGGGGGTGGAGCCGCCAGCGGCGGCGAGCATGCCGGTGGTGCTCACTTCTGCTCACCTCCTGAGGTGGCGGCGACCGGGTGGGCCGGCGCCGGGTCGGTCTCGTGGACCTGCGAGAGCGTCGCGTTCACCGCCGGGTTGATGATGTCGGTGAGCGGCTTGGGGTAGACGCCGAGCAGGATCGTCAGCGCCACCAGCGGGGCGACGACGGCCAGTTCGCGGACCTTGAGGTCCGGCATGCCGGTGACCTCGGCCTTCACCGGGCCGGTCATCGTGCGCTGGTAGAGCAGCAGCGCGTACAGCGCGGCCAGCACGATGCCGAAGGTGGCGACGATGCCGATCGCCGGGTAGCGGGTGAACGTGCCCACCAGGACGAGGAACTCGCTGACGAACGGGGCGAGCCCGGGCAGCGACAGGGTGGCGAGGCCGCCGAGCAGGAACGTCCCGGCGAGCACCGGGGCGACCTTCTGCACGCCCCCGTAGTCGGCGATCAGGCGCGAGCCGCGGCGCGAGATCAGGAAGCCGGCCACCAGCATCCACGCGGCGGTGGAGATGCCGTGGTTCACCATGTACAGGGTGGCGCCGCTCTGGCCCTGGCTGGTCAGCGCGAAGATGCCCATGATGATGAAGCCGAAGTGCGAGATCGAGGCGTACGCGACCAGGCGCTTGATGTCCTTCTGGCCGACCGCGAGCAGCGCGCCGTAGATGATCCCGATCACCGACAGCACGAGGATCGCCGGGGCGAAGGTCTTCGACGCGTCGGGGAACAGCCCGAGGCAGAAGCGCAGCATCGCGAAGGTGCCGACCTTGTCGACCACGGCGGTGATCAGCACGGCGGTGCCGGCGGTGGCCTCGCCCATCGCGTTCGGCAGCCAGGTGTGCAGCGGCCACAGCGGGGCCTTCACCGCGAAGGCGAAGAAGAAGCCGAGGAACAGCGCGTTGGAGGCGGTGCCGCTGAACTGCAGCCTGCCGTCGGCGACGGCCGAGGCGAGGGTCGGCAGGTCGAAGGTCGCGAGGCCCTGGTCCTGCGCGATCACGTACAGGCCGATCACGGCGGCGAGCATGACCAGGCCGCCGAGCAGGTTGTACAGCAGGAACTTGACGGCCGCGTAGGAGCGCTGGCGCGCCGACTCGGGGCCGCCCGCCCGGTCCCCGAAGCCGCCGATCAGGAAGTACATCGGGATCAGCATGGCTTCGAAGAACACGTAGAACACGAACACGTCGGTGGCGTAGAAGGAGACGAGGACCATCGCCTCCACCGCGAGGATCAGCGCGAAGAAGCCCTGGGTGCGGCGCCGCCCCTCAAAAGTGTCGGGGTCGAAGGTGCCGTCGGGCGCGGCCGGCGCAGGATCCGCGTCGTGCCAGGAGGCGAGCATCACGATCGGCACGAGGACGGCGGTGAGCAGGGCCAGCACCGCACCGATGCCGTCCACGCCGAGCGAGAAGTTGATGCCGAAGGAGCGGATCCAGCTGTGGGACTCGGTCAGCTGGTAGCGGTCGCCGTGCGGGTCGAACCGCACGGCCACCAGGGCGGCCAGGGCCAGCGTGACCGCCGAGGTGCCAAGGGCGACGGCCTTGGTCGTGGTGCGCCGGTCCTCGGTGGACCCGGCGGGCAGGGCGGCGGTCAGCACCGCGCCGGCCGCCGGGACGGCACACGTGGCGGTCAAGAGGACACTCATGCGCCCACCTCGCTTCGCTCGGCAGGGGCATTCGCCCACACGCACCTTTCGATGATTCGCTCACTACGCTCGCTCATGCGCCCGCCTCGCTTCGCCCGGCAGGGGCATTCGCCCGCGCACGCCTTTCGGTGATTCGCTCGCTCATGCCCACTCCTCCCCCATACGTTGTGGATTTCCTGTCCATCACACGGACCTCATCAGGAGAGTCGTGGCGACCAGCACCAGCGTGCCGCCGAACATGGAGAGCGCGTAGGAACGGACGAAGCCGTTCTGGACCCGCCGCAACCGGCCGGAGAGCCCGCCGATGGTGGCGGCCAGGCCGTTGACGAAGCCGTCCAGGCCGCGGCTGTCGAAGTAGACCAACGTCGCGGTGAGCGCCGAACCGGGGCGCACCAGGACGGCGTGGTTGAGGTCGTCCTGGAGCAGGTCGCGGCGGGCGGCCCGGGTGAGCGGGGAGCCGACCGGCGGCACCACGGGGACGGTGCCGCGCCCGTACATGACGTAGGCGAGGCCGACGCCGGCCAGCATGCACGCGGTGGTGAGCAGGGTGACGGTGAGCGGTGTGAGCGGCGAGTCGCCCTCGGCGTGGCCGGTGACCGGCTCCAGCCAGGTGAGGAACGAGTCGTTCAGGACGAACAGCCCGCCCGCGAAGACCGAGCCGAGGGCCAGCAGCACCATCGGGACCGTCATCGTCTTCGGCGACTCGTGCGGGTGCGGGGCGTTGCCCCCCGCGTCCGGCTGCCAGCGCTTCTCGCCGAAGAAGGTCAGCACCATCACGCGCGTCATGTAGAACGCGGTGACGGCCGCGCCGACCAGCGCGCACAGGCCGAGGATCCAGCCCTCGGTGCCGCCCTTGGCGAACGCCGCCTCGATGATCTTGTCCTTGGAGAAGAAGCCGGACAGGCCCGGGAAGCCGATGATCGCGAGGTAGCCGAGGCCGAAGGTGACGAAGGTGACCGGCATGTACGTGCGCAGGCCGCCGTAGTGCCGCATGTCCACCTCGTCGTTCATGCCGTGCATGACCGACCCGGCGCCGAGGAACAACCCGGCCTTGAAGAAGCCGTGCGTCACCAGGTGCATGATCGCGAAGGCGTAGCCGATCGGGCCGAGGCCCGCCGCGAGGATCATGTAGCCGATCTGCGACATCGTCGATCCGGCCAGCGCCTTCTTGATGTCGTCCTTCGCGCACCCGACGACCGCACCGAACAGCAGCGTGACCGCGCCGACCACCACCACGGCGGTCTGCGCGTCCGGCGCCAGGTTGAAGATCGCCGCGGAGCGGGTGATCAGGTAGACGCCGGCGGTCACCATCGTCGCCGCGTGGATCAGGGCCGAGACCGGGGTCGGGCCCTCCATCGCGTCCCCGAGCCAGGACTGCAGCGGCACCTGCGCGGACTTGCCGCAGGCCGCCAGCAGCAGCATCAGGCCGATCGCCGTCAGCCTGCCCTCGCTCGCCCGGCCCGCCCCGCCGAACACCGGGTCGAAGGCGAAGGAGCCGAACTGCGCGAACATCAGCATGATCGCGATCGACAGGCCCATGTCGCCGACCCGGTTGACGATGAACGCCTT
Organism: Kitasatospora sp. NPDC001660; assembly: GCF_053596725.1. Lineage (NCBI taxonomy): Bacteria > Bacillati > Actinomycetota > Actinomycetes > Kitasatosporales > Streptomycetaceae > Kitasatospora > Kitasatospora sp. NPDC001660. The sequence goes on along the minus strand of NZ_JBSFGU010000016.1, from coordinate 111,167 downwards.
CTTCGCCGCCACCGCCGCACTCGGCTTGTGCTGCCAGAACCCGATCAGCAGGTAGGACGCGAGGCCCACTCCCTCCCAACCGAAGTACAGCAGCAGGTAGTTGTCCGCGACCACCAGCAGCAGCATGGCGGCCAGGAACAGGTTCAGGTACGCGAAGAAGCGGCGGCGGCGCTCGTCGTGCGCCATGTAGCCGACCGAGTAGAGGTGGATCAGCGTGCCGACACCGGTGATCAGCAGCACGAACGTCATCGACAGCTGGTCCAGCCGGAACGAGACGTCCGCCTGGAAACCGTTCACCGGCACCCAGCTGAACAAGTGCTTCGTCATCGCCCGGTGCCCGGCGTCACGGCCGAGCATGTCCGAGAACAGCGCCAGGCCGAAGCCGAACGAGAGCGCCGCGAGCGCCGTGGCCAGCCAGTGGCCGGACCGGTCCAGCGCCCGCCCGCCGAGCAGCAGCAGGGCGGCACCGGCCAGCGGGGCCGCCACCAGCAGCGGAATGAGAGAGTTCACCGAGGGCCCTCCGCCTACAGCTTCATCAGGTTGCTGTCGTCGACCGAAGCGGAGTGCCTGGTCCGGAAGATGGAGACGATGATCGCGAGGCCCACCACGACCTCCGCGGCCGCGACCACCATCGTGAAGAACGCGATGATCTGGCCGTCCAGCGTGCCGTGCAGCCGAGAGAACGTCACCAGCGCCAGGTTCGAGGCGTTCAGCATCAGCTCGACGCACATGAACAGCACGATCGCGTTGCGCCGGATCAGCACCCCGGCCGCACCGATGGTGAACAACAGGGCCGACAGGTAGAGGTAGTTGACCGGATTCACTCCGCGCCCTCCTCGCCGGTCTTCGGGTGGTTCACGTTGTTGCCCCCGACCGTGTTGTTGGCAGCGACCGTGTTGTTGGCCGCGACCGTGTTGTTGGCCGCGACCGGCTCCAGGGACTTGCGCGGCCCGGACACCGCCGGCCGCTGCGACGACGGACGGCCCAGCCAGTCCGCGGTCGTGTTCTCCAGTTCCGCCATCCGGCGCAGCATGTCCTGGCTCACGTCCCGCACCTGGCCGCGCTCGCGCAGCGTCGCCATCACCGAGTCCTCGGCGACCGTGCCGTCCGGCAGCAGCGCCGGAACGTCCACCGCGTTGTGCCGCGCGTACACGCCCGGCGCCGGCAGCGGCGGCACCTGGATGTTGTCCCGAACCCGCTGCGCCGCCAGCTCGCGCTGCGTCTTCGGCGCCTTCACGTGCTCCCGGTGCGTCAGCACCATCGCCCCGACCGCCGCCGTGATCAGCAGCGCGCCGGTGACCTCGAACGCCCACACGTACCGGGTGAAGATCAGCCGCGCCAGACCGGGCACGTTGCCCTCGGCGTTCGCGCCCTGCAGACCCGTGAACTGGTCCAGCTTCGCGTTCGCGATCCCCGCGACCAGCAGCACGCCGAAGCCCAGCCCGCACAGCACCGCGGCGAACCGCTGCCCCTTCAGCTGCTCCTTCAGCGAATCCTCGCTCGTGACACCCACCAGCATCACCACGAACAGGAACAGCATCATGATCGCGCCGGTGTAGACGACGATCTGCGCCACGCCCAGGAACACCGCGCCCTCGGCCATGTAGCACACCGCCAGCGCCAGCATCGTCGCCGCCAGGCACAGCGCGCTGTGCACCGCCTTGCGCATCAGCAGCATGCCGAGCGCGCCGCCGACCGCGACCACCGCCAGCACCCAGAACTGGACGGCCTCGCCGGTCGAGGTCGTCCCGGTCGCCTCCGCCAGAACCGTGGTCACTCCTGCACCTCCTTCTCCCGGTCGGTGCGCTCCTGGCGGACCGTCCCCGGCGCCGCCGCCGTGATCTCGCCCCGGTAGTACGCGCCCTCGTCCGCACCCGGGAAGATCGCGTGCGGGGTGTCGACCATGCCCTCGGACAGACCCACCAGCAGCTGCTCCTTGGTGAAGATCAGGTCCCGGCGCGAGGAGTCCGCCAGCTCGTACTCGTTCGTCATCGTCAGTGCCCGCGTCGGACACGCCTCGATGCACAGCCCGCACAGGATGCAGCGCGCGTAGTTGATCTGGTACACCGCGCCGTAGCGCTCACCGGGCGAATAGCGCTCCTCGTCCCGGTTGTCCGCACCCTCGACGTAGATCGCGTCGGCCGGGCACGCCCACGCGCACAACTCGCAGCCCACGCACTTCTCCAGCCCGTCCGGATGACGGTTCAGCTGGTGACGGCCGTGGAAGCGCGGCGCCGTCGGCTTCTTCTGCTCCGGATACTGCTCCGTCAGCCGCTTCTTGAACATGGCCCGGAACGTCACGCCGAAACCGGCGGCCGGGCCCAGGACCGACGGCCGGTCGGTCCTCTCCGGACGGTCCGTGTGGTCGGACGACATCGCGGATCAGCTCCCCTCGGAATGGTCGGACCCGTTCAGGGCGTCCTGGAGTTGCTTCGGCGCCCGGCTGCGCCGGCGCGGAACGGGCGGCAGCACCTGGCCCGGCAGCGGCGGCACCGGGTACCCGCCCGCCATCGGGTCGAACTCTCCCCCGGCCTCGGGCCGGGAGGTGCCCCCACCCGGAGGCTCCCCCTCCCCCGATGCCGCTGCGGGCTCCGGCTGCCTGCGCGCGAAGTCCCGCAGCAGCGACAGCAGCAGGATCACGCCCACCGGCGCCCCCACGTACAGCACCACCTCGCCGAAGCCGTACCCCTCGTTGCGCAGCGCCCGCACGCTCGCGATCAGCACCAGCCACACCAGCGAGACCGGAATCAGCACCTTCCAGCCCAGCTTCATGAACTGGTCGTAGCGCAGCCGCGGCAGCGTGCCGCGCAGCCAGATGAAGAAGAACAGCAGCAACTGGATCTTCAACGTGATCCACAGCATCGGCCACCAGCCGTGGTTCGCGCCCGCCCAGAACTCCGTCACCGGCCACGGCGCCCGCCAGCCGCCCAGGAACAGCGTCGACGCCACCGCCGACACCGTCACCATGTTCACGTACTCGGCCAGCATGAACATCGCGAACTTCAGCGACGAGTACTCGGTGTTGAACCCGCCCACCAGCTCGCCCTCGGCCTCCGGCAGGTCGAACGGCGCCCGGTTCGTCTCACCGACCATCGAGACGATGTACACGATGAACGACACCGGCAACAGCACCGCGAACCACGTCGGCTGCTGCTGCGCCACGATCTCCGACGTCGACATCGACCCCGAGTAGATGAACACCGCCGCGAACGACAGGCCCATCGCGATCTCGTAGCTGATCATCTGCGCCGACGAACGCAGCCCGCCCAGCAGCGGATACGTCGACCCGGAGGACCAGCCCGCCAGCACGATCCCGTAGATGCCCACCGACGCCGTCGCCAGGATGTACAGCAGCGCCACCGGGAGGTCCGTCAGCTGCATCGCCGTCCGGGTCCCGAAGACGGACACCTCGTTGTCGGCCGGACCGAACGGGATCACCGCGAACGCCATGAACGCCGGGATCGCGCACACGATCGGAGCGAGGACGTAGACCACCTTGTCCGAGCCCTTGACCACCAGGTCTTCCTTGAGCGCCAGCTTCACGCCGTCCGCCAGGGACTGCAGCAGACCCCACGGACCGTGCCGGTTCGGCCCGATGCGCAACTGCATCCAGGCCACCACCTTGCGCTCCCACACGATGGCGATCAGCACCGTCAGCACCAGGAAGGCGAAACAGAACACCGCCTTCAACAGCACCAGCCACCACGGGTCATGGCCGAAGAACCTGAGCATCTCGTACGGCTGCGGGTTGTTCATCGGTCCTCCCCTTCCGCGGCCGCATCCGCCACGGCGGGCACGGCGTCGGTGGCGGCGATCGTGACCAGCTGGCCGACGACGGTGCCGAGCGTGCGGTGCGCGCCGCCCGGAGTCGAGTTGAGCGGGATCCACACCGTGCGGTCCGGCAGCGACTCGGTGACCTCCAGCGGCAGCGTCAGCGAACCGGCCGGACCCGTCACCCGCAGGTCCTCGCCCTGTCGCGCGCCGACCTCCCGCGCCGTCACCGGCGAGAGCCGGGCCACCGCCCGGTGCCGGGTGCCCGCCAGATGCGGATCCCCCTCCTGGAGCGACCCGTTGTCCAGCAACTGGCGCCAGCCCGCCAGCACCGCCTGCCCGGTGGCCGGCCGCGGCAGCACTCCCGGGTGCGCGGCCGGATCCGCCGCCCGGTCCCCGGTCCACGGCGCGAACCCGTCCAGCTCCAACCGGGCCGACCGCACGTCCGGCAGGCTCAGCCGGTGACCCAGCGCGTCCGCCAGCATGTTCAGCACCTTCACGTCCGAGTGAAGATGGCGGCCCATCAACTGGTCCGGCTTGAGCGCCGGCTCGAACATCCGCACCCGGCCCTCCCAGTCCAGGAACGTGCCGGCCTTCTCCGCCACCGCCGCCACCGGCAGCACCACGTCGGCACGCCCCGTGACGGCCGACGGACGCAACTCCAGCGACACCACGAACCGCACCGCCGCCAGCGCCTCGTCCGCCAGCGCCGGATCCGGCAGATCATCCGGATCCACCCCGCCGACCACCAGCGCGTCCAACTCACCGCGCGCCGCCGCCGCGAGGATCTGGTCCGTGTCCCGGCCCAGCCGCGACGGCAGCTCCGCCACACCCCACAGCGCCGCCGCCTGCGCCCGCGCCGCCGGAGCGGCCACCGGACGGCCGCCCGGCAGCAGGCCCGGCAGCGCACCCGCCTCCACCGCGCCCCGCTCACCGGCCCGGCGCGGCACCCACGCCAGCCGGGCACCCGTCGCGTGCGCGAGACGCAGCAGCGCCGTCAACGCCCCCGGGATCACGGCCAGCCGCTCACCCGCCAGGATCACCGCACCCGGCGCGCGCAACAGCTCCGCAGCGCGCCCCGCGTCGTCGGTCAGCGGCTCGTCCGCCGCCAGCGCCCCGAACCACTCCGGCTCGGTGCCCGGCGCCGCCGGCAGCAACGCACCGTGCAGCTTCGCCAGACCCCGCGACGCGAACGCCGCCACCGAGTACACCTTCAGGCCCTTGCTGCGATTCGCCTTCCGCAGCCGCAGGAAGACGATCGGCGACTCCTCCTCCGGCTCCAGACCCGCCAGCAGCACCACCGGCGCCTGCTCCAACTGCTCGTAGCTGACGCCGCCGCCGTCCACGTCCACACCACGCCCCGCGACGGCCGCGGCCAGGAAGTCCGCCTCCTCACCGCTGTGCGGGCGGGCCCGGAAGTCCACGTCGTTCGTGCCCAGCACCACACGCGCGAACTTCGCGTACCCGTACGCGTCCTCGACCGTCACCCGGCCGCCCGGCAGCACACCCGCCCGCGCGCCGCGCAGCCCCTCGGCCGCCCGCGCCAGCGCCTCCGGCCAGGAAGCGGGCACCAACTCGCCGTCCACCCGCACCAGCGGAGTCGTGAACCGGTCCCGCTGCTGCGCGTAACGGAACGCGAACCGGCCCTTGTCGCAGTTCCACTCCTCGTTCACCGCCGGATCCTCACCCGCAAGGCGACGCAGCACCTTGCCCCGACGGTGGTCGGTCCGCTGAGCACAGCCCGACGAGCAGTGCTCGCACACGCTCGGCGACGACACCAGGTCGAACGGACGCGAGCGGAAGCGATAGGCCGCCGACGTCAGCGCACCCACCGGACAGATCTGGATCGTGTTCCCCGAGAAGTACGACTCGAAATCGTCACCCTGGCCCGTACCGACCTGCTGCAACGCACCGCGCTCCACCAGATCGATGAACGGATCACCCGCGATCTGCTGCGAGAAGCGCGTGCAGCGGGCGCAGAGCACACAGCGCTCCCGGTCCAGCAACACCTGGCTGCTCACCGGAACCGGCTTCTCGTACGTCCGCTTCATGCCCTCGAAGCGCGAGTCCGCGGCACCCGTCGACATCGCCTGGTTCTGCAGAGGGCACTCGCCGCCCTTGTCGCACACCGGACAGTCCAGCGGGTGGTTGATCAGCAGCAGCTCCATCACACCGCGCTGCGCCTTCTCGGCCACCGGCGAACTCAGCTGCGTGCGCACCACCATGCCCTCGGCGACCGGGATCGTGCAGGACGCCACCGGCTTGCGCTGGCCCTCGATCTCCACGATGCACTGCCGGCACGCGCCGGCCGGATCCAGCAGCGGATGGTCGCAGAAGCGCGGGATCTGGGTGCCGATCACCTCGGCGGCCCGGATCACCAACGTCCCCTTGGGGACCTGCACTTCGACGCCGTCGATGGTGAGCGTGACCAGCTCGACCGCCGCCTCGGGGGCGGCCTGCTCCGTGATCGTCACGCGTGCACCTCCCTCTCGGTGGCGGACTGGTGGCCGGGGCGGGGCCCGTCGGCCCAGACGGTGGAGGCAGCCGGGTCGAACGGGCAGCGGCGCTCGGCCAGGTGCTGCTCGTACTCGGCCCGGAAGTGCTGGAGCGAGGAGACGATCGGGCTCGCCGCGCCGTCGCCCAGGGCGCAGAACGACTTGCCGTTGATGTTGTCGGCGATGTCGAGGAGCTTCTCCAGGTCCCCCTCGACGCCCTCGCCGGCCTCGATCCGCTTGAGCAGCTGGACCAGCCAGTACGTCCCCTCGCGGCACGGCGTGCACTTGCCGCACGACTCGTGCGCGTAGAACTCGGTCCAGCGGGTGACGGCCCGCACCACGCAGGTCGTCTCGTCGAACACCTGCAGCGCCTTCGTGCCGAGCATCGACCCGGCCGCGCCGACGCCCTCGTAGTCCAGCGGCACGTCCAGGTGCTCGTCGGTGAACATCGGGGTCGACGAGCCGCCCGGCGTCCAGAACTTCAGCCGGTGCCCCGGGCGGATCCCGCCGCTCAGGTCCAGCAGCTGGCGCAGCGTGATGCCGAGCGGCGCCTCGTACTGACCGGGGTTGGTCACGTGGCCGGACAGCGAGTAGAGCGTGAAGCCCGGGGACTTCTCGGTGCCCAGGCCCTTGAACCACTCCTTGCCCCGGGCCAGGATCGACGGCACCGAGGCGATCGACTCCACGTTGTTGACCACCGTCGGGCACGCGTACAGGCCCGCGATCGCCGGGAACGGCGGACGCAGCCGGGGCTGGCCGCGGCGGCCCTCCAGCGAGTCCAGCAGCGCCGTCTCCTCGCCGCAGATGTAGGCGCCGGCGCCCGCGTGCACGGTGATGTCGAGGTCCACACCCGAACCCATGATGTCGCGGCCGAGCAGCCCCGCCTCGTACGCCTCGGCGACCGCCGCGTGCACGCGGCGCAGCACCGGGACGACCTCGCCGCGCAAATAAATGAACGCGTGGTCGCAGCGGATCGCGTAGGAGGCGATGACCATGCCCTCGATCAACGCGTGCGGGTTCGCGAACAGCAGCGGGATGTCCTTGCAGGTGCCCGGCTCCGACTCGTCCGCGTTCACCACCAGGTAGTGCGGCTTGCCGTCGTTCTGCGGGATGAACTGCCACTTCATGCCGGTCGGGAAGCCTGCACCGCCGCGGCCGCGCAGACCGGAGTCCTTGACCAGGGCGATCACGTCGTCCGGCGGCATCGCGAGGGCCGCCTTCAGGCCGTCGTAACCGTGGTGGCGGCGGTAGGTGGCGAGCGTCCAGGGGCGGCTGTCGTCCCAGGAGGCCGACAGGACGGGGGTGAGCAGCTTCTCGGCCGGCTCGGCGGAGGTCATCACGCTTCGGTCCCTTCCTGGCCGGGGCGGTCCTGGTGGCCGGGCTCCTCGGGGTGGGGCTCCTGGCCGAGGTGCTCCTCGTGGCGCGGGGAGACGACCCTGGTGCCGCCGGTGCCGGGCAGGGCCTCGCCCCTGGCCAGCCGCAGGCCCGCCAGCGAGGGCGCGCCGCCGGCGCCGGACTCGTCGTTGACACCCGGACGCTCGTCGGGGAAGCCCGCCAGGATGCGGGCCGTCTCCTTGAAGCCGCACAGCCGGGCGCCGCGGGTGGGCCGGACCTCCCGGCCCGCGCGCAGGTCGTCGACCAGCCGCCGGGCGCTCTCGGGGGTCTGGTCGTCGAAGAACTCCCAGTTGACCATCACCACGGGGGCGTAGTCGCAGGCCGCGTTGCACTCGATGTGCTCGATCGAGATATCGCCGTCCGCGGTGGTCTCGTTGTTGCGGATGCCCAGGTGCTCCTGGAGCTCGTCGAAGATCTGATCGCCGCCGAGCACCGCGCACAGCGTGTTGGTGCACACCCCGACGTGGTACTTCCCGGCCGGACGCCGCCGGTACATCGTGTAGAAGGTGGCGACCGCGGTGACCTCGGCGGTGGTCAGGTCCAGCTGCTCGGCGCAGAACCGGATGCCGGTCGGGCTGACGAAGCCCTCCTCGGCCTGCACCAGGTGCAGCAGCGGCAGCAGTGCCGAACGGGCCACCGGGTAGCGGCCGATCAGCTCCGCGGCGTCCGCGGCCAGCCGGGTGTGCACCTCCTCGGGGTACGGCTTCGCCGGCAGCGCCGGCAGTCCGAGTTCGACATTGGTCACCGGTCCACGCCTCCCATCACCGGGTCGATCCCGGCCACCGCGACGATCACGTCGGCGACCTGGCCGCCCTCGCACATCGCCGCCATCGTCTGCAGATTGGTGAACGACGGATCGCGGAAGTGGACCCGGTAGGGGCGCGTCCCGCCGTCGCTGGCCACGTGCACGCCCAGCTCGCCCTTGGGCGACTCGACCGCCGCGTACGCCTGGCCGACCGGGACCCGGAAGCCCTCGGTGACCAGCTTGAAGTGGTGGATCAGGGCCTCCATCGAGGTGCCCATGATCTTCCGGATGTGGTCGAGCGAGTTGCCCATCCCGTCCGGGCCGACGGCGAGTTGGGCGGGCCAGGCGATCTTCTTGTCGGCCACCATGACCGGGCCCGGACGCAGCCGCTCCAGGCACTGCTCGACGATCCGCAGCGACTGGCGCATCTCCTCCAGGCGGATCAGGAAACGGCCGTAGGAGTCGGCGCCGTCCGCGACCGCGACCTCGAAGTCGTAGTCCTCGTAACCGCAGTACGGGTCGGACTTGCGCAGGTCGTGCGGCAGGCCGGTGGCGCGCAGGATCGGGCCGGTGGCACCGAGGGCCAGGCAGCCGGGCAGGTCCAGGAAGCCGACGTCGACCAGGCGGGCCTTGAACACCGGGTTGCCGGTGGCGAGTTTGTCGTACTCGTGCATCCGGGAGCGCAGGAGCTTGACCGCCTCGCGGATCTGGTCGACGGCGCCGGGCGGCAGGTCCTGGGCGAGGCCGCCGGGGCGGACGTACGCGTGGTTCATCCGCAGGCCGGTGACCAGCTCGAAGACGTCCAGGATCAGCTCGCGGTCCCGGAAGCCGTAGATCATCAGGGTGGTGGAACCGATCTCCATGCCGCCGGTGGCCAGGCAGACCAGGTGCGAGGAGATCCGGTTGAGCTCCATCATCATCACGCGGATGACGCTCGCCCGGTCCGGGACGTCCGCGGTGATGCCGAGCAGCCTCTCGACCGCGAGGCAGTAGGCGGTCTCGTTGAACAGCGGCGTCAGGTAGTCCATCCGGGTCACGAAGGTGGTGCCCTGGACCCAGCTGCGGAACTCCATGTTCTTCTCGATGCCGGTGTGGAGGTAGCCGATGCCGCAGCGGGCCTCCTTCACCGTCTCGCCGTCGATCTCCAGGATCAGCCGCAGCACGCCGTGCGTGGACGGGTGCTGGGGGCCCATGTTGACGATGATGCGCTCGTCGTCGGCCCGGCCGACCGCCTCGACCACCTCGCCCCAGTCGCCACCGGTGACGGTGAAGACGCGGCCCTCGGTGGTCTCGCGGGCCTGCGCCTCTTCGGCCGCTCCGGCTTCCTGGCTGGCTCCCCTGAGGGTTTCCTCGCGGGCTTCCTCGCGGGCTTCCTCGTGCGCCTCTTCGTAGTGCTGGGTGCTCATCAGCTGTACGACCTCCGCTGATCGGGTGCCGGGATCTGGGCGCCCTTGTACTCGACGGGGATGCCGCCGAGCGGGTAGTCCTTGCGCTGCGGGTGGCCCAGCCAGTCGTCCGGCATCATGATCCGGGTCAGCGCCGGGTGGCCTTCGAAGACCAGACCGAAGAAGTCGTAGGCCTCGCGCTCGTGCCAGTCGTTGGTCGGGTAGACGCTCACCACGGACGGGATGCGCGGGTCGGCGTCCGGCGCGGTGACCTCCAGCCGGATCAGCCGGCCGTGGGTGATCGAGCGCAGGTGGTAGACCGCGTGCAGCTCGCGGCCCTTGTCGCCGGGGTAGTGCACGCCGCTCACGCCGAGGCACAGCTCGAAGCGCAGCGCCGGATCGTCGCGCAGGACGCGGACGGTGCGCAGGAGGTGGGCGCGGTCGACGTGGAAGGTCAGCTCGCCACGGTCCACGACCGTCTTCTCGATCACGTCGGCCGGGTCCAGGCCCTGCTCCTCCAGGGCGCCCTCCAGCTCGTCGGCGACCTCGTCGAACCAGCCCCCGTACGGGCGTTCGCTCGGTCCGGGTAGCACGACGGGCGCGGCGAGGCCGCCGAAACCGGAGGTGTCGCCGCTGTCCTGGGCACCGAACATGCCCTGGCGGCGACCGACCACCTCGACCGGGATCTCGCGGACCGGCTGCTCGCGGCGGATCTCGGGTACCTGCTCGTTCATCGCAGCTGCCCCCGCATCTCGCTGATGGGGGTGGCCCGCAGGGCGAGCGCCTCGCCGAGCTCCTCGGCCCGGCGCTTGTTCACGCCCAGCGGCTCGTGCTGGATCTTGTCGTGCAGCTTCAGGATGGCGTCCATCAGCATCTCCGGGCGGGGCGGGCAGCCGGGCAGGTAGATGTCCACCGGGACGATGTGGTCGACCCCCTGCACGATCGCGTAGTTGTTGAACATCCCGCCGGAGGAGGCGCAGACGCCCATCGAGATGACCCACTTCGGGTTGGCCATCTGGTCGTACACCTGGCGCAGCACCGGGGCCATCTTCTGGCTCACCCGGCCCGCGACGATCATCAGATCGGCCTGCCGGGGGGAGCCGCGGAAGACCTCCATGCCGAACCGGGCCAGGTCGTAGCGGCCGGCGCCGGTGGTCATCATCTCGATCGCGCAGCAGGCCAGGCCGAAGGTGGCCGGGAAGAGTGACGCCTTGCGCACCCAGCCGGCGGCCGCTTCCACGGTCGTGAGCAGAAAGCCGCTCGGCAGCTTCTCCTCGATTCCCATCAGATCCCTCTCAATGCCTCAAGTCCGGTGGTTCATCGGCCGGTTCTGGCTTGTCCGCTGGTTCCTGGCCCGTCCGTCCGTCCCTTCGGGTTCGTCGGCCGTTCGGGCTTGTCCGCTCGTTCACAAGGGGTCGCCGGGGCCGACCGGGGCAGGCTGCCGACGGGTGGGCGGGCGCCCAGCGCTCAGTCCCACTCCAGGCCGCCGCGCCGCCACACGTAGGCGTAGGCGACGAAGACGGTGGCGATGAACAGGAGCATCTCGACCAGCCCGAAGATCCCGAGGGCGTCGAAGGTCACCGCCCACGGATAGAGGAAGACGATCTCGATGTCGAAGACGATGAAGAGCATCGCCGTCAGGTAGTACTTGATCGGGAACCGACCGCCGCCCACGGGCTGCGGGGTCGGCTCGATGCCGCACTCGTACGCCTCCAACTTGGCCCGGTTGTAGCGCTTGGGGCCGGTGAGTGAGGCCATCACGACGGAGCCGACCGCGAACGCCGCCGCGATGGCACCGAGTACGAGGATCGGCGCGTAGGCATTCATAGCCCCCGCTCCCTCCGTCCAGTCGTCCTTGACTGCAGATCGGAACCGGCGGGTCACGCTGAGGTGAACCCGCGCTCCAGTTCCCGAGATCCACCTCATGTGAGGCAGTTCACAAAGGCTGGAACGAGCGCATCCTATGCCCGTCGGCTTGTGATCTGCGACACGCAGTTCGCCGGGATCTTTGTGATCTACGACACCCTGGGAATGTGGGTGAATGCGAACATGCCCAGTTCCGTCAACACAAAGCAGTCAAATGGTCACAACCAGTCGTATTTACTTGTGAAGCGGCTGGTCAGGGCCATGCTCCTATATCAACTATGCTCCGGGGATGGCAAATTTCCGGGCGCCATGTTGACGTGTTATAGCGGCTCACTCGGAGGGGTGGCCGGGGGGTGAACGCTCGCTTGACCCTTCGTTCACAAGCGCGCGAAGTCTCCTTGGGCCCCCTCCCAGGCGGCCGGTGGCGGCTCGGCTGCGGTGCAGCTCGGCACCGCCTCCTACACGGTGACCCCCACACGAGGACGGCACCGTCTTCTTCCTGCTGGGTCGCGGCCCATCTGGTCGCCGCGGGCCGGGCGCGACCACCCAGGGTCGGGGCCGCGCCCGACCGGCAACACGGCCAGGACTTCGCCCCCTTTGCCGGACGGCTGCCGCGCCGGGCCAGCCAGCGTCGTGATGGGCGACGGAGGACACACCTCCTGCTTCCGGGTGAGGCCGACCAGTTCCTCGGAAGGCGTTCCCCTCCCGGACAGCGGTGACACAGCCAGGATCGAGACCCCAGCCGCGGTCCCATGGGGCCGGCTACCGGATACCGGCCGCCTGTTCCCAGACCCAGGCCGCAATGCCCACCCGGTTACGGGCACCGAGCTTGCGCTGGATGTTGGCGAGGTGGTTCTTCACCGTGCCCGGTGAGATGAACAGTCCCGTTCCGATCTCGGCGTTCGTCGCGCCGTCCGCCACCAGTTCCGCGATCTCCCTTTCCCTCGCGGTCAGTTCCTCCGCCGAGCCGGCTATCAGCGGCGCCGTCACGGGCCCAGCATCGGCCTGCCGATCGGGCTCCTGCCCTGCCATGTGCCGCAGCAGCCGGACGGTCACCTGTGGGCTGATCAACGCGTCCCCGGCCATTGCCGCCCGCACCGCCTCGGTCAGCAGCACCGGCCCCGAACGCTTCAGCAGGAACCCGGCCGCACCGTTCCGCAGGGCCGTGTGCACGTACTCGTCCAGGTCGAAGGTGGTCACCACGATCACCTTGCACTCCCCGGCCAGTTGCCGCGTGACCTCCAGGCCGTCGAGCTTCGGCATCCGGATGTCCGCGAGCACCACGTCCGGCTTCAGCCGCCTGGCCTCGGCCAAGGCCGTGGCGCCGTCCGCCGCCTCCGCCACCACGACCATGTCCGGCTGCACGTCCAGAATCATCCGGAACGCGCCGCGGACGTCCGCCTGGTCGTCCGCCACCAGGATGCGAGTCGGCCCCGCGCCGCTGCTCATGCTCACTTCTCCCTCCCGCTGGTCCTCGCCGGAATCGCCGGCCTTTCCGACTGCACCTGCTGCTCCCGCGCGTCCAGCGGCAGCCTCGCCGTCACCCGCCAGGCCTCCCGCTCGTGCGCGCTGGCGTCGAACGTGCCGCCGAGGGCCTCCACCCGGGCCGCCAACCCCGGCAGTCCGCTGCCACCGCCCCGACGGGGACGCCCGCCCTGGCCGGGTGCCCGGCCGTCGTTCGTCACGGTCAACTCCAGCCACCCGCCGGTGCAGCCGACCCGGACGTCGATCCGCCGAGCGCCCGGGGCGTGCCGCCGGACGTTGGTCAGCGCCTCGACGACGACCCGGTGGACCGTCCCCGCGACCTCCCTCGGGACCGGGGCGTCCGGCAGTTCCAGCCGGACCTCCGCGCCGCCCGTGGCCGTGAACCTCTCGGCCACCTCGGCGAGTTCGGCCAGCCCCGGCTGGGGGCCGCGCCCGGTCCCTTCCTCCGTGCGCAGCAGTTGCACCGTCCGGTCCAGCGATGCCAGGGCCCGCTGCCCGGCCTGCTCTATCCGCTCGAACATGGCGACGGCCCCGGCCGGGTCGATCGCGGCCAGGTACGCGCCGGCCTGGGCCTGCGCGACCATGCCACTGACATCGTGCGCGACGAAGTCGTGCAGGTCGTGGGCCAGTTCCAGCCGCTGGGAGCGGCGGGCCTCGGCCACCGCCCGGCGTCGGCCTTCGTCGAGGCGACGCAGGTAGAGCCCGGTCAGGACGGCGGGGAGTGCGAAGAGCGCGCCGAAGCCGAAGAGGGTGAGCACGTCTCCGGGGCCGGTCACCAGCCCGAAGCGGGACGGCCAGAGCGAGACGGCGCCGCCGACCGTCCAGGCCGCCGCCGCGGCCCTGCGGCCGTCCTCCGCCCGCAGGGCGAGCACGGTCGACAGCAGCAGGACGGCCAGCTCGAACAGGCCGACCAGGCCCGGCCAGCGGTCCGCCTCCGTCCACCGGCCGGCGATCCACACGCCGACCGTGGCGGCCACCGAGAGCGCTCCGGCCGCGCACACCACGGAGGCCGTCCCGTAGCGGGTGCGGAGCGGCCAGCCGAGCAGCACGGCAGCCGGTACGACCAGCGAGAGCATCTGAGTCATCGTCACAACCTCCCTTCGACTGCGCCCACATTACGACGCGTCGAGGCGGATCGGCTGTGCCGATCGTCCTATTTCGCAGGCCTGTTGAGCTGGGAGAACAGCCCGATCGGCAGCTACCGCCGCCCGGCTCCGGCCGCCAGGCTTGAGCCGTCGGATCGGTCGCCGGGCCGGCCGGGAGGGGAGTCCACCACCATGTCGGAGATCGTGATCGATGCGCGGGTCGCCGCTGAGGCCGTGCCGCCCGCGCCGCGCTGGGCCGAGCTGGCGGCCAGGGCCGCCGTGTGCACCACGGTGCCCTCGGGGCTGTGGCGGATCGCGCTCGGCGTCGGTGTCCCGGTCGGGTTCGGCGGGGCGATGGCCGAGGAGGTCCGCCGGTACTACCCGGGCTGGGGCACCGTGTACGTCGTGGCGCTCAGCGCCGTGGCGGAGACGCTGGCCTTCCTCACCGTCGGGCTGGTCCGCCCGTGGGGCCTGGTGGTGCCGCGCTGGATCCCGCTCGTCGGCGGCCGGGCGGTCCACCCGTTCGCGGCGATCGTCCCGGCCGCGCTGGGCTCGGCGGTCCTGACCGCACTCGGCCTGCTCGCGCTGTTCGGCGGCTGGGCCCGGAACATGGCCGAGCCCGGATCCCCGCACGGTGTCGCCGCCGCGGTGATGACCCTCGCCTATCTGCCTCTGGTGGCCTGGGGCCCGTTGCTCGGCGCGGTCACCGTCGACTACGCCCGCCGCACCCTGCGGCGAATATGACGGCTCCGGCCCGTCCGGCATTCGGCTCGAACCACGGGTCAAGCGGCGAGCAGGCCGTGCTCCTCGGCGATCGCGCCGATGTCGGCCGGGGTGCCGGCCATGATGGCGCGGACGTGTGCGGTGACGAGATCGACGGGCCAGTCCCACCAGGCGGCGCGCAGGAGGAGCTCGATGTCGGTGTCGGGGAAGCGGCGGCGGATCGGGCGGGCGGGGTTGCCGCCGACGACGGTGTAGGGGTCGACGTCGCAGGTGACCACGGCTCCGGCGGCGATGATCGCCCCGTCGCCGATGCGCACTCCGGGCAGGACGGTGGCGCCGTGGCCGAACCAGACGTCGTTGCCGACGACGGTGTCGCCCCGGCTGGGGAGGCCGGTGACGATGTCGAGGGTCTGCTCGGTCCAGCTGCCGCCGAACATCGTGAACGGAAAGGTGGAGACGCCGATGGTCGGGTGGGCGGCGCCGGCCATGAGGAAGCGGGTGCCGGTGGCGAGGGCGCAGTACTTGCCGATCACCAGGCGCTCGGGGCCGTAGGCGTAGAGGATGTTGCGCTCCTCGAAGCGGGTGGCTCCGTCGGGGTCGTCGAAGTAGGTGTACTCGCCGACCTCGATCCTGGGGTCCGTGACGAGGGGGCGCAGCAGGACGACGCGGTCGTGGCCGGCAAGGGGGTGGAGGGCGGTCGGGTCGGGGGTGGTGGCGGACATGAGAACTCCTCTCGTAATGCGACTCATGTCGCATTACGATGAGCATGGCATGACCACCCCACCGCGGCAAGCCTTAATGCGACTGGAGTCGACTTTGAGTGAGAATTCCGAGACCCCGACCCCGCACACCCCCACCCCCCGCCCCGGCGGTCGGAGCGCCCGGGTACGGGCGGACGTGGTCGCCGCGACGCTGGCCGAGGTCACCGAGAAGGGGTACGACGGCCTCACCGTCGAGGCGGTCGCGGCCCGTTCCGGCGTCCACAAGGCGACTCTCTACCGTCGCTGGGGCGGCGTGGACGGACTGGTCGCGGACGCCCTGACGGCCTCCGCCGACCAGCCCTGGCCCCTGCCCGACACCGGGGACCTCTGCGGCGATCTCCGCCGGATCACCCACGAGGTGTTCGCCGTCTTCACCGACCCCGACCTGGGCCCGACCCCCACCGCGCTGATCGCGGCCGCCCAGCGCTCCGACGCCGGCGCCGCCGCCCTGCGCGCCTTCTTCGCGGCCCGCCACCACCAGGCCGCCGAAGTGGCCGAACGGGCCGTCGCCCGCGGCGAGTTGCCCGCCGGCACGGACGGCGCCGAGGTCGTCCGAGCCGCGACCGCCCCGCTCTACTACCGCCTGTTCGTCACCGGCGAGCCGCTCGACGCCCTCACCGCCGAGCGAGCCGCCGACGCCGCCGCCCTGGCAGCCCGCGCCGGACTGTTCACCACCGCCCCTGCCACCCCAACCCACCCCGCTACTCCGACCGGCGAGATGCTCTCCGCCAACCACCGAACCCCGGAGGCAATCTGACGATCCACCATCACCACACCTACACCGCCGCCACGACCGAAACCGGAGCCACGCCACCCCCTACCGGATCGCCATCCGGCCGTGGATGATGCCTCCATGACAATCCCGCCGTCCACCACCCCCCGGAAGGCCCGTCACGTGAAGCGCAAGCAGTGGGCGCTGGTCGCCGCCGCCACCGTCCTCCCGCTCGTCGCGAGCACCGGCACCGCCGTCGCGGACACCCCCGCCCCGGCCCCGAACGCCGCCTGCACCTACACCCCGGCCGTGCCGGCCGACGACTTCAAGGGCATCCCGGTCTTCGACCCCGAGGAGGCCGCCGAGCCCTACCGCGCGACCCTGCGGACCGACCAGGGCCGGATCACCTTCGAGGCTCTGACCGACAAGGCCCCCTGCACCACGTTCTCGTTCCGCTTCCTCGCCGAGAACGACTACTTCGACCGCACCCACTGCCACCGCCTCACCACCCAGCGGATCTACGTCCTCCAGTGCGGGGACCCCACCGGGACGGGCAGCGGCGGCCCGGGCTACTCCTTCCCCGACGAGAACCTGACCGGCGCCACCTACCCGGCCGGCACCGTGGCCATGGCCAACGCCGGACCGAACACCAACGGCAGCCAGTTCTTCTTCGTCTGGAAGGACACCAAACTCTCCCCCGCCTACACCCCGTTCGGCCGGGTCACCGCGGGCCTGGACGTCCTGCAGAAGATCGCCGCCGGCGGCGAGGACGACCAGAACGGCCCCGGCGACGGCTACCCCACCCTGCCGGTGAACATCCGCCACGTGAAGATCAGCACGTACTGACGGCCCCACCCGCCGACGGCCCCGCACCCGCCCGGCCAACAGCCCCGCGTGCAGGGCCCGACACGCAGCTCCGGCGCTCCCGTACGGTGGCAGCACCAACGACACCGCACGGGAGCGACGGGAGCAGCACCGCATGGACAGCAGGATCTGGGAGAGCGTCGACCACCTGGTCGCCTGGCTCGACGAGGAGAGCACGCAGTCACCCCAGGAGGAGCGCCTGCTGCGGATCCTCAAGCTCTCCGAGGAGGTCGGCGAGGTCGGTGCCGCGGTGATCGGTGCCACCGGCCAGAACCCGCGCAAGGGGGTCACCCACACCTGGGAGGACGTCCAGCACGAGCTCTGCGACGTCGTCTTCTCCGCGCTCGTCGCCCTGCGGACGCTCACCCCGGACGCGGCTCGGGTGTTCGCCGACCGCCTCGCCTACGTCGAGCAGCGCTCGGCCGCCAGTCGCACGCCCCCGCAGGCAACTTGATGCCACGTCACAGCTTCTTCGGCGGCGCTTCCGGCGATCCCGTTGACGATCGGATTGCCGCTACCTAGCCTGAGCCGACATGGCCCGGTCGCCTCACCGGCGATCGACCGCGCCCCCTGTTCGCCGAGTGCGCCCACCCCGCGCCGGCCGGCGACGACCCGGCTCCACCCCGATCGACCGGAATCACCACGGCGCCCCTCCGGCTCCCTTCCGGCGCTCATCGCACCGACACCGCCGCTCCCTGCCACCCCGCAGGCGAAGACGCCATCGCGAGCCGGCAAGGACCATCGCCCCGCCCGCCGCACGCCGCCTTGGCGCGGGCCACACCCGTGCCAAGCTCCGCCGCACGCCGCGCCACCGCAACCGCGCGCTGCACCGCCGCCGCGCACCGCCCCCCGGCGTCGGCCGCACTCACGCCGAACACGCTGCACCGCCGCAGCACCGCCGGCACTGGCCGCGCCCGCGCCAAGCGCCACCGCGCACGGCTCCGCCACGCACGGCACCTCCCGCAGCGTCGCGCACCACGCAGCGCCACAGCACCGCGCACCGCCACAGCACCGCGCCGCCGCGCGGACACCAAGCACGGCCGGCACGCCGCACCTGAGCATGCCCCGCACCGACGCCCTCCACCGAGGAGGGCAGGCATTGCACCACGGCAGCTATTGCGACATGATCGCAATAGCTTGTCAGATGCAGCAGTGAGGGAGGGGTGACGATGGCCGGATCGCCGAGGCTCCCGACGATCGAGCCGCCCCGCGCCGCCACCCACCCCGCCCGAACGCCCACCACCGCGACCCCCGCAACCCGCCTCACCCGCACAGCCCCCGCGCCCCCGCCCCACGCCCCACGCCGGCGCATCCAGCCCCCGCGGACACCTGACTCTGATTCAGAACCCGTGCCCGAAAGCGGCTTTGAGCGATTCCCCTTGCCGCCCTGGCAAGATTAAGCATGTACATGCCCATTGCCCGGCCATCCGGCACTCCAACCTCGCCGGAAAGCCCGCCGGCACCGCGGCCAACACGTCTCCGGCATCAATCAACCTGGCGCAAACATCACGGCCGCCAAGAAACCGCCACGGGAAAGCGCGCGACACAGGATGGATCGGTCACCATCAAACCGGTGTGTCGACGATCACACTCAAGGTCGTGAACCAGAAGAATTCTGACGGAAAGTCATCGCATCACGACGCCGCGTAAGAAGATGCCGCCGCCCGGATGACGCGCTCCGACCACCCGCGAACCCGCCGAGGCGCGGTCGGCCACCGCCCGTGACCACGGCAAATGGCTCCGGACGGTCACGCGACGACCACCGAACGCAGGGTCCGCCGTCGCGGCATTCGCACAGCCCGCCAGGTGCGAGCCGCGCCTGAGCTGCGCACGAGCTGCACACGCAGGGCATGCGCGGAGCGTCTTCGGGGATTTACAACGCGAGTCTTCCGGTTTTAGAGTCATCGCCGACGGAAGAGCGCTTGACCGGCCCGGATAGCACGGACACACCACAGCACATCCGACTATTCAGATGCCGGCCAACCGACGGTCGAGGGGGAGGCGTAGTGTTGTTTCTGCAAGGGGGCGCAGGGGAGCGCCCGAACCTCTGTTGTAAGTAATCCGATTCAGCCTGAGCATCGGCTGGACGCCGCGCGGTCATGAGAACTCCCTTATGGACCGCGACTGTTCGAGCTAGTGTCATGCCCACGTAATTTTCTTTTGGCATCCTGTTTACGCGCTTTTCGCATGCCCTCTTCGCCGGGGTCAATGCACCGCGATAACAGGCGGTCGCGGCCGCGGTCACATTTTCTGGCATCGGCCATATCGGCATGCACCCTTGTCGGCTATGCGCTCGAAGAATGACGAATTCGAGGAATGATGGCGATATTCACAGGGTCCGAGGAATTGACTCTTTCGAACATGCTGCGCTCGGCCACGCTTGTCCAGCCCGACCGGACCGCCGTTTCCTGTGGCGCCGAGCGACTGACCTTCCAGCAGCTCAGCGACCGTAGCGAGCACATCGCCGACCACCTGCGGCAACTCGGCGTGCGGCCGGACGAGCCGGTCGGCATCTTCATGGAACCGTCCGTCGATCTCATGGCCAGCGTCTGGGGCGTGCTGCACGCCGGTGCTGCGTATCTGCCGCTGTCACCTGAGTATCCGGACGAGCGCGTTCGGTACATGGTGGTGGACTCGCGGACCAAGGTCATTCTGGCCGACACGTCCCTGACATCCCGGGTGGCCGCCATGGCGCCGCCGGAAACAAAGATCATCACTCTCGCCGAGGCGGCCTCCGGGACGTTCGCCGCCACGAACACCGCGGACACCGCAGACGCCACGAACATCACCGACACCGCGGACACCACCGACACCGCGGCCGCCGCCGACGAATCCCCCCGGGAGGCGAGGGGCGACAACGGCGACTCCCTCGCGTACGTCATCTACACCTCCGGGAGCACGGGCAACCCGAAGGGCATCGGCATCGAGCAGCACAGCATCGTCGCCCAGATGCGCTGGATGGCCGACGAGCAGGGCCTCGACCAGACCCGGACGGTGCTGCAGAAGACGCCGCTGAGCTTCGACGCTGCCCAGTGGGAGATCCTCGCGCCCGCCTGCGGCGCCAGCGTGGTGATGAGCGAGCGCGGGGTCTACGCCGACCCGAACGGCCTCCTCGACCTGATCGTCGCTCATGATGTGACGACACTTCAGGGTGTTCCGACGCTCATTCAGGCGCTCGTCGACAGTGGACGGTTGCCCGACTGCACTTCCCTCACCCAGATCTTCAGCGGCGGCGAGGCGCTCACCAAGAGCCTCGCGGTCGAGGTCTTCGACGCGCTGCCGGACTGCGACCTGATCAACCTGTACGGCCCGAGCGAGTGCACCATCAACTCCTCGGCCCTCACGGTCGACCGGGACACGGTGCGCCAGGGCCCGGACCACATCTCCATCGGCCGGCCGGTGCGGGGCCTCAGCTTCCACATCCTCGACGCCGCCCGGAATCCGGTCGCGCCCGGAGAGTCGGGCGAGCTCTACATCGCCGGCGTCCAGGTGGCCCGCGGGTACCTGAACCGTGACGACCTGACGGCCGAGCGGTTCATCCCCAACCCGTTCTCCGACGACCCCGACCACGACCGCCTGTACCGCACCGGCGACCTCACCCGCTGGAACGACGACGGCACCGTGCAGTTCCTCGGCCGCACCGACAGCCAGGTCAAGCTGCGCGGGTTCCGGGTCGAGCTGGACGAGATCAAGGTGTCCATCGAGTCCCACGACTGGGTGAAGCGGGCCGCCGTCCTGGTCCGCGACGACCAGCGGACCGGCGCCAACCTCATCGCGTTCATCGAGCTCGACCCCAACCAGGCCTCGCTGATGGACCAGGGCAACCACGGCGCCCACCACCAGTCGAAGAAGAGCAAGCTCCAGCTCAAGGCCCAGCTCGCCGGCCTGGGCGTGCGCGACGAGCCCGGCCTGCCGGCCGTCGCACTGGAGGGTCGGCAGGAGACGCCCGAGCAGCGGCGCACGGCGTTCGCCCGCAAGACGTACCGGTTCTACGAGGGCGGCGAGGTCACCAGGGACGACGTCCTGAACCTGCTCGCCCGCCCGGCCGGCGAGGCGACCGCACCCCGCACCCCGGACACCCTGACGCCTGCCGAACTCGGCGCGCTGCTACGCAACTTCGGCCAGTTCACCAGTACCGAGCGGCTGCTGCCCAAGTACGGCTACGCCTCCCCGGGATCGCTGTACGCCACCCAGCTCTACCTGGAGCTGTCGGGCGTCGCGGGCCTCGAACCCGGCTACTACTACTTCCACCCGGTCGACCACAGCCTCGTGCTGATCAGCCCGGCCCCCGCCGGCGAACCGCGGCTGAAGGCCCACTTCATCGGGCGCCGGTCGGCCATCGAGGCGGTCTACCTCAACAACATCCAGGAGGTCCTCCAGTTCGAGGCCGGTCACATGGTCGGCCTGTTCGACCATGTGCTGCCCGGCTACGGCCTGCGGATCACCGCCCGCGACGGCGAGCCCGCCGTCAAGGACCTCCTGCGCTGCCCCGACGAGGACTACTACCTGGCCACCTACGAGGTGGAGAGCGCCGCGGCCCCGGCCGACGCCGACCCGGTCGACCTCTACGTGCAGGCCCACCCCGGCCGGATCGCCGACCTGCCCGCCGGCCAGTACCGCTACGTCGACGGCGAACTGGTCCGGATGTCCGACGAGTTGGTCCGCAAGCAGCACGTCATCGCGATCAACCAGGAGGTGTACCAGCGCGCCAGCTTCGGGGTCAGCATGA
Organism: Kitasatospora sp. NPDC001660; assembly: GCF_053596725.1. Lineage (NCBI taxonomy): Bacteria > Bacillati > Actinomycetota > Actinomycetes > Kitasatosporales > Streptomycetaceae > Kitasatospora > Kitasatospora sp. NPDC001660. The sequence goes on along the minus strand of NZ_JBSFGU010000016.1, from coordinate 89,151 downwards.
TCGGCCGGGCGGACGAGCCCTGGCAGCGCTACACCGACCTCGGCCGCGAGCTGCAGCGCCTGCAGCTGAACGACCTCGGCCTCGGCCTGATGTCCTCCGGCTACAGCTCGGAGACCGGCAACCCGCTGTCGGCCGCCCGCCGCATCGCGGAGATCGTCGGGCTCGGCCCGGACACCGCCTCCTACTTCGCCGTCGGCGGCCGCATCAGCGAGGAGCAACGGCTCAGCGAGGGCATGAAGGAGGACTCCGTCCACATGCGTGGACCGGCCGAGATCGTCAAGGACAACCTCGCCGACGCGATGCCCCCCTACATGGTGCCCAACCGGGTCACCGTGCTGAACGCCTTCCCGCTCACCCCCAACGGCAAGGTCGACCACCAGGCGCTGCGCGAGCTGGACAAGGCCGCCGTGGACGACACCGAGACTCCGGTGATCCTGCCCCGCACGCCCACCGAGGAGGCGATCGCCACCCTGTGGCGGATCGTCCTGAAGCAGGAGCGGGTCTCGATCCGCGACGACTTCTTCGGCTCCGGCGGGCACTCGCTCACCGCGGTCAACCTGATCAGCCGCATCAACAAGGAGCTCGGCGCGAGCCTCCCGCTCCAGGTGCTGTTCGAGGCTCCGACCATCGCCGAGCTGGCCCGGCGGGTGGACCGCGAGCCCTCGACGACCTCGTCGCGGCTGGTGCGCCTGCGCGCGGGCGAGGAGGGCCGCCGGCCCGTCTTCTGCTGGCCCGGGCTCGGCGGCTACCCGATGAGCCTGCGGCTGCTCGCGAGCCGGCTCGACCTGACGTCTCCGTTCCTCGGCGTCCAGGCCTACGGCATCAACGCCGGCGAGACCGCGTACCCGACCTTCGACGAGATGGTCGCCCGGGACATCGAGCTCATCCGCGAGGTCCAGCCGAACGGCCCCTACACGCTGTGGGGTTACTCCTTCGGCGCCCGGGTCGCGTTCGAGGTGGCCTACCAGCTGGAGCGCGCCGGCGAGCAGGTCGACGAGGTGATCCTCCTCGCGCCGGGCAAGCCCCCGGTGGAGGCGCACCTGGAGGCGCCCGCCGACGCGGCGGCCAGCTTCACCGACCCCACGTTCGTCGCGATCCTCTACTCCGTCTTCTCCGGGAACCTGGAGCAGTCGGCGGTCGAGCAGTGCCTGGCGGCGACGCACGACGAGGCCAGCTTCGTCGACTTCGTCTGCGGCCGGTTCGAGCACCTGGAGCGCGACCTGGTACGGCGGATCACCGACGTGGTGTGGCGGACCTTCCTGTTCGAGTACGCCCCCGAGGAGCTGGCCGAGCGCACCGTCTCGGCGCCGGTCACGGTGTTCCGGGCGGACGGGGACCAGGCCTCGTTCATCGACTCGGGCTTCGCGCTGACGGCCAAGGCCCCCACGATCACCCAGCTGAAGGCCGACCACTACGGCCTGATCCGCTCCGGCGGAATCGACGAACTCACCTCCGCCATCAAGTCCGCACGGCTCATGAGGAAGGTCACCGGCGTGCCGCACGTCAACATCAAGCACTTCCCGAACAACCTCGACGCTCAGCAGATCTCCGACCTGGTCGAGGCGATCACCAGCGCCGTGAAGACCGCGTTCTCGGTCGACGAGGGCGCCGTGTCCATCGCCCTGGAGCCGGTCGAGCAGGACGTCTGGAACGAACGGGTCTACGTCCCGGAGATCGTCGAGGGCGCCGGCACGCTGGTCAAGGTCCCGAACTACTGAGCCCGGTCACCACATCCGACGGAGCAGCGGGGAGCAGGCCATGACAGACGGAGGACGGCATGCGTAGGACGATCGCCAGGGCGAAGGAAGACCTCTCCGTGATCGTCGAGCGGGACCCTTCGATCCGCACGCGGAGAGAGGCGCTCCTGCATCCGGCTCTGCCGGCCCTGTGGGCACACCGGGTGGCGCACGTCCTCCACACCGGGGGGCACCGCCAGGCCGCACGGGTGCTGGCGTACGTGGCGCGCGCCGTGACCGGTGGCATCGAGATCCATCCGGGCGCCCGGCTGGGCCGGCGGGTGTTCATCGATCACGGGGCCGCCGTGGTGATCGGCGAGACCGCCGTGATCGGTGACGACGTCACGATCTTCCACCAGGTCACCCTCGGCGCGGTCGGCTTCTGGCGGGACTCCTGGCGCAAGCCCGGTGCCCGCCGCCACCCGGTGGTCGGCGACCGGGTGGTCATCGGGACGAACGCGATCGTGCTCGGTCCGGTCACCGTCGGGGACGACGCGCTGATCGGCGCCGGCGCGCTCGTGCTGGCCGACGTGCCGCCCGGTGCCCGGGTGATGGCCCCCGCGGCCAAGGTGGCGCAGCGGGTGCCCGTCGAGGAGTCCTCGCAGCTGCTGCGCACCCTGGCCACCTCCGGCTGCTGGTAGCCGGCCCCTCCCCCAGTCCATCGCAAGTCAGCCCGACCGCATGTCGGCATGCCAACGGAGGCATACGTGATCCATGTAGGTGTTCTGGAGAGCAACCTCTCCGGTTCCGGGTTCGAGGGTCTGCAGATCCTCAAGGAACTCGACTGCCGCGTGACCTTCTTCACCCGCGACCTGGACCGGTACCTCGAAGTGCCGGGCGGCCCCGCCTACTTCGACAAGTACGTCGACGAGATCGTCCACTGCGAGACGAACATCCTCGACGAGCTCATGCCCCACGTGCACGCGGCCGCGGCGGAGCACCCCTTCAACGCGTTCCTGACGCTGGCCGAGTACGACGTGGTCGTGGCCGCCGAGGTGGCGATCCTGCTGGGCCTGCCGACGGTCAGCGTCGAGGGTGTCGCGACCGCCCGCAACAAGGCGCTGATGCGCCGTCGCTGTGCCGAACTGGGCGTCGCGATGCCGGCGTTCCGTACCGTGCAGACCCCGGAGGAGGCCGCCGCGGCGGCGGCGGAGATCGGTCTGCCGTGCGTGGTGAAGCCGGCCGACGAGACCAGCAGCGCGGACGTCAAGCTGGTGGAGACCGCGCAGGAGGCCGCCGAGCACGTGGCGCTGATCCGGTCGCGGATCGAGAACACCCGCGGTCAGAGCCGCTACCACGAGCTGATGGTCGAGGAGTTCGTCACCGGCCCCGAGGTCAGCGTGGAGGTGCTGGCGGAGGGCGACCGCTTCGAGGTGCTCGGTGTGACCGACAAGTCGGTCACCGGCCAGGGCTACTTCGTCGAGCTGGGTCACAGCTTCCCGTCGAGCCTGCCGGAGACGACGGTCCGCGCGATCGGCGACCTCGCGGTGGAGGCTCTGCGCGCGGTCGGCTTCGACCTCGGCATGGCGCACGTCGAGATCAAGGTGACCCCGTCGGGGCCGAAGCTCGTGGAGATCAACCCCCGGCCCGCCGGCGGGAAGATCACCTACCTGGTCGACCGGGCGCTCGGCATCCGTTCGCTGGAGCTGGTGTCGCGCCAGTACCTGGGCGAGCCGCTGCCGGCCGAGGTCGTGCCGGCCAAGCCGGTCGGCGGCGCCGCGATCCGGTACCTGACCGCCCCGGCCGGCCGGGTCGTGTCCGTCGGCGGCCAGGACCGCGCCGCCGCGCAGCCCGGCGTGGAGGAGGTCGTCGTCAAGCCGAAGCCCGGCGACGTCCTGCACGAGGTGCGCCGCAACGGCGACCGTGCCGGCCACGTCCTGGTGATCGCCGAGAGCGCGCAGCTCGCGGCGCGCACCGCCGAGGCCGCCGCCCGCGAGATCATCATCCGGACCGAGCCGGCCGCCGCCCGCCCCGTCGCGCAGTCGCTGGTCGACCTGATCGGCCGCACGCCGCTGCTGGAGCTGGCGATGGACCGGATCGTGGACGGCGTCCCGGCCGACGCGACCGTGCTCGCGAAGCTGGAGCTGTTCAACCCGTGGTCCAGCAGCAAGGACCGCGCCGCGCTGTCGATGCTCCGGGCCGCCGAGGAGCGCGGGGAGCTCACCCCGGGCAACGGCACCGTGATCGAGGCGACCTCGGGCAACACCGGCATCTCGCTGGCCGCGCTGGCGGCGGCCCGCGGCTACCGCTGCGTCATCGTGCTGCCGGACAACGCGACGCAGGAGCGCGTGACGATGCTGCAGTCGCTCGGCGCCGAGGTGGTGCGCACCCCGCACACCGGCGGCTACCAGGCGGCGGTCGACAAGGCCGAGGAGCTGCACCGGCGGACCCCGGGCTCGTGGTTCTGCTGCCAGCACGACAACGCGGACAACGTCCGGGCGCACTACGAGTCGACCGGTCCGGAGATCTGGGCCGACACCGAGGGCCGGGTCGACGTGTTCGTCTGCGGCGTCGGCACCGGCGGCACGCTGAGCGGCACCGGCAAGTACCTGCGCGAGAAGAACCCCGCGGTGCGGATCGTGGCGGTGGAGCCGGCGGGTTCGCCGCTGCTGTCGGGCGGCGAACCGGGCACGCACTGCATCCCCGGCTTCAACGGCGGGTTCATCGCGCCGACGACGGACCGCGAGCTCATCGACGAGGTGATCCCGGTCGCGGACGCCGACGCGCTGCGCACCACCCGTCGGCTCGCCCTGCGGGCCGGCCTCATGGTCGGTGTCTCGGCCGGTGCGGTCGTGCACGCGAGCGGCGTCGTCGCGAGCCGTCCGGAGTTCCGGGGCAAGCGGATCGTCACCCTGCTGCCCGACACCGGCGAGCGCTACCTGAGCCTGCTCAACCGCGAGGCCGCGCCGGTGCCCGCCGCCGCCGGGGACGGTGCCCGTTGAACTCCGGGAACGACGGCCGGCCGCGCCTGCTGATGGTGATGCCGTACCGCCAGTTCGTCCGGAAGGCGCAGGCCGAGGGCTACTGGGTCGGTGCGATCTGGGACACCCGTCTGGAGTCCCCGCAGTACCTGGACGACGTGCGCGAGCTCGCGGACTTCTTCGTCCTGGCCGACTTCGAGGACCACGAGCGGCTCGGCCGCACCATCCGCGAGGTGGCCGAGGAGCAGGGCGCCTCGGTGGTGTACCACATCGGCCGCGAGGAGACGATGGTCACCGCGTACGAGGTGGCCGAGGAGCTGGGGGCGGAGCTCAACCCGGCTTCGGCGGTGCGCTGCCTGGCCGACAAGCACGCGATGCGCGACCTGCTGGCCGAGCGCGGCCTCTCCCCCGTGGCCTTCGAGGCCGCGCCGACCCGCCGGGAGGTGCCGGGCGCGGTCGAGCGGATCGGCCACCCGGTCGTGGTCAAGCCCTCCGCGCTCGCCGGCAGCCGCGGCGTGTTCCTGTGGCAGGGCCCGGAGGACCTGGCGACGTGGACCGCGCTGGTCGACGAGTACGGCTACGACGGCCCGTTCCTGGTCGAGGAGTACCTGCGCGGCCCCGAGTTCAGCGTCGAGACGCTGAGCGAGGACGGCCGCCACCAGGTCGTCGGGATCACCGAGAAGGTGCTCGGCCCGCCGCCGCTGTTCGTGGAGGCCGGGCACGTCCACCCGGCGCCGCTGCCCGACGACCGCCGCGCGGCGATCGAGCAGTTGACCACGGACTTCCTCACGGCCTGCGGCTACCGGTTCGGCCCGGCGCACACCGAGGTGATCCTGACCGGGCGCGGCCCGCGCATCGTCGAGTCCCAGGCCCGCCTGGGCGGCGACCGGATCCCGCGGCTCGTCCAGCTGGCCACCGGCCTGGACGTCGAGCAGGCGATCTTCGCGAGCATGGCGGGCACGCCGACGAAGGTCCCCGCCCCGACGGCGACGGCGCTGGTGCACTTCTTCACCTTCCCGCCCGGCCGGGTCGACGAGGTCCGCGGCGTGGCGCAGGCCGAGCGGTTCGGCTTCGTCGACGAGCTGAGCATCCGCCTGCGGCCCGGGGACACCGTCCCGGAGGTCCGCGACTCCAAGAGCCGGCACGGGCACGTGGTGGTCTCCGGTGCCTCCCCCGAGGAGGCGCGGGCCCGCCTCGCGGAGGTGCTCGCCACCGTCGAGGTCGTCGTCGACGGCGTGCCGACGCGCGCGGCCGGCCACACCGGCGCGGTCGGGGCCCCCGCATGAGCCGCGGCCCCGTCACGGATTTCGCAGTGCCCAGTCAGTGCTCCGTCCCAGCAACCAGGAGGTTGGCATGACCGCCCCCGACCCGAACGCACAGGTGGTGTTCGTCGGCTACAACGCGGCGTACCTGCGCGCCATCGACGGGAAGGTCCCCAGCGGGTCCGTCGTGGTGATCGAGGAACCCGACATCATCCGCAAGCGGGAGCTGCAGGACGCGGCGTCGCGCTTCGACTGCCTGGAGCGGATCGTCGCGGCCGGGTACCAGCAGTCGACCGAGGCCCTGGAGCTGGCGGTCGAGCTGGCCGCCGAGCGTCCGGTCGCCGCCGTCGTGCCGGGCCTGGAGTACGCGGTCCCGGCGACGGCCGCCCTGGCCGAGAAGCTCGGGCTGCCCGGCGCCACCGAGGAGGCCGCGCAGGCGCTGCGCGACAAGGCCCGGCTGCGCGAGGTCTCCGGTGCCGGCGGCGTGCGCAACCCGCGCTGGCGGGAGGTGTTCGGGCCCGAGGACATCCTCGACTTCGCCGGGGACGGCCCGGTGGTCGTCAAGCCGGCGAACCGGCAGGCGAGCGTGGGCGTGCAGCTGCTGGACTCGGTCGACGCCGCCAGTGCGGCGCTGGCCTGGGAGCGGACGTCGTCCGCCTCGGAGTACGAGCAGGTGCCCGACCGTGAGCTGCGCTGGCGGTTCCTGGCCGAAGAGCGCCTGCAGGGGCCCGAGTTCAGCGTCGAGGCGCTGGTGCGCGAGGGCGAGGTCATCTTCGAGAACGTCACCGCCAAGTCGGTGATCGAGGGGCCGTACCCGGTCGAGCTCGGTCACCTGCTGCCCGCCCCGCTCGACGACGACACGCAGGCCGCGTTCGCCACGGCGATCCGTCAGCTGGTCGCGTCCACGGGCTTCCGGACCGGCATCCTGCACGCCGAGTGGATCCTCACCGAGGACGGCCCGACGCTGGTCGAGTGCGCGGGCCGCTGCCCGGGCGACTACCTGATCGACCTGGTCGACCTGGCCTACGACACGAAGATCCGGCTGACGCTGATCGACCTGCTCGCCGGCCGGCCGGTCAGCCTGCCCAGCACCTCGCAGCGCACCTCGGCGATCAGGTTCCTGGCCGCCGAGCCGGGCACCGTCACCGAGATCTCCGGCCTGGAGACGGCCAAGGAGCTGCCCGGCGTGCACGACGCCGAGGTGGACGTCGTGGTCGGCCAGGAGGTCCGGCCGTGGGCGTCGTCCTGGGACCGTGCCGGGCACGTCATCGCGACCGGGCCGGACGCGGCCGGCACGCTCCGGCGCGTGCTGGACGCGGACGCCGCCATTCGCATCGCAACCGACTGAGGAACGACATGTCTGTTCTGTGGCAGCGCATCCGCGGCCTGCGCGGGTCCATGCCGGGCGGCTCGGTCGGCTGGCGCCTCGCCGTCATGGCGACGATCAACGCGGTCGGCACGGGCGCCTTCCTGTCCGTGTCGGTGCCCTTCATCACCAGGTCGGTGGGCCTGTCCGAGGGCGACCTCGGCCTCGGCCTGACCCTGTCCGCGACCATCGCCCTCGGCACGGCGATCCCGATCGGCATCCTCGCCGACCGGATCGGCCCCAAGAAGGTGCTGGTCGGGGTCAGCCTGTGGCGCAGCGTCTGCTTCCTGGTGTACCCGTTCGTCCGGAACCTCTGGGAATTCCTGGCCGTGGTCTGCGTCCTGGGGCTGGTCGACAAGGCCGCCGCGCCGATGGAGCAGGCCCTGGTGGGGACGGCGGTGTCGAGCGACGAGCGGATCAAGATGATCGCGATCCTGCGCTCGATCCGCAACGTCGGCTTCACCGTCGGCGCCCTCGCGGGTGGAATCGGACTGTTGATAGATACCCGGGCGGGGTATACTGGGATCCTGCTGCTGAACGCCACGACGCTCGCGGTGCTCGCCCTGCTGGCCTCCCAGCTCCCGGTGCGCGGCACGCCGGCGACGAGCCTGCGGCGGCGGTTCTCGATGAGCGTGCTGCGGGACGGGTCGTTCCTGTCGTTCACCGGGATCAACGCGGTGCTGACGATGCACATGACCCTGCTGAGCATCGGTATCCCGATGTGGATCACCGGGCACACCGGTGTATCGTCCGCGGTGATCTCCCCCCTGGTGGCGGTCAACACCGTCCTCGCGGTCGCCCTGCAGGTGCGGGCGAGCCGGGGGACCGACACCATCCCCGGCGCGGCCAAGGCCCTGGTCCGGGCCGGGTTCTCACTCGCCATCTGCTGCCTGCTGCTGATCGCGGCACCCGAGCTGCCGGTCGTCCTGGCGATCGGCGTCCTGCTCCTGGCCATGATCGCGCTGACCGGCGGCGAGCTGTGGCAGTCCGCCGGCGGCTGGGGCGCCTCCTACCTGCTCGCGGTGCCCGGCCAGGAGGGCGTCTACCTCTCGGTCTTCTGGCTCGGCCTGGCCGTGCAGCAGATCGCCGCACCGATCCTGGTCAGCCTGGTCGTCACGACCGGGGCCGTCGGGTGGGTCGTGCTCGCCGCCCTCTTCGCCGCCTGCGGTCTCGCCGCGCCGGCGATCGGCCGGTGGGCGCAGGCCCAGGCGGACGCCCGGGCCCCGCAGGAAGACGCCGCCCTGGCCGAGGCCAAGTAACCACCCAAGCAACCGACCACCGAAAGACCCGGCCCGTCCGACGGGTCGTCACTTGTGAAACACACTGAGGAGAGACATGTCCATCCCCCTGTATGTTCCGGCCGGTGGCGGCGAGTTCGCGAGCATCCGCGACGGCCGCAAGAAGACCTACTTCAAGCTCACGACCGAGCAGTCCAACGGGGAGTTCGGCTTCTTCGAGCACCACATGGCCCCGGAGGCCAACGGTGCCGCCCCGCACATCCACGACCAGTCCACCGAGATGTTCTACGTCGTCAAGGGCGAGATCGAGTTCACCATCGGCGACGAGAAGGTCGTCGGCGAGCCGGGCGCCTTCGCCTACGTCCCCAAGGGTGCGCCGCACGGCTTCACCAACCGAGGCAAGGAGGACGCCACCCTGCTGATCATGTTCTACCCGATCTTCAACCGCGAGGACTACTTCCGTGGCCTGGAGCGCCTCACGGCCAACGGCCGCAACCCCAGCCTCGAGGAGCTGCAGGAGCACATGGCGAAGTACGACCAGCGGATGGTCTGATCGTCGGTAGCCTGCCGGACAACGAGAACCGGGCCTGACAGCGGATCGCGGTCAGGCCCGGTTCCGTGTGTTCCCCACCGTCGTCACCGTTGTCCGCCGCCACCGGCTCCCGGCGGCGGCGGACAACGGCCGAGGCTCAGACCGCCGCGTCGATGCCGCGGAAGCGGCGCTGCAACTCACGCACCTCACCGGCGAGTTCGAGCGACGGGCCGGCCACCTCCAGCCCGGGGACGACGTCCCGCACCGACAGCGGGTTCAGCGGCGAGGTGATCGCCACGCCCCACTCGGCCAGCCAGCCGCGGTACTGCCGCGTCGAGCTCACGTAGACGATCCGGCCGAGGCCCGCCCAGCCGTGCGCGGCCGCGCACATCGGGCAGTGCTCGCCGGAGGTGTAGACGGTCGCCTTGGCCCGCTCCTCGGGGCTCAGGTTGACCGCGCCCCAGCGGGCCAGCTCGAACTCCGGGTGGCGGGTCGGGTCCCCGGTGCTGGACTCGCGGTTGCGGTCCTCCGCGAGGATCCTGCCGTCCGCCGAGACGAGCACGGAGCCGAACGGGTAGTCACCGGCCTCCACCGCCTCGGTCGCCAGCTCCACGCAGCGGCGCAGGTACGGCAGGTCGGACTCGGCGACGGCGGCGGCGCCGGCGACGTCGCTCTCGTGCAGGTCGTGGGCGTTGCTGGCCACGGGTACTCCGTCTCTCTGGGGGTGGTGGCTACGGTCGGTGCGCTGCGACGGTGGCCAGGGCCTGCCACGCCACCTCGGGCCGGAGCGTCTCGTTCGGGTCGCCGAGGTAGGGGTCGAGCAGCACGGTGTCGGCGCCGGTCAGGCGCAGCTGCTCGATGTCGCCGAGGATCTGCTCGATGGTGCCCTCGCCGGCCTTGCGGTCGGGCCCGTCGACGGGCTTGTCCGTCAGCCGCAGGAGGATGCGCGGCGCCAGCTCCGGCACCGGCCGCTGCTGCTCGTCGGCGATGGTCTTCAGCCGGCCCACCGCCTCCGCGAACCACGGCATGGTGAACCGCAGCGGGTGCCAGGGCGCGCCGAAGCGCACGGCCCGGCGCAGCGCGGCGTCGCTGTTGCCACCCACCCAGACCGGGATCCGCCCGCTGCCGTAGTCGGCCTCGTCGTCCCAGGCGGCCCGCATGGTGCGCAGGTACTCGTCGGTCAGCTTCCCGCGCCGTTCGAAGGGCACGCCGAGCGCCGCGAACTCCTCCTTGGCCCAGCCCACGCCGACGCCCAGGATCAGCCGCCCGCCGCTGAGTTGCTGCAGGTTGGCGGCCATCCGGGCCATCAGCAGGGGGTGCCGGTAGGGCACGATGAGGACGGTGGTGCCCAGCTGGACCCGGGTGGTGATGCCGGCGAGCCAGGAGAGCGTGGTGAAGGGCTCGAAGAACGGCGCCGGATACTGTTTGGCGACGTCCGGGGTGACCGCGACGTGGTCGGAGACCATCAGGAGGTCGAAGCCCAGGCCCTCGACGGTCTTGGCCCATTGGGCGAGGTGTTCCGGGTGAGTTCCGGGCCCGAAGTTGGGGACGTTCACGCCTATCCGCATGGCTGCCAGGCTAGCAATCGGCCTTCGTCCGCGGGCGGTTCTTGGCGATGCTTGATCAAATTTGTTGGTGCGGGCGGACGGTGGTGTTCCGTCCGCCCGCGGGGCCGTCCGTCAGGCGTTCGGCGCGACCCTGGCGAGGCCGTTGATGACGCGGTCCATGGCGTCGCCGCCCTGGGGGTCGGTGAGGTTGGCGAGGAGCTTGAGGACGAAGCGCATCAGCATCGGGTGGGTGAGCCCGCGCTGGGTGGCGATCTGCATGACCTGCGGGTTCCCGATGAGCTTCACGAAGGCGCGGCCGAGCGTGTAGTAGCCGCCGTAGACGTCCTTGAGGATGCGCGGGTAGGCCTGGAGCGCGCGCTCGCGTCCGCCGTCGGTGACGCGGGCGTGGGCCTGGACGACGACGCCGGCGGCGATCTTGCCGGATTCCATCGCGTAGGCGATGCCCTCGCCGTTGAACGGGTTGACCATGCCGCCGGCGTCCCCGACGAGCAGCAGCCCGCGGGTGTAGTGCGGCTGGCGGTTGAAGGCCATCGGCAGCGCGGCGCCGCGGATCGGGTCGGTCATGTTCTCGGGGGTGTAGCCCCACTCCTGCGGCATGCCGGCGCACCAGGCCTTGAGCACCTCGCGCCAGTCCAGTTCGCCGAACGCGGGCGAGGAGTTGAGGATGCCGAGGCCGACGTTGGAGGTGCCGTCGCCCATGCCGAAGATCCAGCCGTAGCCGGGCAGCAGCCGGCGCTGGCCGTCGCGGGTGTCCCACAGCTCCAGCCAGGACTCCAGGTAGTCGTCGTCGTGGCGCGGCGAGGTGAAGTACGTCCGGTACGCGACGCCCATCGGCCGGTCCTCGCGCCGGTGCAGGCCCATGGCGAGGGACAGCCGGGTGGAGTTGCCGTCGGCGGCGACGACGAGCGGGGCGCGGAAGGTGACCGGCCGCTTCTCCTCGCCGAGCCTGGCGGTGACGCCGACGATGCGCCCGGTGCGGTCGTCCAGCACCGGGCCGCTGACGTTGCAGCGCTCGTAGAGGCGGGCACCGGCCTTCTCGGCCTGACGGACCAGCAGCTCGTCGAAGTCGGCGCGCTTGCGGACCAGGCCGTAGTCGGGGAAGGAGGACAGCTCCGGCCAGTCGAGCTCCAGCCGCACCCCGCCGCCGATGATGCGCAGGCCCTTGTTGTGCAGCCAGCCGTTCCCGGTCGAGACGTCGATGCCCATGTCGACCAGCTGCTTGGTGGCGCGCGGGGTGAGGCCGTCGCCGCAGACCTTCTCGCGGGGGAAGGAGGTCTTCTCCAGCAGCAGCACGTCCAGCCCGGCCTGCGCGAGGTAGTACGCGGTGGTGGAGCCGGCCGGGCCCGCACCGACCACGATGACGTCCGCCGTGCTCTCGACGGTGCTGTCCGGCTTCGTCGGGTCGGCTGCGGTCTCGGACACGGTGGGCACTCTCCTGGAGCTACGGCGACGGGTGAACGGCGACTGCCGCCTCCGGCAGTCTAGGACGAAAGGCACACCCCGGTTCCCGCCCCCGGAGCGGGAACGGGCGGCGGCTACGCGACGGTCTTGTACGCCCGGTGCAGCGCGACGATCCCGCCGGTGAGGTTCCGCCAGGCGACCTTCGACCAGCCGGCCTCCTGCAGCCGGGCGGCCATCGCGGGCTGGTCCGGCCAGGCCCGGATGGACTCGGCGAGGTAGACGTAGGCGTCCGGGTTGCTGCTGACCGCGGTGGCGACCGGCGGCAGGGCGCGCATCAGGTACTCGGTGTAGACCGTGCGCAGCGGCGTCCAGGTCGGCGTGGAGAACTCGCAGAGCACGAGCTTGCCACCGGGCTTGGTGACCCGCTGCATCTCGCGCAGCGCCGCGTCCGGGTCGTGGACGTTGCGCAGCGCGAAGGAGATCGTCACCGAGTCGAAGGTGTCGTCCGCGAACGGCAGCCGGGTGGCGTCCCCGGCGGTGAGCGCCAGTTCAGGGTGGCGGTGCTTGCCCTCGGCGAGCATCCCGACGGAGAAGTCGCACGGGACGACCTTGGCGCCGGCCTCCGCGAAGGGCAGGGAGGAGGTGCCGGTGCCGGCCCCGAGGTCGAGCACGAGGTCCCCCGGTCCGGCGGCCACCGCCTCGGCCACCGCCCGGCGCCAGGCGCGGGCCTGGCCGAGGGAGAGCACGTCGTTGGTGCGGTCGTACTTGGCCGCGACGTCGTCGAACATGGCGGCGACTTCGTGCGGCTGCTTGTCCAGAGAGGCTCGGGTCACGCCCCCATTGTTCACCCTGGCGCCCGCGCCCGGAGCAACGGGGCAGCACGGAGCCCACCTCGCGCGCCCCTGGCGGCCCACCGGCCGCCCCTCAGTGCAGCGCGCGCCGCCCGCCCGCACGCCCCTTGCGGCGCGAGCGCTTGCCGTCCGTGATCGCCGGCATCCCCTCGGCCAGCGCCCCGGTCGCGAGCGCGACGGTGGTCGCGAGCCGGCCCTGCCGGGTGCGGACGGCGACCGCGCGCCGGTGCCGGCGGATCCGCCACACGCAGACCAGGAAGAGCACGACCGCCACCGGCACGCTGAACCGGGCCAGCCCGACGCCGACCGGCTGCGGGTAGGTGTCGCCGCAGATCCGCACCGCACCCGGGTCGTCGGCGGCGTGCTCCAGGCAGATCGCGTCGCCGACCTTGGCGCCGTCCGCGAGCGGCAGCGCGGCGGCCGTGTGCGCCTGGCCGCCGACCCGGTAGCTGACGGCGCTGTAGGAGCCGCCGCCGGTCGGGAGCTGGGTGACGACGCCCTCGACCCGCACCGGGTGGGCCTCGATCCGGTCGGCCTGGTCGGCCTGGCGCCAGCCGAGCAGGCACATGCCCACGGCGAGCACGGCGCTGAGCACGGCGGCGAGGTACCAGCCACGGCCCAGCCGCGGGGCGCGCGGCGAAGGGACGGTCGCGGGTCGCATGGTTCCTGTCCTGGCTTGCTTCGGGGCCCGGGACGCGGCCCCGCCACCCGCGGGCACGGGCGGTGGTGTGGTGAGGGTACGGAGTGAGCTGTCCGGGATCGTATCCGCTGGCGGGCCCTCAGGTCACGGCGAAGGGGCAATCACCCGGCCGCACGGGAACCCGATTTCGGCCGCACGCGAAGGAAGTCCCTTGCACGGCAAGGAAGTCGGTCCACCGACCGGCCACCGGCGGGCGCCGGAACTCCGCCCTCAGCGCCGTCGGTACACCAACCGGCCGCCCAGCACGGTCGCCAGGCAGCCCCCCGGCAACGGCCGCGGAGCGTCCGCGTCGCACGCGAACACCGCGAAGTCCGCCCGTCCCCCGGCCGCGATCCGCCCGTGCACGGCCTCCGCCAGCGGCAGCACGGCGAGCGGGTCCAACGGCCCCTCGCCGCCGCCCCCAGCGCTCCCGGGGGCGAGCGCGGCCAGCCCCGACCGCGTCACCGCCGTCCGCACCGACGCCCGCTCGAAGGGCCCGGCCACCGCCGTCACCCCGAACCCCAGCATCCGCTGCAGCCCGCGCCGGGCGCTCGCCCCGCACCGCACCTCGTCGGTCTCCGCGTCCAGCCCGCCCGGCACCGGCTCGGCACCGGCCTCCTCGCGCGGATCCGGGTGGTACGCGCGCTCCAACAACCAGTGCCCGTACGGATTGCGCAGCCCGGGCGTGAGCACGGCCGCGCCCCAGTCCCGCACGCGCGCCCCCGGGTGGGCCGCCGCGAGCTCGCCGAACGGGCCCACGGCCTCGACGAGTTCGCCGCGCACCACCACCGCCCCGTCGACGAACGGGGCGGCGGACGGCACGACGCAGCGGCCCGGATCGGGCAGCACGAAGGCCGCCCGGTGCAGGGTCAGCACGGCAGCACGGCGACGGTCGGCACGGTGAAGCTCGGCACGACGGCGGCGGCGCTCAGTTGTCCAGGATCTTCAGCTCGGGGTGCGCGGTGCCGCCCTCGATCGCCGTCGAGGCGATGTGCGAGGCGACGCGCGGGTCGACCGGGTCGTTCGCCGGGTCGTCCAGCACCCGCAGGTGCTCGTACGTGGTCGAGCGCTGCGCCGGGACGCGGTCGGCGGCCCGGATGAGGTGGATCAGCTCGGTGAGGTTGGAGCGGTGCCTGGCACCCGCCGCCGAGACCACGTTCTCCTCCAGCATCACGGAGCCGAGGTCGTCCGCGCCGTAGTGCAGCGACAGCTGGCCGGCCTCCTTGCCGGTGGTGAGCCAGGAGCCCTGGATGTGGGCGACGTTGTCGAGGAAGAGGCGGGCGATCGCGATCATCCGCAGGTACTCGAAGACGGTCGCCTGCGTCGAGCCCTTCAGGTGGTTGTTCTGCGGCTGGTAGGTGTACGGGATGAACGCGCGGAAGCCGCCCGTGCGGTCCTGCACGTCGCGGATCATCCGCAGGTGCTCGATCCGCTCGGCGTTGGTCTCGCCGGTGCCCATCAGCATGGTGGAGGTGGACTCCACACCGAGCTTGTGCGCGGCCTCCATGATCTCCAGCCAGCGCTCGCCCGACTCCTTCAGCGGGGCGATCGCCTTGCGCGGGCGCTGCGGCAGCAGCTCGGCGCCGGCGCCGGCGAACGAGTCCAGGCCCGCCGCGTGGATCCGGGTGATGGCCTCCTCGATCGGGACGCCCGAGATCCGCGACATGTGCTCGACCTCGGAGGCGCCCAGCGAGTGGATCACCAGCTGCGGGAACTCGGCCTTGATCGCCGAGAACGCGCGCTCGTAGTACTCGACGCCGTAGTCCGGGTGGTGGCCGCCCTGGAACATGACCTGGGTGCCGCCCAGCTCGACCGTCTCGGCGCAGCGGCGCAGGATCTCGTCGAGCTCGCGCGACCAGCCCTTGTCACTCTTCGGCGGCACGTAGAAGGCGCAGAACTTGCACGCCGTCACGCAGACGTTCGTGTAGTTGATGTTGCGCTCGATGATGTACGTCGCGATGTGCTCGGTCCCGGCGTAGCGGCGGCGGCGCACCGCGTCGGCCGCCGAACCGAGGGCGTGCAGCGGCGCCGAGCGGTAGAGCTCCAGCGCCTCCTCCGGGGTGATCCGGCCGCCGTCGGCGGCGCGGTCGAGCACGGCCTGCAGGTCGGTGCTGGGCGCATCGAGGGTGGTCGCTGCGAGCTCGGACACCTGGCGGCCTTCTCTCTCTCGGAACTGCTCGGGTACTGCTGTTCTCACCGCATCGGTCCCGGTCGCGCGTGCTTCCGGATACGGCCGAACCAGCCTACGCCAGCCGATTCCGGCCCCTGCGGCAGGCCGTCCGCCTATCGCGGCGCCCCGTCCGCGCTCCGGTCCGGCACTGCCGCTGCCGCCCGTCCGCCACCGGACACCGGACACCGCGGGGTACCGGCCCCAGCCGACCGCCGGGGTTCCCCGGGGCCTCAGGACCTCCGGACCTCAGCCGACGACCGCCGGCTCCAGGCCCCCCACGGGCTCCGGCACCCCCGCCGGCTCCAGCAGCCGCACGGCGACGTCAGGGGCGAAGCCGCTGTCGTACGCGACCCGGCGGGCGAACTCGGCGACGCCGGCCAACTGTCGCTCGCCGAGCGAGAAGTCGAGCGCCTCGCTGAAGTACCGCTCCAGCACGTCGGCGTCGAAGGCCTCCCACCGGGCGGCCTGCTCGGCGACCTTGGCCGCCTCGACCAGCGACAGGTCACGGGACTCCAGGAAGGCCCGGTGGACGGCGGCGGTCAGCTCGGGCCGGCGCGCGGCGAAGTCGCGGCGCACGGCCCAGACGGCGAAGACGAACGGCAGGCCGGTCCACTCCTTCCACATCGCGCCGAGGTCGTGGACGGTGAGCCCGAGGTCGGCGGCCTGGCCGAGATGGGCGCGCAGCGCCGGATCGCCGATGAGGACGGCCGCGTCGGCCTCGGCGAGCATCTGGGCGAGGTCGGGCGGGCAGCTGAAGTAGTCGGGGCGGACGCCCTCGCGCTCCTCCAGGAGCAGGCGGGCGAGCCGGACGGAGGTGCGGCTGGTGGAGCCGAGGGCGACCCGGCGGCCGTCGAGGTCGGCGAGCGGCACCTTGCTGACGATCACGCAGGACATCACCGGGCCGTCGCTGCCGACCGCGATGTCGGGCAGGACGAGCAACTCGTCGGCGTGCCGCAGATACTCCACACAGGTGATCGGGCCGATGTCGAGCGTGCCGTCGACCAGCTGGTTGCTGAGCTTCTCGGGGGTGTCCTTGGTGAGGTCGAGATCGAGCAGATTGCCGGTTCTGGCGAGGCCCCAGTAGAGGGGTACGCAGTTGAGGAACTGAATGTGTCCGACCCGCGGCCTGACCGGGGTGTGCTCCGCCGGGGTGTGCTCCACTGCGCCGCTCCCTTGCTGTTCGTGCGCCTCCCCGCAGCGTATGCCCGGCGTTGTGAGCGGCCCGCACCCGCCCTCCCGACACGCGCCGTGCGCACCGCAGTTCACCCCTGGTCGTCACCGCAACCGCATGCTAGCGTTGCCCTCAGTTGCAGTTTGATTCCCCTTGCAGTACTTGAAGCCTGCGGAGCATGTAACCGCAGGCTTTTTGTAGTTTTTCAGCAATATCGAAAAACTTCGGACTCGTCCGGAGGCAGGGCGATCAGCGCAGCGGACCGGGAGCCACACGGTGTGGCCCCCGACACGCCTCGCAAGGAGAACGGCATGGCCACGGGAACCGTCAAGTGGTTCAACGCTGAGAAGGGCTTCGGCTTCATCGCCCAGGAGGGCGGCGGCCCCGACGTCTTCGTCCACTACTCCGCCATCAACGCGAGCGGTTTCCGCTCGCTGGAGGAGAACCAGGCGGTCAGCTTTGACGTCACCCAGGGCCCGAAGGGCCCGCAGGCGGAGAACGTCACCGCTATCTGACCATCCTCTGATGATCTGATCGCTCGGGACCCCGACGGGTCCATCGGCGGCTCCCGACAGCCGCCACCATGAGCACAAGAGCAACACCCAAGGGGGCCCGCCATCCGGCGGGCCCCCTGCCTTTTCAGGCCACCGGGATCGCCGGCCGTCAGCCGCCCCCACCGGACACACACGACGGGCCCGCCCCCGCGCCGGAAGGCGCGAGGACGGGCCTCGTCACGAAGTTCAGGCCGCAGCCGCAGCGGCCTCCTTGGCACCGGCCCGGGCCGGGACCGCGGACGGCTCCGGGCCGTCCAGCAGGTCGCCGGTCGGGCTGTTGTAGGCGGCGAGGTCGAGGGTCTTCTCCCGCGCCGAGACCAGGATCGGCACCAGCGCCTGTCCGGTGACGTTCGTCGCGGTACGCATCATGTCGAGGATCGGGTCGATGGCGAGCAGCAGGCCGACGCCCTCCAGGGGCAGGCCCAGGGTGGAGAGGGTCAGGGTCAGCATGACGATCGCGCCGGTGAGGCCCGCGGTGGCGGCCGAGCCGATGACCGAGACGAAGGCGATCAGCACGTAGTCCTTGATGCCGAGGTCGATGTTGTAGACCTGGGCGACGAAGATCGCGGCTATCGACGGGTAGATCGCCGCGCAGCCGTCCATCTTCGTGGTGGCGCCGAACGGGACGGCGAAGGACGCGTACTCGCTCGGGACGCCGAGGCGCTCGGTGACGCGGCGGGTGACCGGCAGGGTGCCGACGGAGGAGCGGGAGACGAAGGCCAGCTGGATCGCGGGCCAGGCGCCCTTGTAGAAGTTGACCGGGTTGAGGCCCCCGGCGAACTTCAGCAGCAGCGAGTAGACGACGAAGAGCACCAGCGCGCAGCCGACGTAGATGTCGACGGTGAGGGTGGCGAAGGGCTTGAGCAGGTCCCAGCCGTACTTGGCGACGGACTTGCCGATCAGGCCGAGGGTGCCGAGCGGGGAGAGCCGGATGACCCACCACAGGGCGGTCTGGGTGAGCTCCAGGACCGACTCGCTGAGCTTGAGGACGGGCTCCGCCTTCGCGCCGAGCTTGATGACCGCGGCGCCGACGACGACCGCCATGAAGACGATCTGCAGCACGTTCACCTCGGTGAACGCGGTGACGATGTTGGTCGGGAAGATGCCGGTCAGGAAGTCGACCCAAGTGCCGCCGCCCTTGGGGGCCTTGAGGCCGTCGGTGCTGAGGTTGGTGCCCTTGCCCGGGTCGGTGAGCAGGCCGAGGCCGAGGCCGATGACGACGGCGATCAGCGAGGTGATCAGGAACCAGAGCAGGGTGCGGCCGGCGAGGCGGGCCGCGTTGGTGACGCCCCGCAGGTTGGCGACGCTCACCACGATCGCGGTGAACACCAGCGGCGGGACGGCCAGTTTGAGCAGCTGGACGAAGGTCTTGCCGATGGTCTCCAGGGTGGTGGCCAGCCAGGAGATGTCGGCGGCGCGGGCGAGGTAGCCGAGGCCGACGCCGAGCACGAGGCCGGCGGCGATCTGCGCCCAGAACGGCGTCTTGCGGATGCGGGCGAGCACGGACGGCGACGAGGTCGCCTCGGGCGCTGTGGACATGGGGGTGCGACTCCGGGGGAGGGCGTTGCTGACAGTGGGGTGCGGCGGGGACGGCGGCACGGCGCGCGGGCCGGGCGAAGAGGGCTCGGCCCCGGTCAGGGGCGTGCCGCCGGAATACAGCAGGCGGCGCGACAACGGCACGGGCTGTCCACGGCTCCCGGCAGACGGCACGCGCGGGCGGCGGTGGGCGGGGTGCCCAGGCCGTGCATCCGGGGTGCGTCCGAGGGGGTCATGGGCGACACGTTAGCAGTAAATATTTGAGATGTTCAAAGTACTTGTTTGAGATCAGGGCGGCGCAAGGGCGAGATCCGGACACGAACGAGCCTGACGTGCCATCAGCCCCGGGATCGGGCCCGATTGACCGTTCGGCAGTTATACGTATAACTTTGCATGGTCCTCGATGCCCCCTGCCCGCCCCGCTCCCCCACCGGAGATCCGCCGATGGGCTATCTCGCCCTGCTCCGCGCCCCCCACGTCAGCCGCCTCCTGTTCGGCACCCTGCTCGGCCGCCTGCCCGCCGGCATGACCGCCCTGGTGATCGCCCTCGCCCTGCGCGAGGCCGGCGCGCCGTACGGCCGGATCGGCCTGGCCACCGCTGTCTACGCGCTGGCGGCCGCCGTCGGCGGGCCGGTGCTCGGCCGGATCGTCGACCTCACCGGGCAGCCGCGTGTCCTGGTCGCCTCCGCCGTCGTCGCGGGCGGCGGGTACGCACTGCTCGCCCTCGCGCCCGGGTCGGTGCTCGCCGCGCCCGTCGGCGCCGCGATCGCCGGGCTCGCCATGCCCCCGCTCGAACCCTGCCTGCGTTCGCTGTGGCCGGCCGTGGTCGAGGAGGAGCAGCTGGACACCGCCTACGCCTTCGACTCCGCCTCGCAGCAGATCCTCTACGTGGCCGGGCCGCTCGCCGTCGCCGGGATCGCGGGCGTCTTCAGCCCGGTCGCGGCGCTGTGGGTGGCGGCCGGGCTCGGCCTCGCGGGCGCGCTGGTCGTGGCCACCACCGCACCGGCGCGGGCCTGGCGCGCTCCGGCGCGCGGGCATTCGGCCGGGCTGCTGGGTCCGCTGCGCTCCCCCGGCCTGGTGCTGCTGCTGATCGGACTGGCCGGGGCCGGCTGGGCGGTCGGCGCGCAGAACGTGCTGTTCATCGCCTACGCCGAGCACCACGCGGGCGCCCTGCCCGGCGGCGCCGGCATGCTGCTGGCGCTGGCGGCGCTCGGCGGGCTGCTGGGCGCGCTCGCGTACGGGGCGGTCAGGTGGCGCAGCGGCACGGGCACCCGGACGTGGGTGATGGCGCTCGTGATGGCCGCCTCCTACCTGCCGCTGGTGGTGCTGCCCGCGCCGTACCCGATGGCCGGGCTGGCCTTCGTGTCGGGGATCCTGCTGGCCCCGCTGCTGGCGGCGGCGTTCGTGCTGGTCGCGGAGCTGGCACCGATCGGGACGGTGACGGAGGCGTTCGCCTGGCTGGTGACGCTGTTCGCGACCGGGAACTCGCTCGGCTACGCGGTGTCCGGGAACCTCGCCGAGGGCTCGCTGCGGTCGGTGGCGCTGTGTGCGGCGGGCGGGATCGGGCTGGGCGGTCTGCTGCTGTTCGGCGCGCGCCGGTGGTTCCGGGTGGTGCCGCTCGCGCCGGTGCCGCAGCCGGTGCCGGTGGGCTGACCGGCCCCCGGAGACGACTGTGCCCGCTGGTGGTCTGGACCGGCGGGCACAGTCATTCGTCCGTCGTGTGCGCATGCGTCCGTCGTGCGCGGTCGGATCAGCCGTGGCGGCCCCGGCCGGCGGTGACCTTGATGCCGGTGGCGGGCGGCTGGAAGGTGGGGGTCTGCGTCCGGGCGGTGGATTCTCCGCCCGGGGGTGCGGCGCGGGAGTGGCCGATGCTTTTCGCCTGGTCGGACTGGTCCGATCGGTACGCCCCCGTCAACGGGCCGCAGTGGTCGAGGAGCGCAGCACGAGCGAGGTCGCGAGCGGCGGCAGCGGGGTCACCCGTTCGCCGCGCAGCAGACCGGCCAGGGCGGCGGCGCCGGCCCGGCCGAGCTCCTCGCCGGGCAGGTCGACCGTGGTCAGCGGCGGGGCGAGCAGCGCGGCGACCGGCACGTTGTCCATGCCGACGACGGACAGCTCGTGCGGCACCCGCACGCCCAGCTCGGCGGCGGCCTGGTAGACCCCGGAGGCCACCACGTCGTCGTCGCAGATCACCGCGCGCGGCGCGTCCGGGCGCTCCAGCATCCGCCGGGCGACACTCCGGGCGGCCGTGTGCCCCTCGTTCAGTCTCACGCCCAACTCGACGACGTCCAGGCCGAGTTCGGCCACGGCCCGCTCGAAGGCGGCCTGCCGCACCCGGAAGGTGTAGGCGGAGTGGATCGAGCGAAGCCGGCCGATCCGGCGGTGGCCGAGGGCGGCCAGGTGCTCGACCGCGGCCCGCATGCCGCCGGCCACGTCCAGTTCGATGGTGGGCCTGGCGCGGTCGGTGCCCGGGTCGGCGTCGAGGAAGACGGCGGGGGTGTCGGCGGGCAGCTCGCCGAGCTGGCTGTCGTCCGGCGAGCAGATCAGCAGGCCGTCGAAACGGCTGGTGGTGGCGGCCTCGGCGAGGGTGGCGCTGCCCCAGCCGGAGCTGACGACGACGGCCAGGCCGTGCCGCCCGGCCTCCTCGTGGACGCCCTCCAGCACCCGGCCGAAGAAAGGGCCGAGGATGTTCGGAACGGCCAGCAGGATCATTCCGCTGCGGCCGAGGCGCAGCTGGCGGCCGGCCGCCTGCGGGCGGTAGCCGAGGCTGCGGGCGGCCTCGCGGACGCGTTCGCGGGTGGCGTCGGAGACCCGGGAGCCGGCCTCGGAGCCGGAGAACACGAGGGAGACGGTGGCCTGCGAGACCCCGGCGAGCCGGGCGACGTCCCGGCCGGTGGGCCGCCGCGCGGGGGCGGGCCAGGTGCCGCCCCCGCTGTCGGCGGGCGGTTCGGCGGCACTCGGCTCGGCGGCCGGCGGCTCGGGGGCCTGCGGGAGGTCGGCAGCGTGCGGTTCAGGGGTCCGCGGCTCGGGAGCCGACGGCTCGGGGGTCTGCGGGTGCGGGAGGTCGGCGGGGGCGGGCACGGCGGCGGGAGCGGGTCCGGGCGGTCCGGGCTCAGTTCCGCGACGCGGCGGCGCGGGCGGCCTCGTCGGCCGCGTCCTCCTCGGCGTTCTGCGCGGCGATCCGCTCGGCGGTGCGGCTGCGCATCCCGGAGACCTTGGTGCTGATCTGGGCGGACATCTCGTCGCGCTGCCTGCTCAGCAGCACGTAGCTGAGCGGCGCGGAGACGATCGCGGCCAGCAGGAACAGGAAGATCACGCCGGTCTGGCCGCTGACTGGGATGACCCCGAAGTGGCCGAGCAGGAGGGCCACCAGCAGGCAGCCGAGGAAGATGCTGACCCGCAGGGAGGTGTAGCGGAGCGTGGCGTGCGACTTGCCTGGGCCGTTGCTGCTGCTCACTGGGACACGTCCTTCACTGCGCGGGGGGTCGGGGCCGGTCTCCCAGTGAAGCATGCCCGACGGGCGGAGCGGGGGACGGGTCTCCCGCTCCCCGCTCCGCGAGGGCCGTCCGGCGCCGGTGTCAGCGCAGGTCGAGCCAGAAGGTGACGTCGTCGCGTTCGTCCCCGGCGGCGGCCCGGATCGCGCCCGGACCCGGCCGACCTCGCGGTAGCCGCGGCGGGCGTGGAACCGCTCCAGGCGCTGGGTCGGGCCTCGGGGTCGAGCGTGAAGGTGAGCGTCATGGGCGCGGAGCCTCACCGTCGTTACGACAGAGCGACGGTGACCCGGTCCTTGCGGGTGCCGCGGAGCGCCAGGCACAGACCGACGGCGATCGCGCAGAGTGCGCCGGCGCCGTACCAGGTGGCGTCGTAGTTGCCGAGCGCGTCCCGGGCGAGCCCGGCGAGCCCGGCCACCACGGCCGCGCCGATCTGGTGGCTGGCGAGCACCCAGCCGAAGACGATCGGCGCGTCCTCGCCGAAGTGCCGACGGCACAGGGCGACGGTCGGCGGCACGGTGGCCACCCAGTCCAGGCCGTAGAAGACGACGAAGGCGAGGATCGGCGGCTTCAGCGAGCCGGCCAGCAGCTGCGGCAGGAGGAGCAGGGAGAGCCCGCGCAGCCCGTAGTAGACGACCAGCAGGAGCCGGGAGTCGACGCGGTCGGTCAGCCAGCCGCTGGCGATGGTGCCGGCGACGTCGAAGATGCCGATCAGGGCGAGCAGGCTCGCCGCCGTGGTGACGGGCATGCCGTGGTCGTGGGCGGCCGGGATGAAGTGGGTGCCGACCAGGCCGGCCGTGGTGGCGCCGCAGATCGCGAAGGAGCCTGCGAGCAGCCAGAACGCCCGGGTGCGGGCGGCATCGCGCAGCACGCGCAGCGAGCGGGCCAGCGCCCGGTTGTCGGTGACGGGGGCGGGCGGGGCCTCGGTGGCACCGTACGGGAGGAGGCCGATGTCGGCGGGCCGCTCGCGCATCAGGAGCAGGACCGGGACGGCGACCGCGCTGGCCGCGAGCGAGACGACGACCACCGCCGAGCGCCAGCCGTGCTGTTCGACCAGCCAGGCGCCGACCGGCAGGAAGACCAGGTTGCCCGCGGCCCCGGCGGCCGTCAGCACACCGGTGACCAGGCCCTGGCGGGCGCGGAACCAGCGGCCGGTGATGGTGGTGGCGAAGGCACCGGCCATCGATCCGCTACCGAGACCGACCAACACGCCCCAGCAGAGCACCAGTTGCCACGGCTCGCGCATCAGCATGGTGAGCCCGGAGCCGACCGAGATGGTGAGCAGCGCGCAGACGACGACCAGGCGCACGCCGAAGCGGTCCATGAGGGCGGCGGCGAAGGGGGCGGTGAGGCCGTAGAGGGTGAGGTTGACGGAGGTGGCGCTGGAGATGGTTCCGAGCGACCAGCCGAACTCGTTGTGCAGGGCGTCCATCATGAGGCTGGGCGTGGAGCGGAACCCGGCCGAGCCGAGCAGCACCAGCAGGGCGACGCCGGCGACCACCCAGGCGTAGTGCACCCGGCCCCGGGCGGGTGTTCCGGCGGAGGGGCCGGGTGTTCCCTCGGAGGGGCCGGGTGTTCCGGCGGAGGAAGTGGGGGCGAGGACGTTGCGTTCGGTCACGCGGTCGAGTCTCCCGGGGCGGCCGGAGCGCGACGAGTGGCCTGAATGCCAGCTTTCGAAAGAATCGGGCCACGGCTTGGCCTAGGCTGGCCCCCGTCCGCAGGCGTGAGGGGAGAAACGAGATGACGCACCTGGTCGCGGTCCTGGCCCTGGACGGCGTGATCGCCTTCGAACTCGGCATCCCCGCACGGATCTTCGGCGGCGCGAAGGGCCCGGGCGGCGAGCCGCTGTACGAGGTCGCGACCTGCACGCTGGACGGCCGGCCGGTCGCCACCAGCGCCGACTTCCGGGTGGCCGTCGACCACGGGCCCGAACTCCTGGAGCGGGCCGACACGGTGGTGATCCCCGCCTCCGCCGACGCCGGCCCGGCCGCCCCCGACGCCGCCTACACCCCCGAACTGGCCGCCGCCCTGGCCCGGATCCGGCCCGGCACCCGGCTGCTGTCGATCTGCACCGGGTCCTTCCTGCTGGCCGCCGCCGGCCTGCTGGACGGCCGCCCGGCCACCACCCACTGGCGCTACACCGAGCGCTTCGCCGCGCTGTTCCCGAAGGTCCGGCTCGACCCGGACGTGCTCTACACCGACGACGGCGACATCCTCACCTCCGGCGGGGTGGCCGCCGGCGTGGACCTGTGCCTGCACGTGGTGCGGCGCGACCACGGCAGCGCCGTCGCCAACACGGTGGCCCGCAACTGCCTCGTCCCGCCGTGGCGCGAGGGCGGCCAGAAGCAGTACGTGGAGGCCCCGAGCCCGGTGGACCACGGCGGCACCGGCACCGCGGCGGTGCGCGCGTGGGCGCTGGAGCACCTGGACGAACCGCTCGCCCTGCGCCAACTCGCCGACCGCGCGGGGATGAGCGTGCGGACGTTCACCCGGCGCTTCCGCGAGGAGACCGGCAGCAGCCCGGGCCAGTGGCTCACCGTCCAGCGCACCGAGCGGGCCCGGCAGTTGCTGGAGCGCACCGACCTGCCGATCGACCAGGTCGCCCGGGAGTCCGGGTTCGGCACCGCGACCTCGCTCCGGCTGCAGCTGCGCGGGCGCCTCGACGTCGCGCCGAGCGCCTACCGGCGGACGTTCCGGGCGGTGTCCTGAGGGACTGCCGAGGGCTCCCTGACCGGAAACCACCGTGCCGCGACGGCGAATTGGATGGCGGCGGGCCGTGCGCACCCCGAGCGCGGCACGGCGGGCCGCCATCCAATCGCAACGCACGGGCCCTGAACCCGCGCACCGGCTCTCCGCACTCGCCGAGGAGGGGCCACCTCCGGCAGGCCGCGGTCCCCCCTGCTGACACGATCCCCCTGGACAGCAGCACCACGACGGCCGTTCGGATGTCCCCTCGACGTCCCCTCGCGACGGAGAGCCGGACCCAAGCGTGATCAGTCGGATACGTCACGTCAATGGGTAGTCGGAAATTCGGAATGGTTGCGTCAGGTTTCGGCCGGTGATCGTCACGGTGATCGCCCCGTGCCCGCCGCCGTGGTGAATCCGCCGGCCGGCCCGGCTACTGCGCGAGCGCCGCCCAGTCCACCCCGACGAACGGGTCCGCCGGCCGGGCGTCCGCGCCGATCTCGCACCACACCCGCTTGCCCGAGCCGTCCGGGTACCAGCCCCAGCGCTCGCAGAGCAGCTCGACCAGCTCCAGGCCGCGCCCGTTGGTGGCGTCCGCGTCCGCCCCGGCGTGCCGGGGGGACGGCGCCACCTGGCTCGCGTCCGCGACCTCCACCCGCAGCGGGACGGCTGCCGCCGGGCCGCCGGCCGGGGCGGTGTCCTCCACCGGCAGGCACAGCCGCAGCACGGCCGGACAGCCGGTGTGCACCACGGCGTTGGTCACCAGCTCGGAGACCACCAGCACCACCGTCTCGGCCATCGGCGCGTCCGGGTCGACCCCGTGGTTCAACAGCCGCGAGCGCACCCACCGGCGGGCCCGGCCCACCTCGGCGGGGTCCGCCTGCACCGCCAGCTGTACCTGAAGAACCTGCACCGCTCCACCACCCGCACTCGCAGTTCGGCCATCGTCCCGCTCGGGCCGGTTCGGCCGGCCGGCAGGGCCCTCGCACGTCCCACCCGGTGCTGGCCGCGACACGAATACGCCTCAGGATGAGTGGGCGGACGGACCGCAGCAAGCGCTTCGGGCATATTCCAGCGTTCGGGGGACAGGGCAGTGCATACTGTCCCGTTCACTCTGGCGAGCCTCGCACCGGCGCTCGTCCGGCCCGCGGCCGAACCCGCCGGACCGGCAGTGGCGAACCTACCGCCGGACACCCCCGGCGCCCCGCCCGCCACTCGCGAACCACCCGTGCGACATATGTCCAGCGGCCTTCGAACGGCGGCATCGATGGACGGTCCCACGAGCCGAACGTCCCACCATGTGACGATCCGAAACTCGCGGTTCCCTTCTTGCGGGATTCCTCCCGCCGCCCGAGGACCGCAAGATACCGTTGGGTAAGCCAGCGAACCCCAGGCAGGAGGGTGGTGTCCGATGGCCACCCCCGGCCCGATGGCCACCCCCGAGCGCGGCACGACGGCCGCCGCCGGCCCCACCGCCCCGCCCGCGGGCGCCCCGCGCTGGGACGAGCAGCTCCAGCGGCGCCTCGCCCGCGGCGAGGAGACCGCGCTCGGCGAACTCTACGACCAGCTCGCACCGATGGTGCACGGCCTCGCCGGGCGGATACTCGCCGACCAGGGCGCCGCCGTCCAGCTCACCCGCGAGATCTTCGCCCACCTCTGGGAACACCCCGAGGCCTTCGACCCCGCCCAGGGATCGCTGCGCTCCTGGCTCGGCGCGCTCACCCACCGCCGCGCCGTCGACCGGCTGCGCCTGCGCCGGGCCGCCGAACCGGGCGCCGGGGCGGGGGCCGCCGAGGACGAGATCCGCGAGGTCGCCACCGCCGCGCGCATGCAGTACGTGGTCGACTCCCTCCCCCACAGCCTGCGTGAGACCATCGCGGTGACGTACTACGACGGCCGCACCTACCAGGAGACGGCCCGCCGGCTCGGCATCAGCGAGCAGGCCGCCAGGCAACGGATGCGGCTCGGCCTGGAACTGCTCGCCACCGAGCTGGCCGACGAGCGCGCCCGTCAGTGCGGACGGAGCGCCGAGGAGGGGAACGGGGGCACGTGACGACCACCGAGGAGCAGCACGACGCCCTGCGCTCGCTGCTCGGCGCCTGGGCCCTCGGCGCGTGCCCGCCCGCCGAGGCCGCCGGACTCGAACTCCACCTGCGCGCCTGCCCGGAGTGCGCCGAGGAGGCCGCGCGGCTGCGCGAGGCGGCCGGCTGGCTCGCCGTGGACGAGCCGCTCGACCAGCCGGGCTCGCTGCGCCAGCAGGTGATCGACTGGTGCCTGGCCCGCCGCCCGGCCGAACTGCCCGTCCCCGCCTGGGGAGTTCCGTACGCGGCGGAGACGGCGAAGTTCGACGCGCTGCTGCGCGACCTCGGCCCGGAGGAGTGGCAGGAGATCGCCGAACTCCCTTGGCACGGCGGCACCGAGTACCTGCGCCCGGCCGAGGTGCTGTGCCACCTCACCGCCGTGGACGGCTACGTGGCGCTCGCCCTCGGCCTGCCGGACCCGGTGCCGGCCGGGCCGGGCGCCGCCGTGCCCGTCGAGCGCCGGGTGCCTCC
Source organism: Kitasatospora sp. NPDC001660 (assembly GCF_053596725.1). Lineage (NCBI taxonomy): Bacteria > Bacillati > Actinomycetota > Actinomycetes > Kitasatosporales > Streptomycetaceae > Kitasatospora > Kitasatospora sp. NPDC001660. The sequence continues at coordinate 61,441 of NZ_JBSFGU010000016.1, read as the reverse complement.
GCAGAAGCCGGACACCCGACGGCGCCCGCCCCGGGTGCCGCCGCAGGGCGGCCGGTACGCGGGGATCACCGGGCGCACCGCGCGGCTGGTCTCCGAGACGGCCGGCCGTCCGCCGCAGTCGGTGCGGGCGGGCTGGCGGCAGCAGACCCACGCGCTGGTGCGCACCGCCGCGCTCGCCCCGCGGGGCAACACCCCGGTGGACTTCGGCTTCGCGACCGTCCCGCTGCGCGACGCGTTCCTGGACCGCGCCTTCGAGTGCTACGTGCACGGCGAGGACGTGGCCCGCGCGGTGGCGTACCCGTACGACCCGCCCGCGCCGCAGCACCTGCGGCAGCTGGTGGACCTGGCGGTCCGGATGGTCCCGCACGCCCTGGCCGGGCTGCGGGCCGCCCAGCCGGCCGGGGCACCCGGGCCACCCGCGGACGGGCGGGGCGGGCGGCGGCTGCGGCTGGTGATCGACGGTCCGGCGGCGGGCGAGTGGCTGATACCGCTGGACGGCCAGGAGGGTTCGCCGCCGGGCGGCGAGCCGGTGGCGTCGATGGTGCTGGACGGGCTGGAGTTCTGCCAGCTGGCGGCCGCGCACCGCGATCCGGAGCGGGTGCCGGTCGGCGAGCACGGCGACCGGGCCGCGATCCGCGAGGTGCTGCGCGCGATGCCGCTGCTGTCGCGGCCGTAGGGCCTGCCGCCGGACGGCAGGCCCCGACGCCGTCCGGCGCTACGCGAAGACGACCGTCCGGCTGCCGTTGAGCAGCACGCGGTGCTCGCTGTGCCACTTGACCGCGCGGGCCAGCGCCTGGCACTCGACGTCCCGGCCGAGCGCGACCAGCTGGTCCGGGGTGATGTCGTGGGTGACCCGGGCCACCTCCTGCTCGATGATCGGGCCCTCGTCGAGGTCGGCGGTGACGTAGTGCGCGGTGGCGCCGATCAGCTTCACGCCCCGGGCGTGCGCCTGGTGGTAGGGCTTGGCGCCCTTGAAGCTCGGCAGGAAGGAGTGGTGGATGTTGATCACCCGGCCGGACAGCGCCTTGCACAGGTCGTCCGAGAGCACCTGCATGTAGCGCGCCAGCACGACGAGTTCGACGTTCTCGCGCTCCACCAGGTCGAGCAGCTGCCGCTCGGCCTCGGCCTTGGTGTCCCTGGTGACCGGGATGTGGTGGAAGGGGATGCCGAAGCCCTCGGTGAGGTCGCGGAAGTCGGTGTGGTTGGAGACCACCGCGGCGATCTCCACCGGCAGCGCGCCGATCCGGGTGCGGAACAGCAGGTCGTTCAGGCAGTGCCCGAACTTGCTGACCATGAGGACGATCCGCATCCGCTCCTCGGCCGGGTGGATCTGCCACTCCATCCCGAACGAGGCGCCGATCGCGGCGAAGCTGGCCCGCAGCTTGTCGACGGTGACCGGCTCGGCGGCCGAGAAGTGCACCCGCATGAAGAACAGCCCGCTGTCCCCGTCCCCGAACTGCTGGCTGTCGATGATGTTGCAGCCGGTCATGAAGAGGTAGCTGGAGACCGCGTGGACGATGCCCTGCTTGTCGGGGCAGGACAGCGTGAGGACGTACTGGGCACTGGCCGGCTGCTGTTCCACGTGGGGTTGTCCCGTCCTATGGTCGTGGGTTTCCTGGATGCTCAAGCGTGTCACATCCTGGACAGCGGCCGTCCCGGTGCCCGTACTGCGGGACGGCGCCGCCCGTACCGTGGGTCGGCGCCGGGCCCCTCGGGCTCAGACCGAGGTCACGATCCGCAGCACGTCCAGCGACCTGGGCGCCGCGTCCGGGTCGTCCCCGTCGTTGACCGCCAGCGCGACGTGCGCCTCGCGCGCGGCCCGGACGGCCTCCGGCCAGCCCGGGTGGCCGAGGTAGGCGGCGGCCGGGGCGTCCGCGCCGACCTCGTGCAGCAGGCTGACCACCCGCAGCACGGCGACGTCCACCAGGGCGGCCTCGGCCGAGTCGCGGAAGATCGCGCCGACGTACTTCTCCGCGGACCAGCGGTCCAGCCAGGTGTCCTCCACCAGCCGGTAGACGGCATCGGTCACGTCCCCGTACCCCTCCCGGCCGTTCAGCCAGGCCTCCTGCTGGAAGCCGGGGTCGGAAAGCATGTGCAGGGCCGAGCGCAGTCGGGCTCGCCAGCGCCACCAGGGCAGGTCGTTGAGCGGCATGCCGCCCATCGTGCTGGAGCGGTGGCCCGGACGAGAAGGGTTTCGGGTGGACCGGTGCGAAGAATCTGTGCTGGCGGACATGGGGAACGATCGTACGTTCCCCTGCTGTTCGTGCTCCACTCCCGATCTACACGCGTACCCGCCGGGAGTTCGGCACCCGTTTGCCGAACGTTCGCATTTCGGCCCTCTCGGCTTGTGGCACCGGGGCTTGGCTTGGTCCGGCGCGCCGAAGGGCGCCCCAGAGAGGGAAGACCGATGACCAGCCGAAGGGACCCGTTCCAGGCTCAGCACCAGATCGCGCGACGCCGCCGCCCGATCGCCGCGGCGGCCACCGCCGCGGCCCTGCTCCCCACTCTCTTCTCGGCCTCCGCGTGCGGCGGACCGGCCGATGCCACCACCAGCAGCTCCGACCTCACCGTGATGACCTGGGCGCCGGCCGGGACCCGCTCGGCCGACCGGCCGGGCATGACCGCGCTCGCCGAGGCGATCGGGCGCGACGTCAACCTCAAGGGCGGGTTGAACGGACGGAAGTTAAAGGTGCTCACCTGCAACGAGCACAACACCGCCGAGGGCGCCAAGGCCTGCGCGCAGCAGGCGGTGGACAACGACGCGGTCGCCGTCATCGGGTCCTACAGCCAGTGGGGCGACGACTTCATGCCGGTCCTGGAGCGCGCCGGGATCCCGCTGATCGGCGGCTACGGGCTCTCCCAGCCGGAGTTCAGCAGCCCGCTGTCCTACCCGGTGGACGGCGGAATGCCCGCGCTGATCGGCGGCAGCGGCCGCCAGCTGGTCGACGCCGGGTGCAAGAACGTTTCGCTGGTGCGCCCGGACACCCCGGCCGGCGACAGCCTGCTCGGCTACCTGGCCAACGCGCTCAAGCCGGCCGGGATCAAGCTGTTCGACGTCAAGGCGCCCGAGAAGTCCAACGACTACACGCCCGTGGTGCGCAAGGCGATCGGCAAGGACGAGCCCGGCAACTGCCTGACCGTCGCGCTCGGCGCCGAGCCGACCGGCAACCTGCTGGACTCCTATCGGCGCCTGGGCCCGAAGAACACCAGGATCGCCTCGGTGATCGGCAGCGTCCAGCAGTCGGTGGTCGACTCCACCGGCGGCGACGGCGGCCCGCTGGCCGGCGCTTTCGTCACCAGCTGGTACCCGCCGGAGTCGGCCAAGGTGTGGGACGGGCTGCGCGAGGTCGTGCGCGCCGACCCCGGCGGCGGCCGGACCATCGACGTGTCCGACCCGGGCGTGGAGACCACCTGGGTCGCGTACGAGGTGTTCCGCCAGCTCTCCGACAAACTGACCTCGGCCGGCAAGGCGGTCAGCGCGAAGACGGTGACCGCCCTGCTGGACAGCGGCGAGGGCATCGACGTCGGCCTCACGCCACCGCTGAACTGGGGCACCACCAACATGCTGCCCAGCACCGAGTCGCCGCGGCTGGTGAACACCTGGGTCACCTACCAGGTGGTGAGGAACGGGCGGATGACCTTGCAGCAGCCGGGCTTCGTGGACGTCCGCTGGGTGCTCACCGGCGGCAGGCCGCCGGCGTGACGTGACACAGGGCGGGCCGACCCGGCCCGCCCTCCGTCCGCTACAGGTCCCCGTCGCCGCGGCTCGGCAGGCCGGTCTGGGTCGCGATCGCGTTCCAGAGCGTGGACGCCTGCTTCTTGGCGGTCGTCGCCGTGCCGCTGGCCGCGACGGCGTTCTTGTAGTGCTGGTTGTCCTGCTTGCCGCACGCGCCCGGGGCCTGCGAGTCCGAGGCCCAGGCCGCGTACTCGTCGTCCGCCTGCGCCGAGGCCGTCCAGGCCGCGTTGAGCTGCTCGACCAGCTGCTGGCCGCCGGGCAGCTTGTCGGTCTTCAACTGGCCGAGCTTGGTCTGCAGCTCGCGCCGCTTGCCGGCCGCGCCGGTCAGCGCCTGCTGCGACTCCGGCAGCTTGTCGCACTTCTGCACCGAGCCGACCGCGGTGACGACGGCCGAGCGGCTGTCGCTCGCGGTGCCCAGCAGGTCCGACAGCGGCTGCGCCTGCGCCTTGACCTCCGGGTCGACGGCGGCCCCCGAGCCGCTCGCGCTCGCCGTGCCGGGCGAGGCACTGCTCGCCGCGGCGACCGGCGCGGTCTTCTTGTCGCTGCCGCCGGTGCTGTCGTTGCCGTTCATCAGGACGGCGACGAGGACCCCGGCCGCGGCGCAGCCGGCCACGACCCCGCCGACGATCAGCTTCGGGGACGGGCGTCCACCGCCGCGGTCCTCGCGGACCGGCACCGCGGTGGTCTGGTACTCGGGGCCGGAGTAGTCCGGCTGGGCCGGCTGCGGCTGGATCGACTGCGGGTAGGCGGCCGGCGGGTAGCCCTGGTGGCCGGCGTAGCCCGGGTCCGGCTGCGGCGGGTAGCCGGGTGCCTGCTGCGGGTAGCCGGGGGCGGCGGGGTAGCCGCCCGCGTGCGGGTCCGCGGCCGGGTACGGCGGGAGGTGCTGGGTGTCCGGCGCCGGGCCGCCGTGCGGGTAGCCCTGGACGCCGGGGTCGGGGGCACCGCCCCACGGGGCGCCCTGGGCCGGGATGGCCTGCGTCGGCAGCGCGTGCACGCCCTCGCCCAGGTACTCCGGCTGCCCGGACGGCTGCCCCACCGGCGGCATCTGCTGGCCGGGGACGGCCTGCGGCTGGCCCGGCTGGACGGCCTGCGGGCCCTGCTGCCGGCCGGGCTCCGGGCGGAACAGGTCGTCCAGGTTGAAGTCACCCGAGTTGGGATACGAGCGGCGCTGGCTCAACGCGATTCCTCACCTGTGCACGACCGCGCGCTGACGGCGGACCACATCTCGTCGGTTCTTGGGAGCATCACAGTTCCTTGGACGTCGCGCCCACGCTACCGGTTCGCCTCACCGGGTGACCACGTGGGCGGGACATCACTCACGCTCCCTCCACCGGGATCCGGTCAGGCGGCCTCCGCGTCCGCCCTGGCGTGGAACTCCCGGACCACCCGCTGCTCCCGGTAGGGCTCCAGCCGGCGCCGGAACTCGTCCAGGTACTCCACGCCCCGGTTGGACCGCAGCCCGCTCAGCAGCCGGACCGCCTGCGTGCCCGTCTCGCAGGCGCGCTCCAGGTCCCGCTGCTGCAGCTGCGCCGTGGCGAGCAGGACCAGGTCCACCGCGCGGCGGCGCACCCGCGTCGGCGGGTGCAGGTCGAGCGCCCGGCGGGCGTAGTGCTCGGCCTGGCCGGCCTGTTCCAGGTCCCGGTGGCAGTGGGCCAGCTCGTCGGCGAGGTAGGCGTCGTCGAAGTGGGCGATCCAGTCCGGATCGTCCTCCGGGCGGCGCTTCTCCATCATCTCCAGCGCCCTGGCCGCGACCGCCTCGCACGAGCGGGCGTCCCCGAGCAGCGCGTGGCCGCGGGCCTCGGCGGCGTAGAACATCGCCATCGCCGTCGGGGTGGCCACCGTCCGCGCGCCTTCCTGGGCGGCGCGGGCGAGTTGGGCGATCTCGCGCGGATTGCCCAGCGTCGCCGCGAGGTGGCTCATCGAGGCCGCGAGGACGTAGCCGCCGTAGCCGCGGTCGTCCGCCGCCTGGGCGAGCCGCAGCGCCTGGATGTAGTAGCGCTGGGCGAGCCCGGGCTGCCCGGTGTCCACCGCCATGTAGCCGGCCAGCTCGGTCAACCGGGCCACCGCGGCGAAGAGTTGGCGGCCGGTCTCCTCCCGGTACGCCCCGCCGAGCAGGCCGGAGACCACCGAGTTGAGGTAGTGGACGACCACCGGGCGCACGTGCCCGCTGCCGAAGCGGTGGTCCAGGTCCACCAGCATCGCCGTGGTCGCCTTGATCGCCGCGACGTCCGTCGGACCGACCCTCGGGCCGCCGGCGCGCGCCACCACCGGGTCGGGCGGGGTGATCAGCCAGTCCCGGCTGGGCTCCACCAGGGCGGAGGCGGCGACCGTCGCCCCGGTCAGGAAGTCCCGCCGGCCGACGTCACTGCGCCAGAGCTCGCAGACCTGCTCCAGCGCCGCGCCCAGGGTCGGCGCGAACTGCAGCCCGATGCCGGAGCTGAGGTTCTTGCCGTCCGCCATGCCGATCTCCTCGACCGACACGCTGCGGCCGAGCTTGCGGCCCAGGGCCTCGGCGATCACCGCCGGCGCCTGCCCGCGCGGCTGCTGCCCGCGCAGCCACCGGGCGACGGAGGTCTTGTCGTAGCGCAGGTCCAGACCGTGCTCGGCGCCGCAGAGGTTGACCCTCCGGGCCAGGCCGGCGTTGGAGCAGCTGGCCTCCTGGATCAGTTGCTGCAGACGCTCGTTGGGCTGTCGTGCGACGAGTGGTCTCGCGGCCATTGGGCTTCGCCTCCCCACACCCTCCGGTCCCGGCCGGCGGGCGACGATTCTGCTGATCTGTTGCCGACTGTCCGACCGTCCAAGGAATCTGACACAAGGTTAGCGATCAGCAACGCCAGCGGGATACCCACGGTGACGAACCGCACCCCCCACGCGCCCTGGGAAATGCTCCCGTGCGCCCCCACTGCGCCCGCCCCCGGCCGCCCCAACTCGCTTGAGTCACCGGTTCGGGTGACATTGCCATCATGCGCCCATTCGGGCGCCACAGGGCCGTAACCAGGCTCACACACGGTAGTTGAGCAGCGCGTGGAAGACATCGCCGACTCCCCCGACCAGGGCACTAAGAGCGGACTGCCCCCGCTGCTCATCGAAGCCGTCAGCTACGCCGAGACCCGCCACTGGGAGGTCGCCCCGGGTGCCTGGCTGATCGACGGCGACGGGCCCACCCGCTGCTCCTGCGGCGACCCGCGCTGCCCGCTGCCGGGTGCCCACCCGCTGGACGCGGACTGGGCCCGCAAGGCGAGCGCCGGGCCGGGGGCGGTGCGGCGCTGGTGGACCGAGCGGCCGCAGGCCTCCATCCTGCTGCCCACGGGCCGCTCCTTCGACGTCCTGGACGTCCCGGAGGTGGCCGGCTGCCTGGCGCTGGCCCGGATGGAGCGGCAGGACCTCCAGCTCGGCCCGGTGGTGGCCGTCCCCGCCTCTCCCGGCCGGGTCGGGCGCCGGCTGCACTTCCTGGTGCTGCCCGGAGTCGCGGCCAAGCTGCCGGAGATGCTCCGCAAGCTCGGCTGGCCGCCCGGCCGGCTCGACCTGGTCGCCCGCGGCGAGGGGGACTGGACGGTCGCCCCGCCGTCCCGGGTCGGCAGCACCGGGTACGCCCAGTGGGCCCGCTCCCCCTCGGCGCTCAACCGCTGGCTGCCGGACGCCGCGGAGCTCATCAGCCCGCTGGCGTACGCGTGCGGGCGCGAGGCCCCCTCGGCCCGCCCGCAGAACGCCCAGCCCGCGGCGGTGCGCTGAGCGGCGGCGCGTCGGCGGCAGTGCGTCGGCGGGCGTTCGACCGAGCGGATTCACCCTCCCCCGAACAGCCGCCCTACGCCTATCGGGTGAGGGCGTGCGCCGCGCGACACAACGCGCGCAAGTGACGGGCCTTGTCTCCCACCGGAGGCCGGGCCCGTCATACGCATGTGCGGATAAGGCCTCGGTCTACCCGCTGGTCGACCGTGAAAGCCCCTCGTACGAGTGACAGCGCTCAAGGATTGCCATGATCGGCCGAGGGGAGGATTTCCGGTGCGAGGGGACGCCGGAAGGGACGCTCGGACGGGGAAGCCGGGCGGGGCGGTGGAGGGGAAGAGGGAGGGACGGGAGGGGACGGGAGGGAAGAGGGGGACGGGGAGGGCGGAAGGGCCCGCTGCACGGGGAGCAGCGGGCCCTCTTCGTCGCGTTCCGTCGTATTCCGTTGGTGCCGGCGGCTCAGGCCTGGGCGACGAAGACGTGCTGGGCGATGTCCTTGCCCAGCTCCGCCGCGTTCTCGCCGGTGCCCACCAGGATGCCGCCGACGCCGGGGCTCACCGTGACCGTCGAGCCCGGCCGGACGCCCGCGCGGCGCAGCGTGCGCATCAGGCCCTCGTCGGTCTGGATCGGCTCGCCGATCCGGCGGACCACCACGCTGACGCCCTCCTCGCCCGGCTTGACCGAGTCGAGCTGGACCAGCGCGGCGTCGAAGCCCTCGCCCTCGGCCTTGGCGTCGCCGAGCTCGTCGAGGCCGGGGATCGGGTTGCCGTACGGGGACTGGGTCGGGTGGCCGAGCATCGCGAGCACCTTGCGCTCGACGGTCTCGCTCATGACGTGCTCCCAGCGGCACGCCTCCTCGTGCACCTGCTCCCACTCCAGGCCGATCACGTCGACCAGCAGGCACTCGGCGATGCGGTGCTTGCGCATGACGCGCACCGCGAGCCGGCGGCCCTCCTCGGTGAGCTCCAGGTGGCGGTCGCCGGCGACCTGGAGGAGCCCGTCGCGCTCCATCCGGCCGACCGTCTGGCTGACCGTGGGACCGCTCTGCTCCAGGCGCTCCGCGATCCGGGCGCGCATCGGGACGATGCCCTCCTCCTCCAACTCCAGGATGGTGCGAAGGTACATCTCTGTGGTGTCGATCAGCCCAGACATCGCCGCTGGCTCCGTTCTTCGGTGTCCTCACCGCCAATTCTGACGTACCGCACCGACAACCGGACCCGTCAAGGGGCTTCCGGCACTGGTTTTCGTTCCTGTTGACAGCGGTGCCGCCGAAGCACCACCGTGCTCGCCGTAGCTTTCTCCACTGGCGGCCAGGACCACCCCGACCGCCCCACCCGGGCCGGCTCTTTCACCGGCAGAGAGCGCAGGCACTTGATGAACGACCTGGTCGGCCGGTACTTCGACGCCGCGATCGCCCATCTCCAGCGGGTCCGCGAGGAGGAGGCCGAGGCCGTCGAGGCCGCCGCCGCGCTGCTCGCCGAGGCGATCGCGCAGGGCCGCCGGGTCTTCACCTTCGGCGCCGGGCACTCCTCGCTGCCGGCGCAGGACGTGGTCTACCGGGCGGGCGGGCTGGTGCCGATGAACCTGCTGAACGTGCCCGGGATGGCCGGGGTCACGGTGATGCCCGCGCCGCTGGCGAGCGCGCTGGAGCGGGTGCCCGGGCTGGCCACGACGAGCCTCGACCTCACCCCGGCGACGGCGGGCGACGTGCTCTTCGTGATCTCGCTGTCCGGCCGGCAGGTCATGCCGGTCGAACTGGCCAGGTATGCGCGGGAGCGCGGGCTGAAGGTGATCGGGGTCACCTCGCTCGCGTACCCGGGCGAGGTGCCCTCGGCGCACCCGTCGGGGACGTACCTGAAGGACAACTGCGACGTGGTGCTGGACAGCAAGGTCGCGGTCGGCGACGGCGAGCTGACCCACCCGGGCGCCCGGACCGCGTTCGGCCCGGTCTCGACGATCGTCACCAGCGCCCTGATGCAGGCCGTCGTCGCCTCCGCCGTGGGCCGCCTGGCCGACGCGGCGCAGGCCGGTACGGCGCAGGCGCCGCCGCTGTTCCGCTCGGGCAACGTCCCGGGCGGGACGGAGTGGAACGTCCAGCAGATGAACGACAACGCGGAGCGGATCTTCTACACGTACTGAGCCACACGTACTGAGCCACACGTACTGAGCCACGTGTACCGAGCCACCACCGGTCAGGCCGCTCATATGACCGCCGGGGCCGCCTCCGGGCCGCCCGCCGGACAACCACCGGGGGTTCCCGGCCATTGCGGGCGGTGTGGCCGGGCGGCAGGCGTACCGGGGAGTCCGCCGGGGCAGGGAAGGGGTGCGACCGGAGCGACGGGTGGGGGCCGAACATGGCGTCTGGTGCGGGGCGTACCGGATGGGTGCGGGAGCGGGACCTGCTGCCCGACCTCTTCTGGGCCGCCGACTCCGTCTCACTGCGGGGCCAGCACCGCTCGGTGGTCCTCTCCGCGTGGGAGCTGGCCCTCCTCCTCGTCGCCGCCGCGACCGGCTCCGCCGACGGCGAGGCGTGGGCCTGGCCGGCCGCCGTCGCCTACCTCGGCGCGATCGGGTTCGCCGTGGTGATCGGCCGGCAGAACCCGCAGGGCCTCTGGTACGAGGGCCGGGCCGCCGCGGAGTCGGTGAAGACGCTCGCCTGGAAGTTCGCCGTCCGGGCCGACGCCTACCAGCCGCCGCCGCGCACCCTGCCGGACGCCGAGGGCCTGTACCGCTTCCAACTCGGCCGGGTGCTGGGCGCGTTCCGCGACGGCCCGGTGATCGGGCCGGAGCCGGGCGCGGAGCCGGGCGGGATCACGGCCGCGATGCGCGACCTGCGCGAGCAGCCGCTGGCCGTGCGCCGCGAGGTGTACCTGCGCGAGCGGATCGAGGTGCAGTACGCGTGGTACCGGTCGAAGTCCCGCTACTGCGCCCGGGCGGGCTTCTGGACGGGCGTGCTGGGCGTGGTGCTCCCCGCGCTCGGGCTGGTCCTCGCGGTGCTGCGGGCGCTCGGCGCGTTCACCTACGACGCGCTCGGCACGGTCTCGGCGGTGGCCGCGTCCGTCGCCGCGTGGGCGCAGCTGCGCCAGTACCGTCCGCTGGCCGCCGCGTACGGCCTCGCGGCCGACGAGCTGGAGCAGATCAAGCGCCAACTGACGGCGCTGGAGCTGGAGTCGGCGGACGCCGAGGAGGTCTGGGCCCGGCTGGCCCGGGACGCCGAGGACGCGGTGTCCCGGGAGCACACCACCTGGCAGGCCCGCCGGGAGATCCGCACCACCACCGACCGGTGACACTCAGGAGGCAGGCGCGTGGCGTTACGAATGGTCAAGGCCCCGGGCGGACGCGCACTCGCCGTGGAGTCCCTGGGTGATCCGCGCGGCCGTCCGGTGTTCCTGCTGCACGGCATGCCGGGCAGCCGGGTGGGTCCGCATCCGCGCAGCACCGTGCTGTACCGGCTGGGCGTGCGGCTGATCTCGTACGACCGGCCCGGGTACGGCGACTCGAACCGGCTGCCCGGGCGGCGGGTGAGCGCGGCGGCGGCCGACGTGCGGACCATCGCGGACGACCTCGGACTGGAGGGCTTCGCGGTGCTGGGCCGCTCCGGCGGCGGCCCGCACGCGCTGGCCTGCGCGGCGCTGCTGCCGGAGCGGGTGAGCCGGGTGGCGGTGCTGGTGGGGCTGGCGCCGCGGAACGCGACGGGCCTGGACTGGTACGCGGGGATGACCCCGTCGAACGTCCGCGCCTACCAGGAGGCGGAACGCGGGCACGACCGGATCGCGGACACGATGGAGTTCCGCTCCCGGCAGATCAAGGACGACCCGGTCCGGCTGCTGAAGGGGCTGCGGCCCGAACTGTCGCCCGCCGACCGGATGGTGGTGGCCGACAGCGGACTGCGGCGGATGCTGCAGAGCAACTACCGGGAGGCGTTCCGGCACGGCGCGGACGGCTGGATCGACGACGTGCTGGCGTTCACCGCCGACTGGGGCTTCAAGGTCGAGGACATCGCGGTGCCGACCTGGCTGTGGCACGGCGCGGACGACCAGTTCTCGCCGGTCGAGCACTCCCGCTGGCTGGCCGACCACATCCCGGGCGCCGAGCTCTTCCTGGAGCCCGGCGCCGCGCACTTCGGCGCCTTCCGGGTGCTGACCACCGCCCTGGCGTGGGCGGCGGGCTAGGGTCCTAGGACTTCACGGGCGTCAGGGGTTCGTTTCCGGCCAGGACGGCCAGGATGTTGTCGACCGCGAGCCCGCCCATCGCCTGGCGGGTGCGGACGGTGGCGCTGCCGAGGTGCGGGGCCAGGACGGCGCGCTCCTGGGCGAGCAGGGCGGACGGGACGGCCGGCTCGTGCTCGAAGTTGTCGACGGCCGCGGCGAACAGCGCGCCGGACTCCAGGGCCGCCGCCAGCGCCTCCTCGTCGACGACGCCCGCCGTCATGCTCACCACGACCGCCCCGTGAGGGAGTCGGGCGAGGCGCCGGGCGTCCAGCAGGTGCCGGGTGGCGTCGCTGAGCGGGCAGGTGACGACCAGGACGGTCGAGGTCGCGAGCAGCTCGTCCAGGGACTTCCACTCCGCGCCGTCGGCCTCCTCCGGCGACAGCGGGCTCCGGTTGTGGTAGCCGACGGGCATGTCGAAGGCGCGCGCCCGCCGGGCCACCGCCTGCCCGATCCGGCCCATGCCGAGGATGCCGAGCGGGGTGTCGGCCAGCTCCAGGCCGAGCAGCATGTTCGGCGCCCACACCCACGGCTGCCCGGAGCGCAGCAGCCGCTCGCCCTCGCCGAGCCGGCGGGTGGCGGCGAGCAGCAGCGCCCAGGCCATGTCGGCGGTGGCGGTGGTGAGCACGCCGGGGGTGTTGGTGACGAGCACGCCGCGCTCGGCGCAGGCTTCCAGGTCGATGTTGTGGAAACCGACCGCGTGGTTGGCCACGATCCGCAGCTCCGGCCCCGCCGCGTCGAGGAACTCGGCGTCCACCCGGTCGCCCAGGGTGGCGAGGACGGCCCGGCGGCCGGGCAGGGCGGCCAGCAGCTGCGGCCGGGGCATCGACCGGTCGGAGTCGTGGCAGGTGACGGCGTGGTGCGCGGTGAGTCGCTCGATCACCCCGGGCGCGAGGCGGCGGGTGACCAGGACCGGGGGCGGGGTAGTCATGGTCCCGGAGCGTACTCCCGCCCCTTGAACGTCACACCGGCTGCGGCTCCAGGTCGCGGTTGATCCGCTTCCAGCCGCGCGCCGACACCGTGTTGGGGTGCTCCTCGCCGAACTGCCGGATCAGCTCGGCGATCGAGCGGGCCCGCAGTTCGGCGGCCTGGGCGTGCCGGCCGGCCGCCCGCAGGGTGATCGCCAGGTTGGCCTCGCAGGCGACGGCGTCCGGGTGCCGGGGGGTGTAGCGCGCGCACAGGCCCTCGTACGCGGCACGGCCCAGCTCCTCGGCGCGCTGGATCTGCCCGTCGTCGCCGTAGGCGTTGGCCAGGTTGATCATCGCGTTGAGGGTGTACGGGTGCTCCGGCCCGACGGAGCCGGTGAGCCCGTCGACGGTGGCCCGGCCGCGCTCGATGGCGCCCGGGATGTCGCCGCTGCCGCGCAGGTAGATGCCCAGGTTGTTGGCACAGGCCAGGGTGAACGGGTGCTCGTCGCCGAACAGCCGCCGGTGGCCCTCGAACACGGTGGCGCAGAGGTCCCGGGCGGTCTCCTTGTCCCCGGAGGCGCTGTGGTCGGCGGCCAGGTTGAGCGCGCAGGCCAGCGCGTCGGGCGCGTCGGCGCCGTAGCGCTCCAGGTAGCGCTCGTAGGTCTCCTTGGTGATCCGGCGGGCCTCGGCGAGCTGGCCGATCCGGCGCAGCGAGACGGCCAGCGACTTGGCGTTGCGCAGGTTCTCCGGCAGGTCGGGGTCGAGGACGTCGCCGAGGTCGGCGGTGACCTCGGCGAGGAGCTCCACCGAGCCCTGGTAGTCGCCGAGTTCGCGCAGGTCGCGGGCGAGGTTGGACTTGGTGGAGAGGGTGTAGGGGTGCTTGGGTCCGAGGACGGCGGTGCGGCGGTCGAGGGTCTCCTGGTCGAGTTCGCGGGCGAGTTCGCTCTCGCCGACGAGCCGGTAGTCGATCGCCAGGTTGTTGGCCATGGCGAGGGTGCGCGGGTGGTCGTCGCCGAACAGCTCGCGGAACTGGGACAGGATCTCGCGGTCGAGTTCGAGCGCGGCCTGGAAGCGGCCGAGGGCCCGGCGGTCGGCGCCGAGCGAGCCGGCCGTCATCAGGGTGTACGCGTGGTGCTCGCCGAGCAGGGCCCGCTGGCGCTCCAGGGTGTCCTCGTCGAGGGCCAGCGCCTCGGCGTAGTTGCCCTGGGAGCGCAGGACGTTGGCGAGCTGGAAGCGCAGCAGGAGGGTCTGCCGGTCGCCCTCGCCGAGCTTGCGGGTCCACTCGGTGTCGAGGGCGTGGCCGAGGTCGCGGGCGCGGTCGAGCTCGCCGCGCTTCCACAGGTAGCGGACCCGGTCGATGAGCAGCTGGCGGGTGTCGGCCTCGTCGCAGTTGTGCGCCTTGGAGGGCGACAGGTGCGGCCAGATCTCGTCGAAGGCGGGCCAGTTGGCCGGGTCGTCGGTGTCGCCGAGGACGGGCCGGGCGCCGGTGAGGATGCGGTGCACCTCGTGGACGGCGACCTCCTGCTCCTCGTCGGTCATCTCGGCCCGGATCACCGCCTGGACGAGCCGGTGCACCTGGAAGCTGTTGCTGCCGGCGTCGACCTTGGCGAGCGCGTAGCGGCCGATGGCCTGGATGACCTTGCCCAGCATGAACTTGTCGCTGAGGTCGGCGTCGTACTTCACCAGCGCCCGGATCATCTGGTCGCTGTAGAAGAGGTTCATCGAGATCGGCTCGGGCGCGAAGAACGCGCACAGCTGGAGCAGCCGGACGGCGGCCGGGGACTGCTGGCGCAGCCGGCCGATGGAGACGTTCCAGGTGGCGCCGACCGGGGTCGGGTAGTCGGCGGGCCGGGCGACGGCCAGCGCGCGGGCGGCCTCGGCGTGCAGTTGGGCGACGTACGTCTCGACCGGGGTGCCGGTGGTGTCCAGCCACGCGGCGGCGACCTCGACGGCGAGCGGCAGGTCGCCGACGGCCTCGGCGACCCGGTCGGCGTCGGCGCGGGACAGGCCGCGGGCGCGCCGGCACAGGTGTTCGACGCTCTCGCCGCGGGTGAAGACGTCGACCTCCAGGGCCTCGGCGTGCCCGCTCCAGGCCTGGTTGCGGGAGGTGACCAGGATGTGGCCGGAGCCGCCGGGGAAGAAGCGGCGGATCTCGGACGGCTCGTCGGCGTTGTCGAAGATCAGCAGCCAGCGCGGGGTGGGCACGCCGCGCCGCAGCGCCTCGCGGGCGGCCTCGGCGGCCTCGGTGACGGAGTCGCCGACGCGCAGGCCGAGCCGCCGGGCGAGGTCGGCGAGGGCGGGGGCGACGAGCTCGGTCTGCTCGGCGTCGATCCACCACACCAGGTCGTAGTCGGACATGAAGCGGTGCGCGTACTCCAGCGCGACCTGGGTCTTGCCGACGCCGCCGAGCCCGTACAGCGTCTGCGGGGTGGGCAGGACGGCCGCCATGCCGCCGCGCAGCTGGTTGCGCAGCTGCTCCAGGACGGCGGACCGGCCGGTGAAGGACGGGTTGCGGGGCGGGACGTCCCACACGGCGGGCTTGCTGCCGGGGAAGCGCGGCCCGCTGCCGTTGGTCTCGGGCAGGGTGACGTCTCCGCGGCCGAGCGCGCGCAGCAGCGTCTGGACGGACTGCGCCTCGTCGCGGCCGACCAGGTCGACCGGGTTGCGGTTGCTGAACGGCGCGGTGAGCCGCACGTCGCCGACCCGGACGGGCACGAGCTGGCGGCGCGTCCCGGACGGGTCGGAGCTGACCACGGACTCCCACAGCGCCCGGGCCTGCGGGGAGCGCTGGTAGGCGGGCGAGAGCACGGCGACCGTCCGGTAGGCGGCGTCGATGCCGCGCTCGGTCTCCTCGCGCGGGTCGGTGCCGGCGCTGAGGTCCCGCGGCAGCACCCGGAAGCCGGCCAGGGTGAGCACGGACTCGATCCAGTCCGCCCACATCCGGTCCTCGGGCACGTAGGACAGGTAGAGGTCGGCGGGCACGGACGGGCGGCGGCGGGTGAACGCGTCGACGTAGCGCAGCCGCACCTCCTCGTCCACCGGCGGCAGGTTGGTGACCCGGCCTTCGGTGATGACGGAGGTCAGGCGCTCGCAGGCGGCGAGCATCGAGGTGGGCGTGCCGGGCTGGTCCCCGAAGGTCGCGAGGATCTCCTCGTACGCGTAGAACGGCCGGTACGGGATCTCCACCGAGCCCCAGTACTGGGCGAGTTCCTCGCCGTTCAGGCCGGCCGGCAGTCCGTCGAAGCGCACCCGGGCGAGGGCGCGGCCGGCGTCCGCCTTCTCCTTCTCGCCCTCGTCGATGCGCATCGGGACGGGCAGGATGCGGATGCCGCGCTCGCGGTAGCGGTCGTGGATGTGCTGGGCGATCCGGGAGGCGCCGTCGATCGACTGGTCGCTCAGGGTGAAGCAGACGACGAGGTCGTCGGGCATCTGGACGGTGCAGATCTCGGCGATGTCGGACAGGCCGGTGCGGGAGTCGATCAGTACGTAGTCGTAGCGCTTGGCCATGTCGGCCTTGAGGGCGTCGAAGAACTGCCCGCCGTCGAACCGGTCGTAGAAGATGTCCCAGTCCAGGTGGGTGACGGCCTCCGAGTAGTCCCGGTTGAACTGGCCGGCGGAGAGGAAGTCGAGGCTGCCGCCGCGCGGGAACAGCGGCCAGGACAGCGACAGGGCGTGCGGGTGGACGCGGGCGAAGTCGAGGTGCCAGCCCTCGGCGTGCTCGACCGGGCGCAGCGCCTCCTCGCGGTACTCGGCGATCAGGTCCATCATGCCGGTCGTGCCGGCGAGGGAGGCCGGGTCGAGGAAGGGGTGGAAGAACTTGGCCAGGCCCGGCGCCTCCAGGTCCCAGTCGACGGTGAGCACGCGGTAGCCGTTGGCGGCCAGGATCCAGGCGGTGTTGGCGAGCGCCATGGTGCGGCCGGTGCCGCCCTTGTAGGAGTAGAAGGTGATGATCCGGCCGCCCCGGTCCTGCTCCTGCGCCCGGCTCCGGGCCTCGCGCTGCGCGGCCAGGTCGGCGGCGGTGAGACCCCCGAGGCGGAGGTTCCTGGTGGTGTTGTCACTCATCTGGGTCCTCCCACGGGTGCCGTCCCGTAGCCGGGTCGTCATCGAGGTCGTCGCGGTCTGGGTGGTCGTCGCTGCCGGTGGGGCCTGGTCCGAAGGGGTCCGGGGCGGAGTCGCGCCGGAACGCGTCCCGCAGGTTGGGCCGCGGCGGCGGTGGGTCCTCCGGCTCGGCCCGGGTGCGTTTCTCGAAGGCCCACCTGGCCTTCATCGCGGCCTGGGGCAGCGCGTCGTCGAACTCGTCCAGGGAGGTCAGCCCGGGCGAGCCGGTCGCGCCGAGGAAGCTGGGGCGGCTGGCCCGGCGGGTGATCCGCAGCGTGCTGTCGCTCAACTCGCCGAGCTCGTGCCGCTGTTCCTCGCACTCGGGGTCGTCCATGTTCCACGGCTCCAGGACGCTCACCCAGGTGGCGTCCGCACGGTCGAAGCGCCGGACCAGCTCGCGGCGGCGCTCGTCGCGCAGCGCCCACCGGTCCAGCAGGAGCAGGCCGGGCGCGGCCGCCTCACCGCCGATGATCGCCTCGGCCTCGTCGTCGAACTCGTGCACGGTCGGCTGGAAGCCCAACTGCCGGGCGAGGCGCACCGCGTGTTGGGCGATCGGGGAGCCGGCCGGGCGGTAGGGGTGCCAGTCGGTGCGCTTGGCGCCGTAGTAGTCGGGGCTGCGGTCCTCGGGCAACTCGCCCTGGTGGTAGGAGAGGACGGAGATGCGCAGCTGCTTGGTGGGTGCGGTGACGTTGAACGCGCTGGGCAGGGCGTTGAAGTCCAGCCGCCGCCCGACCGGGATCACCGTCTCCTCGGCGACCTGCACGATCCGTGCCGCCAGCCGGTGCACGGCCAGCTCGTAGGCGGACCGGAAGTAGGTGAGCTTCATCAGCGCGTACAGGCCCTCGGTGGCGTAGTCCGGGCCGAAGCTCGTGTGGTTGAACTGGAGGTCGCTGGCGACCTTGGGCAGTCTGTAGCGGCTCATCGGCGCCCACAGCACCGGCACGATCCCGCTGGTGCGCTCGGAGTCGAGGTTCGCCGGGTAGACGGGCCGGCGGGTGAAGGCGTGCCACTCCTGGCCGCACGGAAGGCTGTTGAAGTACCGCGGCGAGTACAGCGGCACGAACACCCGGCAGTTCGCCAGCTCCTCCGACAGCCGTTCCGCCCACAACTCGCCCTGGTGCATGGACTCGTCCATGAACCCCACCGGCACCCCGGCGGGCGTCGTGGTGAGCTGCAGCACCGCGTCGCACAGGTCCCGGTACAGCTGGCGCACCCAGTGGTTCGGGTCCCCGGCGCCGCGTGCGCCCGATCTCGGGGTGTGGGCGTAGGAGAGGAAGAAGTACGGCCGGGCGTCGTCGTCGTCCCAGCCCCGGACGTTCACACGCGCCTCCCCCGGGCCCGCCGGCAACCTGTTTCCCGCAGCCCCCGTGCGCGGGGCTTCAGTGTAGGAACGACTGACGCTCCAATGGAATAGCACAACGACTCGCACGAATTGACATGACCGAAACGACGTGCTGGTCAGCTCGTGGCCGTCCCCTGCTTGAGCGTGTCCAGGTCGACGATCCGGTCGACGGGAGGAAGGTTGACGGTAATTGGGGCGTTGTAATCCGAAAAGTCCATGGTCGTACCATCTGTACTCCCGCCCACGCGTGGCGACTCGACCCGCACGGGCCGGGCCGGGCCATCGGTGGCGACGTACCCGTCGAACGAGCCGTCCGTGGACGAGGTCGCGGTGATCGACGCGACCTTCTGCCCGTCCACGGTCGTGGTCCCGTCCGAGGCGACCTGCTTGTACCAGTCGCCGTCCCCGAACACCGGCGTGCTCCTGAGATCGCAGAACGCAGTCACCGTCTGCAGATCGTCCCCGGCCTTTATCCGCAGCCAGTGGCCCTTCCCCGCCGCCACGGCCCTGTCCCCGCCGAGCTTGGCGAGCAGCCGGTCGTCCTCCTGGAACAACGTCTGCCCGCCACTGCGCAGCAGCTCCGCCCTGCCCTGCTGTCCGAAGTCGAACGACCCCGTACAGTCCCCGTTCGCGGCGGCCGACACCGTGAACGTCATCGTCTGCCCCGAGTCGGTCTCGGTCCCGGTGATCTTCACGGACGTGGCCTGCGAGAACTCCCGGTGCCCCTTCTCCAGCACCGTCCCCGCACTCATGTCCGCCTTGCCGTCACCCCCGCACCCAGCGACGGCCGCCAGCGCCAGCACAACCCCGCCGACCGCTGCAGCCCGCTTGATGATCACGCCGAACCCTTCGCGCAAATAGGACACCTGCGCGGATCCTACGCGCCGAGTCCGCCTGGGAGGCCGGACGGGCTGTGTGCGATGGATGACACCGCTGCGCCTCTACCACCGGCAGGGGGCAGAGGCATCGGGGCGGGAGAAGCAGGGCCTCAGGAGCGGGATCGGCGGAGGACCTGTTCGGCGCGGTCGACGGCTTCGCGCAGCGGGATCAGGCGGCAGGTGGCGGTGCCGATCCGGCCGCTGGTGGCACTGGTCATTCCGGCGAGGACTTCGGCGCCCAGGGTGGCGAAGTGGAGGTCGTCCAGGTCCGGGGCCTTGAAGGTGGTCCAGCCGTCCGTACCCACGCAGCGGTACTCGCGCTGGGGGACGTCGGGCATCCGCAGATCGGCGAGGTGGAAGCCGGTGAAGCGGGCCATCGGGACGCCGATCATCAGCACCCGTGCGTCGAGGTCGTAGAGGCGGCCCAGCGGGGAGTCGGCGCCGAGGTGGGAGTTCAGCGGGTGCTTCTCGGTGATCTTCCGGGCCTGCGGGCCCACGGCGGCCCAGGACGTCTGCGGGTGCGCGCTGCGCAGGGCGCCGTGGTGGGTGCGGATGGCCTCCGAGAGGGTCCCCATGGTCGGCGAGCACGGTGTGGTCGCCGGGTCGAACCGGGGCATCCGCACGAGGTAGGCGGTCAGCTCCGCCGGGGAGAGGCCGGCGGTGGCGGCCTGGTGGATCCGCGAGGTGGCCGAGTTCTCCGGGGTCGCCGTGTAGGCGACGAGCGTGCCCTGTTCGCCGAGCGCCTCGCGCAGCGCCTCCACCACGGTCGCCGCGCCGCCGGGCACCGGGCCGAGCGCGCGCAGGGACGCCTGGACGTGCAGCACCGTGCCCGGGCGGACGCCGAGCCCGGTGAACTCGCGGGCGAGTGAGGCGGCGGCGACGCTGCCGGCGCGGAATTCGGTGAGGATGACGGTTCCCCGGGGTCGAGGGCCCCGGGTGAGGGAGACCCGGGGCGGGTGGATGGTGGTCAGGCCGCGGCGCGTTCCCGCCGTGCCCGTTCGGCCGCCCGTTCGGCCGCGGCGGGCAGCGGTACGGTCAGCCAGGGGGCCACGGTCGCACGCATGCCGTCGGCGAAGCGCAATCCGAGCGGCGTCAGCGCACCCGACTCGGCCAGCCGCTCGACGGCCTCCGCGGTGTACCGGCGCCACAGCGCGAACTCGCGCCGCGCCCGGTCCGCGGCCTCGCCCGGCAGCCCGTCGTACACGAGCGTGCGGGTGCCCCAGTACTCGGTGACCGCCAGGTGGGCGTACGTCCCCTGGAGCAGGCCCTCCAGCGGCCGGGGGTCGGGCCGCCAGGGCGCGAAGTACAGCGCGTCGTCGCCGCGGTCGTACAGGTCCGTCAGGTCGAGCACCGCGCCCAGCTTCACGTGCTGGAACTCGTGGGCGAGCAGCAGCGCGAGCGTCGGCGCCGTCGCCGGGCGGGCGATGCCGACCGCGCCGAACGCCTGCCGGGCCGCCGAGCTGACGTCCCGGCCCGCCGGGCCCGGCCGCAACGGGGTCACCGTCGTGAGGCCGGCCCGGATGCCCTCCGCGTACCCGGGCAGGTCCCGCCCGAGCAACTCCCAGGCCTCGCGCAACGCGCCCGTCCAGTCGAGCAGTTCGCCGTCCGCCAGCCGGGCGGACACCGCGTGGTCATGGCTGTCGCGCAGCGGGTCGACGTCTTCGAGGGCGACGGTCCACCCGCCCGCGAGCCGGACCCGCCGCAGCGGCTCGTCCAGGGCCGTGAACACCGTCCCGTCGGACGCCCGCACGCTGAAGCCGTCCGCCGCGCCCGTCACGACCGCCTCCCCGTCCGGGACGGCGATCCGCCCGAGCGTCGGCAGGTGCAGCCACCCGCCGCGCACCGGCACCGCGACGGATTCCTCCCGCCCGGCCCGGACCACCGCCGCGGCGGCCAGCCCGGCCAGCGGGCCGAGCCCCGTGCCGAGGTCGCCGGCCAGCTGCCGGGCGGCCCAGGCGCGGGCGTACGGGTGGGCGAGGACGGTGTCGACGACGGCCGGCGCGGCCACGTCGAGCGCGGACAGCAGGGCCCACGCCTCGGGCCGGCCCTGTCCGGAGGCGTCCCAGGCGGCGGCCAGCATCGCCCGGGTGAGGGCGAGTTGGGACCGCGTGAGGGCGGCGACGGTGGCCGCGCTCCCGTAGCCGCGGGCGAGTTCGCCGACCTGCTCCGGCGTGAGGGCGTCCGGGACGACGGGCGCGGTGGCCTGCGCGGGCACGGCGACCGGGCCGCTGCCCGCCGCGATGCCGTTGATGAGCGTCATGAGGTCCCCGCAGTAGACGGAGGGGTTGTCGAAGCCGCCGCCACCATCGTCGCCCCGATAGCGGTGGGCGTACAGACCGCCTCCGCAGGTTCGGACGACCGGGCAGGACCGGCAGGTGGCGCTGAGCCCGGCGAGGCCCGACTGGCGGGCGACGATGCCGGGGTGGCGGGCGACGTCGTCGAGGCTGTGGGCGAAGACGTCGAATCCGGTCGCGGGCGCGCCGTCGTACGCCGTCTTGAGGCTGTCGACCTGTTCGAAGGTCCCGTCCGTCTCCAGCACGACGAGGTCGGAGGGTTCGAGCCCGAGCGACTCGGTGAGGCTGGTGAACCCGCGCCGCGTCCGGTGCACCGACTCGAAGGTCCGGACGGCGAACGGACGCCCGTCCGACTCCCACAGGCGGTGGACGGTGAGCAGCCAGTCCGCGTACGGGGTGGATCCCGGCCCGGAGGGACGTTTCGGCGGGTCGTCCCAGGTCGCGTGCGGGAGCAGGAAGTCGACGGCCGGCGGCTGGAGTTCGGCCAGGGCGCGGTACACCGCGACCGGGTCGTTCTCGACGTCGAGGGTGCACAGCAGCCCGGCGAACAGGTGCCGGTACGCCGGCTCGCGCAGCAGCGCGACCGCCCGCAGCACCTGCGGGTGGCTGCTGCGGCCGTCGGCGAAGCGCCGGTGGCGGTCATTGGCCGCCCGGTCGCCGTCCAGCGAGATGCCGACCTTGATGTCCAGCTCGGCGAAGAGCGCGCGGAACGCACGGTCGAGGAGGACGCCGTTGGTGTGGACGCGCAGGTCGAGGGCGCAGCCGGGCGGGAGCGCCGCCCGGAGCGCTTCGGCGACCGCACGAAGGCGGTCCGGGCCGGCGAGCAGGGGTTCTCCCCCGTGCAGGACGACCCGGACGGCGGGCAGCCGGTGCGTTGCCGCGTGCGCGCCGATGCGTTCGGCGGCCTTGGCCAGGACCTCGTCGCCGATGACCTTCGGGCGTGCGCGCCAGCTGGTGTCCGCGTGCTCGTAGACGTAGCAGTGGTCGCACGCGAGATCGCAGCGGCTGTGCACCTTGACCACGAATTGCGAGAATGGCAGCGGAATTCGCGTCATCGCAGTTCTGATTCAGCTCTGATTCACTTGGGCTCGACCCGGTGGAATCCGTCCGGAATTACCGGGGCGGTCAGATCGAGGAATTGAACGCGGCGACCGCGACCCGGCCGGACTCGGCACCGGGCAGGGCGCGCCGGAGCCGGGCGGCGAGCTCCTCGGCGCCGAGGGCGGCGAGGGCGGCGAGCGAGAGGCGCTCGGCGGCATCCTGAGGGACCGTCAGGTCGGTGGCTGGCCTGGTGCTGGTTACCGGTGTCATATTCGTTTCCTTAGGCGCGGTTAGGACCTGCCGGGGGTGGGTAAGCCACCCGATTGCGTCCAATGTAGTGCCCGTGCGGGCCACGTGCGGCACCTTGCCGTCTCAAGTTGGGCCCCACAGCCGGTCCATGCCCTGCGGTGGCCCCCGCGACCCCAAAATTCACCCGTTCAGCGGTCGCGCACTTCGCCCTGACGCGCGCCCAGGCCGGCCGCCGGGACGGAATCGCCCGTCCCGGCGGCCGGGCGGGCCACCCTGTCAGCGGCCAGTGGCGCACCCCCACAGGACGGTGGTCACCTGGGCGCTCAGCGCCCCGGCGGCACCGGCGCAGGACGCGACGACCATCGCGTCGAAGGCCCGCCGGAGCAGACCGGGGCGGCGCGGCCGGTCCGGCGGACCCGAAGGCGCCGGGGGCTGGTCCTGGTTCTGGTTCTGGGTAGGCTGGTGCATGGGAGTACCCCTCCTGGAAGAGACCGGTGCTCTCGGGGGGTCCCATGACGGTCAGGCGGCAACCTGACCGGTCGTCAATGGGACTCCCCTGTTTCAGCTCTGCGGTAATCGCCAATCTAGCGCCCCCGGCGGCGGCACTGCACGAAATGCCGGACACGATTTCCGGGCCGATGCCCGCCACCGCACTCCGTCGGGCGGCCGGGGCGATCGCATTCTATTCCGTTCGCCCCAATTCGCGGACGGTGCGGACGAGTTCCTCGGTGAACTCGCGGCCGAGCGCCGTGAGCTCGCCGCTCCCGACCAGGGTAGTGCCCGCCAGGGCCGTTCGCGCCGACCAGCGTTCGAACTCCCGTTCCGCACGCTCCCGTTCGGCCCCTCCGGCGGCCGCCTCGGCGCGCCAGAAGTCGGCGACCCCCAGGTGCGCGTACGTCCCCTGGAGCAGCGCGCCGACCGGGCGCAGGTCGGGGCGCCAGGGCGCATGGTAGACGGCGGCGCCGTTGGGCCGGTGCAGCGGCACCAGGTCGAGCAGCGCGCCGAGCTGGACGTGCAGGAACTCGTGCACCAGCGCGAGCGCCAGCAGCACCGGTTCGCACGGCAGCGACGCGGCCACCGCACCGTACGCGCGCCGGGCGGCGGCGCTCACCGCCTCCCCGCCGGGGGCCGGCCGGAGCGGGACGATCGTGGTGACGCAGGCTGCGACGGCCTCCGCGTGGCGCCGGTGGCGGCGCACGAGGACCTGCCAGGCCTGCGCCAACTGCGTTTCCCACTCCTCCAGTTCCGCCTCTTCCAGCGGACCGGCCGGCGGCCGTCCGTAGTCCACCCGGCGCGGCCCGACATGGTCGACCACCGGCGCCCAGTGCAGCCCCTCGCACTTCAGCGCGAGCGGACGCCCCGCACCGGCCCGCACGAACTCGCCCAGCCCGCCCAGCGGGACGGTCCCGCCCGCCGCGAGGCCGCGCAGGCAGTCGGCCGCCCAGGCGTCCAACTCCGGCCTCAGCAGCACCTCTTCCCAACGCACCCGGTCCGTCCGCTGCAGCGCGCGCACCTCGGCGTACGCCGCGTGGTACCCGTCGTCGTCCGGCGCCGCCCGGCGCAGTGCCAGCAGCAGCAGCGCCCGCTTGCTCAACTGTCCGGCACGCAGCAGTCGGACGGCCTCCGGCCCGCCGCGCGCGCCCGCGATCGCCCGGAACGTCGCCCGGTCCATCCCGTGCCGGGGCAGCCCGTCCGCCCCTCGCGCGCTCGGCACCCCGACCGCCACCGCCTCGCCCGTACCCGCCACCGGCCATCCTCCTCGTCTGACGCCGGCCCCTGACGCCGGTCCGATGACACCCGGCCGCCCCGGCCGTGTCCGCCCGCAGTTTCCCCCCGCCGTGCCGGATAAGCCGGTCAACGGGCGTACATGACCCGGACGGACGAGCGCGACGCCACCTCCCCCGCCCACAACCCCTCGGCCGCCCACCCGGCCAACCGGTCAACCGGCCAACCGGCCAACCGGCCAACCGGCGCCCACCACCCGAACGGCCGAGCGCAGTTCCGCCACCCCCGCCCGCAGCCTCCCGGCCATGTGCCGGATCAGCCGGTCCATATCGGCGCAGTACACGGACGGATGGCCGAACCCTCCGCCGGAGCCGTCCCCCGCGTATCGGTGCGCGTAGAGCCCGCCGCCGCAGACCCGGGCCAGCGGGCAGGCCGCGCAGACCTGGCCGAGGCCGTCCAGGCCGCGCTGGCGGGCGCGGAAGCCCGGGTGCGCGACGGCGTCGGCGAAGCCGTGCCGCCACACGTCCAGGCCCGTCGCGGCGGCGCCGTCGAACGCGGCCTTGAGGCTGTCGGCCTGCTCGATCGCGCCGTCCGCCTCGACCACCACCAGGTCCACCGGCGCCAGGCCGACCGCCTCACTGGCCGCCCGGCCGCCGAGCAGCAGCACGGCCAGTTCCTCGAACAGCCGCACCCCGGTCTCCCGCCGGGGGGCGTCGAACCAGCGGTCGAAGGCGGCGATCAGCCACTCCCCGTACGGCGCGGGCTCCCTGCCGGAAGGGGGTGCGGACGGCAGGGCCCGCCGCACGCCCGCCGGCTGGGCCCGCCAGGTCGCGTGCGGCAGGAGCAGGTCGAGCCGGGGCGGGGCGAACTCCAGCAGCGCCTCGTAGGTGGCGACCGGGTCCGCCGCCAGGTCGACGACGCACAGCAGCCCGGCGAACAGCTCCCGGTGCCCGGGCGAGCCGAGCAGCCGCACCGCCTCGACCGTCCGGTCCCAGCTGCCCGCGCCGGAGGGCAGGCGGCGGTGCCGGTCGTGGCCGGCCCGGGTGCCGTCCAGGGACACCCCGACCCCGACCCGGTACCGGTGCAGCACGTCGAGCAGCGCGGGCTCGTCGAGCAGCCTCAGCCCGTTGGTCTGCAGGCTGAACCGCACCCGGGGCCCGGCCGCCGCCAACTCGCCCAGCACGGCGTCCAGGTGGCCCGCGCCGACGAGCAGCGGCTCGCCGCCGTGCAGCACCACGGCGACCTCGTCCAGCCCGTGCTCGGCCGCGTGCTCGGCGATCCGTCGCGCGGTCCGCCGGACCGTCGGCAGCTCCATCCGCCGGGGCCGGTCCCGCCAGCTCCGGTCCGCACCCTCGTAGACGTAGCAGTAGTCGCAGGCCAGGTTGCACCGACTGTGGATCTTCAGCAGGAACTGCCGGAACGGCACCATGCGGCGAGCCTAACGCCGCTGGGCCGCCGGGCATGACCAACCGTCAACGCCCGGCGACCCCACCTGCGGAGGGCACGACACCGGCCGTCGGGCGAGGCCTCGCCGTGCGGCGGCCTCCGGCGGCCCCGGCGAACGGGGCGCACCCACCGCCACCCGTCACACGTGCGGCGGCTCCACGTCCGAGTCGAGCCGCGTCCCCGCCTTCACCGCCACCGTCGTCGGGTGCTCCTCGCCCAGCGTCGCCCTGGCCCTGCGGATGCAGTCCGCCCGCAGCTCCGCCGCCCGCTCGGTCTGCCCCACCGCCGCGAGCGACAGCGAGAGGTTGGAGTTGATGCCGATCGAGTCGTAGTGGTCCGGGCCGAGCGTCTCGGTCATCAGGGGCGCCGCCTCCAGCTCCAGGGCCAGTGCCGCCTGTGTCTCCCCGGCCAGGGCCAGGTCGTTCGCGTGGTTCATCATCGCGATCGGGATGTAGAGGTGGTGCTCACCGAGGACCATCCGGAACTGCGCCAGCGTCCGCGCGGACAGCGCCCTCGCCTCCTCCACGCGGCCGGCCAGCCGCAGGTACACCGAGAGGTTGTTGGCGCCCGCCAGCGTCACCGGGTGGTTCTCGCCCAGGTAGTCGCGGTACCGCGCGAGGGCCCGTTCGGCGAGCGGGATGGCCCGTTCGGTGAGGCCGAGGGCGTTGAGGTCGCTGGCGAGGTTGGTGGCGGCGGCCAGGGTGTCGGGGTGCTCGGCGCCGTTGATGTCGAGGTAGCGCTGGTAGATGTCCTCGTCGATCTCCAGGGCCTCGTTGTACCGTCCGGCCCGCCGCAGGGCCACGGCGAGGTTCTTGCGGGCGCGGAGGGTGTCGGTGTGGCCGTCGCCGATGGTCTGCTGGTATATCCGGACGGTCTCCTCCAGCAGGTCGAGGGCCTCCCGCAGCCGCCCGGTCTCGCGCAGGTCGCGCGCGTAGTTCGAGGCGGACGAGAGCGCATAGAGGCTGTGCGCGCCGAGGGCGTCGCGCTGCTGCAGGTAGTTGATGCGGTGGCGCTCCAGCGCCGCCCGCCGGTCCCCCGCCAGGTAGTCGGAGACGGCGAGGTTGTTGGTGATCATCAGGGTGCGCGGGTGGTCCGGGCCGAGCGTGCGGCGGGCCGCGTCCAGGGTGCGCTGGTCCAGCGCCCTGGCCTCGTCGTAGCGGCCGAGGAAGCGCAGGTCGGCGCCGAGGCTGCTGGCGACGGCGAGGGTGTGCGAGTGCTCGGGGCCGAGGGTCGCGGTGAAGCGTTCCAGGATGTCGCGGTCCATCTCGTACGCCTCCTGGATGGCGCCCTGGGAGCGGCGGATGTTGCTGAGCTGGGTGCGCAGCATGAGCGTCTGGGCGTCGTTGTCGACGTCGAAGCCGGGCCCGCCGTAGCCCTCCTGCCTCCAGTGCTGGAGCGTCCGCTCGGCGAGCTCCCGCCCGGACTCGTGCAGGCTGCGCTTCCACTGGTAGCGGACGGAGTCGATGATCCACTGCCGGACGTCCTCGTCCGCGCTGTCGACGGCGCCGGAGGGCCAGAGGTGGGGCAGGAGTTCGGCGTACTCGGCCCAGTCGGCCGGGACGTCCGGGTTGCCGGGGTTGGCGGTGGCGAGCGCCGCGTGGACGACACCGCGCAGTTCGGCCCGCCGCTCCTCCTCGACCTGGTCCCGGAGCACGGCCTGGACCAGCCGGTGCACGGTGATGGTCTCGCTGCCCTGGTCGGTGCGGGCGAGTCCGAACCGGTTGATGGCGCGCAGGAATTCGCCGATCGCGAGCTTGTCGCGGGGCGCGCGCGGGGGCAGGCGCAGGGCGCGGGTGACGGCGCGGCTGTAGAGCAGGCGCATCGGGATGGCGTCGGGGCCGAAGAAGGCGCAGATCTCCAGGATCTGGGCGGCCGGGGCGTTCATCCG
The DNA here is from genome assembly GCF_053596725.1 of Kitasatospora sp. NPDC001660. Lineage (NCBI taxonomy): Bacteria > Bacillati > Actinomycetota > Actinomycetes > Kitasatosporales > Streptomycetaceae > Kitasatospora > Kitasatospora sp. NPDC001660. Next base: position 33,902 of record NZ_JBSFGU010000016.1, on the reverse strand, counting down.
GCGCAGTTCCTCGACCGAGATGCGCCAGGTCGCGGCGGCGGAGTGCGGGTAGTCGGCGGTGCGCAGCCGGGTGCGCTCCAGCATCTCGGTGAGCTCTTCGTCGAGCAGTTCGAGGTAGGTGGCGATCGGCATGGACGTCTCCTGGAGCCAGACGGCGGCCTGGCCGACGGCGAGCGGCAGGTCGCCGAGGCGGTGGGCGACCTGCTCGGCGTCGTCCAGGGAGAGGCCGGCGTTGAAGCGGCGCAGCAGCCGGATGCTCTCCTCGCGGAGGAAGACGTCGACCTCGACGAGGCCGGCGTGCCGGGCCCAGCCCTGGTTGCGGGAGGTGATCAGGACGTGCCCGCCGGAGGAGCCGGCCGGCTGCCAGGGGGCGAGCTCCTCGGGGGTGCCGGCGTTGTCGAAGACGAGCAGCCAGCGGCGGTAGGGCTGGCCGCGGCGCAGCGCGTCGAGGACGGCGGCGGCGGTGTGCGCGACGTCGTCGCTGGTGGGCACGCCGAGCCTCGGGGCGAGTTCGGCGAGCTTCTGCGGGATGTTGGCGGGCTCCTCGGCGGGCACCCACCAGACGACGTCGTAGGCGGCCTTGAAGCGGTGCGCGTACTCGGCGGCGATCTGCGACTTGCCGGCGCCGCCGAAACCGTAGAGGACCTGGCTGAGCACGGCTCCGGGGCCGCCGGTGAAGCGGTTGCGGAGCAGTTCGAGGAGCTTGCCGCGGCCGATGAAGGAGGCGTTGCGTGAGGGCGCCTCCTGGACCTGCGGTGCGGTGCCGGGGAAGCGCGCGGGGGCGAGGAACTCGCCGCTGTCGGAGTCGGGTTGGCGGATGCTGCCGGGCGGCGGGCCGAGTTCGCCGTACAGCTGGGACTCGGCGGCCACCGCGGAGGAGCGGACGAGGTCGGGCGCGGCCTGGCCGATGAACGGGCGGGGCACCGGCCCGTCCGAGTCCTGCAGCCGCAGGGCGACCAGGGCCGGGGAGCCGGAGGCGAGTTCGCGGCCCTGGAGCAGCTGCCAGACCTCGGCGGCCCGGGGCAGCGCGGTGTACTCGGGCGAGAGCAGCGCGAGCAGCCGGCCCTGGCCGTCGAGCGGCCCGGCGACCTCGGGCGGCCGGGTGCCGGTGTACGGCTCGGCGGCGTTGTGCAGGGAGGACTGGTAGCCGAAGCGGGTGAGGGTGCCGGCGGCCCACTCGGCCCACATCCGGTCCTCGGGCGCGTAGCTGACGTAGACCTGCCGGGGCACGGCGCGGGCGGAGCGCAGGTAGGCGCCGTAGAGGCGGCGGCGGGTCTCGGAGCTGAGCGGGCGCAGGGTGCGGACCCGGCCGTCGGTGATCCAGCCGGCCAGCCGTTCGAAGGCGTTGAGCAGGCTGCGGGCCTCCTGGGGCCGGTCGGCGACGGTGGCGGGCACCTCCTCGTAGGCGTAGAACGGCTTGTACGGCACCTCGACGTCGGCCCAGTAGCCGGCCCGGCGCTCGGCGGAGAGCCAGCGGCCGAGGTAGGGCGCGAAGGCCTCGCGGGCGTAGTCGCGGCCGGCTTCGAGGCGCTCCTGCTCGGCGTCCTCGACCCGCATCGGCACCGGCAGGACGCGGATGGCCCGTTCCTCCGCCTCGGCGATGGCGCGGGCGGCGTCGACGCCGCCGCGGATGTTCTGGGCGCTGAAGGTGAAGCAGTCGACGACGGTGTCGGGCATCAGGACGGTGCAGATGCCGGAGGTGTCGCTGACGCCGGTGCGGCTGTCGATGAGCACGTAGTCGTACGTGCGGGACCAGCGTTCGCGCAGCTCGCGCAGGAACTCGCCGCCGCGGATGTCCCGTCCGTGGTAGAAGCTGCGCCAGTTGAAGCTGGTGACGGCGGCGGCGTAGGCGGCGTTCTGCCGCCCGGCCGGGAGGAAGTCGAGTCGGCCGCCGGCCGGCAGGTCGAGGGCGAGGCCGCAGATGTAGGCGTCCAGCCGGCCGGGTTCGTCCAGCCAGGCGGCCGGGGGCAGGCCGGTGGGTCCGACGGCGGAGGGCAGCGCCTGCTTGACGTAGGAGCGCAGCAGGTCGATCAGGCCGTCGCTGGAGTGGAGTTCGGGGTCGACCAGCAGCGGGTGGTAGTAGCGGTGGAGGCCGGGCGCCTCCAGGTCCCAGTCGACGACGAGGACGCGCAGGCCGCGGCTGGCGAGGATCCAGCCGACGTTCGCGAGGGCCATGGTCCGGCCGGTGCCGCCCTTGAACGAGTAGAACGTGACGACCGATCCCGGTCCGCCGCGGGCCGGCTCTGTTCCGGGCTCAGTGATCATCGTCCTGGTCTCCCCTCAAGGGCGCTGCGTCGTCGTGGTGGTCGCGCGGGTTCGGCACGTCGGGCGGGTTGGGCCACCGCCCCGTCGCCCGTTGCGGGGCCTGCGGGGCCGGCTCCGGACCGGACGGGATGGCCAGCCCGGGGATCGCCCGTTCGCCGGTGCCGCCGGGGCCGAAGCCGAATGCGCCGCCGTCATCGTCCCCCCAATCCAGGTTGTCGTCCATGAGCTTGTTCTGAGCGACCGTCACCATGATGGTGAGGTCGGCATCGAAGCTCTCCCGGTTCACTTTGACCCGGAACAGGTGCTCCGGGTCGCTCCGGCGCAGCCAGTTGCGGCGGAACACGCCGCGCACGCCGGCCCAGAGCGCGTCGCGCTCCCCGTCCGGGTCGGCGCTGCCGATGGGGACCATCACGCCGGTGACGGGGTGGTTCTGGTCGTCGTACTCGCGCAGCGCGGCGCGGTAGCGGTCGCTGCCGGCCACCCACGGGTCCACCAGCAGGACGCTGACCTGGCTGTCCTCGCGGGCCTGGTCGAGCTTCTCGCCGAGGCCGGCGCCGACCTCCTCCAGGCTGGTGGTGTGCCCGGCGGCGGTGATCACCTGCTGGGCGCGCACCGCGAGGGACGGCGTCCTGGGCGGGTGGTAGGGCGCCCAGTGCCAGGGCTTGGCCCCGTACCAGCCCCCGCTGTAGGAGCCGCCGTCGGCGGCGGCCTCCGAGGCGCGGCCGGCCGCGATGAACAGCCGGATCATGCCCGCGGTGGCCGTGGGCTCCACCGGCTGCGGGCCGGGGAAGTAGCCGCGCACCGCGCCCAGGTCGAAGTCCGCGAGCTCGGTGAGCCGGCGCGCGGCCGCGTCGCGGACCCGCTCGGCGACCACCTTGACGACCTGCTGGTAGGCGTCGCCCTGCGGCCCGGTGCGCAGCAGCGCGCGCAGGCCGTACCGGGCGTAGGCCTCACCCATGTCCGGCTGGGCCCACTGGATCTTGGTGACCTCGGCGGCCAGCTCGCCCGGGACGACGGGCTCCCAGAGCACCGGGATCAGCGCCGGGATGAGCTCCCCGGTGTCCTCGTGGTGGCGCCGGACGCGGCCGCGGAAGGCGGTCCACTCCTTGCCGCAGTAGAGGCTGGCGAAGTAGGCCGGCGAGTAGAGCGCGACCATGGTCCGGCTGCGGCCCAGCATGGTGGCGAGCTGCTCGGCCCAGTCGTCGCCGACGCGCAGCTGCTCGGTGTCGCGGTAGGCCAGCTCCTCGGCCCGGGCGGCGGGTTCGATGCGGCCGAGCTCGTCCCTCAGGTCGTTGAAGAACTGGTCGACGAAGGCGTCCTCCGCCTCGAAGTCCCGACGCGCGTAGCTGAAGAAGAAGTAAGGCTGCAGCACTCTGTCCCCCGAGGCCCGACGGTGTCGCGACGGCGCTGGATTCATACCCAGCATGTCGTGAACTCCACCGGTCGCGCGGGGAAGTTGGCGAAGTCGTAGGCTCCGGGGGGTTTAACCGGTGGTGGGGCGCACGCCCGGGCCGGGGCTCGCTACCGGTCGAGCGCCGACTGGAACGCGGCGAGCGGTTCCGCGCCGGGAGTCAGCGCGTCCGCGACCACCCGGCGCAGCAGGTCGCCGAGGACGGTGTCGGGCAGGGCGTCGAGTTCGTCGAGCGGCAGAGCGGCGACGTCGACCAGGTCGGAGCCGAGTCCAGCGGTGGTTTCCGCACCGGTGACGCCCATCAGTCCCTCACTCGATCGTGTCGGCACGGCGGGCCGCTGGCCGGAGGTGCATCGACCCAGGTCCGCGACGGGCAGAATGCTACACCTTGATCATGACGTGCCGTCAGTTCAGCGGCGCCGCCGCGCCCGGACCGACCCGCCCGGCCCTCACGGGCAGAGGCGTTCGACGCGCCAGCCGCCGGGGGCCGCGGGGTCGGCGAGGTAGCGGAGGCGGTCGTGGAGGCGGTTCTCCCGGCCCTGCCAGAACTCGACGCTCTCGGGGATCACCCGGTAGCCACCCCAGAACGGCGGGACGGGGACGCCCTCGCCCTCGGGGTAGCGGCGTTCGAGTTCGGCGTAGCGCTGTTCGAGGACCTCGCGGCCGCCGACCGGGCTGGACTGCTCGCTGGCCCAGGCGCCGAGCTGGGAGCCGTGCGGGCGGGTGCGGAAGTAGGCGGCGGTCTCGTCCCGGCCGACCTTCTCGACCCGGCCCTGGACGATGACCTGGCGGGCCAGCACGATCCACGGGAAGAGCAGGGCGGCGTGCGGGTTGGCGGCGAGCTCGGAGCCCTTGCGGGAGCCGTAGTTGGTGAAGAACACGAAGCCGCGCGCGTCGTAACCCTTGAGCAGGACGGTGCGCGAGTTGGGCCGCCCCTCGGCGTCGGCGGTGGAGAGCACCATGGCGTTGGGCTCGGCCACCCCGGCGTCGTCCGCCTCGTGGAACCAGCGGGTGAACTGGCCGATCGGCTCGGGCGCCAGCTGCTCCTCGACCAGGCCCTCGTGGCTGTAGTGCTTGCGCATCACCGTGAGGTCCGGGCCTGGCCGGGCCTCGTCGGCCAGGGTCCGGTTGGCGGGGCTCAGGGGCGCCGACTGGGCGCGTTCCGGGGTCTGCACGCCAACATCATCCCGTACGACAAGCAACCGGCACCGCTACGTCCGGACAAACCTCGGTGGGAGATAAGGTGACTCGCCACCGCTTGGCCGCCCGTCGTACGGTGAATTGTCCGGAACCGGGCGTTTGGTTCCGGCGATTCCCCGGGCACGACCGACCCTCGACGGAAAAGTCAAGCGGGCCCGCGGGAAACATCACCACGGTGGTGTATGGCGCAATGCACCCCGTGCCTGCCACTCTGGCACCGAGTGCCAACCACCATTCGGTCACTGGCGTGCCCGCCCCACCACGGCGGAGCGCCGATCGCAGAACTGAAGGAGCCGCCGCATGTCCGATTTCGTACCCGGGCTTGAGGGAGTCGTCGCGTTCGAGAGCGAGATCGCCGAGCCCGACCGGGAGGGCGGCGCCCTGCGCTACCGCGGTGTCGACATCGACGACCTGGTCGGCAAGGTCTCCTTCGGCCACGTCTGGGGCCTGCTGGTGGACGGCAAGTTCAACCCCGGCCTGCCCGCCGCCGAGCCCTTCCCGATCCCGGTGCACTCCGGCGACATCCGGGTCGACGTCCAGTCCGCGCTCGCCATGCTCGCCCCGGTCTGGGGCCTCAAGCCGCTGCTCGACATCTCCGCCGAGCAGGCCCGCGACGACCTCGCCCGCGCCGCCGTCATGGCGCTGTCCTACGTCGCCCAGTCGGCCCGCGGCCAGGGCCTGCCGATGGTCCCGCAGAGCGAGATCGACAAGGCCGAGACGGTCGTCGAGCGGTTCATGATCCGCTGGCGCGGCGAGCCGGACCCCAAGCACGTCAAGGCCGTCGACGCGTACTGGACCTCGGCCGCCGAGCACGGCATGAACGCCTCCACCTTCACCGCCCGCGTCATCGCCTCCACCGGCGCCGACGTCGCCGCGGCGCTGTCCGGCGCGGTCGGCGCGATGTCCGGCCCGCTGCACGGCGGAGCGCCGTCCCGCGTGCTCGGCATGATCGAGGAGATCGAGCGCACCGGCGACGCCGTCAAGTGGGTCAAGAACGCGCTGGACAAGGGCGAGCGCCTGATGGGCTTCGGCCACCGCGTCTACCGCGCCGAGGACCCGCGCGCCCGCGTGCTGCGCCGCACCGCCAAGGAGCTCGGCGCGCCGCGCTTCGAGGTCGCCGAGGCGCTGGAGAAGGCCGCGCTGGAGGAACTGCACAGCCGCCGCCCGGACCGCGTCCTCGCCACCAACGTCGAGTTCTGGGCCGCCATCATGCTGGACTTCGCCGAGGTCCCGGCGCACATGTTCACCTCGATGTTCACGTGCGCGCGCACGGCGGGCTGGTCGGCGCACATCCTGGAGCAGAAGCGCACGGGCCGGCTCGTGCGCCCCTCCGCGCGCTACATCGGCCCCGGCGCGCGTCGTCCCGAGGAGATCGAGGGCTGGGACGCCATCGCGCACTGAGGCACCCGGAACATCCCGAACACCCTCCTGACGCACCACCTCTGACCAGCGGGTCCGGCCTCGGCCGGGCCCGCTGTCCGGTGTCGGGAAGCAGTCGAGATCACAGTCTCAGGACGCGGACGACCGTATCCCCGCCCGAGCCCCGGCCGGTAGGCTGCGGCGCGTGGCTCAGATCCAGATCCCCGCTGACATCAAGCCCGCAGACGGCCGTTTCGGCTGCGGACCGTCCAAGGTGCGCCCCGAGGCCCTGAGTGCCCTCGCCGCCACCCAGACCTCCCTGCTCGGCACCTCGCACCGCCAGGCCCCGGTCAAGAACCTGGTCAAGCGCGTGCGCGAGGGCGTGAGCAGCCTGTTCTCGCTGCCCGAGGGTTACGAGGTGGTGCTCGGCAACGGCGGCTCCACCGCGTTCTGGGACATCGCCGCCTTCGGCCTCGTGCGGGAGAAGTCCCAGCACCTGGACTTCGGCGAGTTCTCCTCGAAGTTCGCCTCCTCGGTCAAGGCCGCACCGTGGCTGGCCGAGCCGAGCGTGATCAAGACCGCCCCGGGCACCCACCCGCTGCCGGTCGCCGAGGCCGGTGTGGACGCCTACGCGCTCACCCACAACGAGACCTCGACCGGTGTCGCGATGCCGATCCGGCGCCCGGCCGGCGCCGACGAGGGCTCCCTGGTGCTGGTGGACGCCACCTCGGGCGCCGGCGGCCTGCCGGTCGACATCACCGAGACCGACGTCTACTACTTCGCCCCGCAGAAGTCCTTCGCCTCCGAGGGCGGCCTGTGGCTGGCCACCTTCTCCCCGGCCGCCCTGGAGCGCGCCGCCGGGATCGCCGCCTCCGGCCGCTACATCCCGCCGTTCTTCTCCCTCCCGACGGCCATCGACAACTCGTCGAAGGACCAGACGTACAACACCCCGTCGCTGGCCACCCTGTTCCTGCTGGCCGACCAGCTGGAGTGGCTGAACGGCAACGGCGGGCTCGACTGGGCCGTCGCCCGTACGGCTGACTCCTCGTCCCGGCTGTACGCGTGGGCCGAGAAGTCCTCCTTCGCGAACCCGTTCGTCGCGAACCCGGCCGAGCGCTCGCAGGTGGTCGGCACGATCGACTTCGACGAGTCGGTGGACGCCGCCGCGGTCGCCAAGGCACTGCGTGCCAACGGCATCGTCGACACCGAGCCGTACCGCAAGCTGGGCCGCAACCAGCTGCGCATCGCGATGTTCCCGGCGATCGACCCGGCGGACGTCGAGGCGCTCACGCGGTGCATCGACCACGTGGTCGGGCAGCTCTGAGCGGCTTCCGCCCCTGACCGAGGGCACGACAGAGGGCCACCGCATGCGTGCGGTGGCCCTCTCGTCCTTGCCGCCCGGCGCTTCCGCTACCGGTTGACCAGCGAGCTGATCAGCACGACGACCAGCAGGAGCACCAGGGTGCCGGTCACGATACGCATGCGAGTCTTGGGATCCACGGTCAACGAGCGTACCTCCGGCTCACACCCGGCTAGACGCCGAGGCTGGACCCGCCGGTGGCATCGATGTGCTGGCCGGTGACCCAGCGGGAGTCGGCGGAGGCCAGGAAGGCCACGATGTCGGCGACGTCGGACACCTCGGCGACCCGCTTCAGCGCCGAGTAGCCGGCCGCGCGCTCGCGCTCCGCCGGGTCCTCCAGCCACGGGTTGATGTCGGTCGGGACGATGCCCGGCCGCACCGAGTTCACGGTGATCCCGCGCGCCCCGAGCTCCTCGGCCAGGGCCAGGGTGAAGGTCTCCAGCGCCCCCTTGGTCATCGCGTAGGCGATCGCCGAGGGGAAGGCGAGCCGGGTGGCACCGGACGAGACGTTGACGATCCGCCCGCCGTCCCGCAGGCGCTCCAGGCCCTGCTGGACGACGAAGAACGGCGCCTTCGCGTTCACCGCGAACACCTCGTCGTAGGCCTCCTCCCCCACCTCGTGGACCCGCCCGAACAGGCCCGTCCCGGCGTTGTTGACCAGGACGTCCAGCCCCCCGGCTCCCCCGTCGTACTCGGCCAGCCCCCGGTCGAACGCCTCCCACAGCGCCTGGGCGTCCCCCGGGACGCCCAGCTCGGCGCCGACCGCGAAGGCCCGTCCGCCCGCCGCCTCGATCGTCCGCACGACCTCCTCGGCCGCCTCCGCATTGCGGCCGTAGTGCACGGCGACCAGCGCGCCGTCCCGGCCCAGCCGCTCGGCGATGCCCCGCCCGATGCCCCGGCTGCCGCCCGTCACCAGTGCCGTCTTCCCTGCCAGCGCGCCCATGGCCACGCCCTCCCCGCTTCTCCGGCGACACTTCTGTAGTGGTCGCTAATAAAAGAAACCGTAGCACGGCTTCTGTAGTGCTCGATATAAAATCTGCTCCATGACCAGCGCGACACGCGGGCGCCCCCGCTCCTTCGACCGCGAGGCCGCCCTCGAACAGGCCATGCTCCTGTTCTGGGAGCGCGGCTACGAGGCCACCTCGGTGGCCGACCTCACCGCCGCCATGGGCATCCGCCCGCCGAGCCTGTACGCGGCCTTCGGCGACAAGCGGACGCTCTTCGCGGAGGTCCTGGCGCGCTACGAGGAGACGTACGGCGCGTACACCACGCGCGCGTTCGCGGAGGAGCCGACCGCCAGGGCGGGCGTCGCCCGGATGCTGCGCGAGGCCGCGGCCGTGCTCACCGACCCGGACCACCCGTGGGGCTGCCTGCTGGCCGGCTCGACGGTCAACTGCACCTCGCCCGAGGTCGTGCAGACCGTCCGCGAGCAGCGCGAGGCCAACGTGCGCACCCTGGAGTCCCGGATCCGCGCCGACGTCGCCGCCGGCCTGGAGCCCGCCGACACCGACCCGGCGGCGCTGGCGCAGTTCATCGCGGCCGTCATCCAGGGCATGACGCTGCGCGCCCGCGACGGCGCGGGCCGGGCCGAGCTGGAACAGGTGGCCGCCGCCGCGATGCGCGCCTGGCCGTAGCCGTCAGGACGCCCAGCGCGCCAACGGCCAGGCGCGGACGGTCTCGTAGCGCATCGTGCCGCCGGCCGGCTCGCTCTTCATCAGGTGCAGCTCGGCGGCCTCCCACTCCGGCCCCCGGTACTCGGCCAGCGCGGCGGCCAGCCCCTCCAGTTCGGCCGCCGCGACCCGCAGGACGGCCCGCCGGTGCCCCCGCGACGAGCCGGCCCGGGCGAGGGTCAGGTGCGGGTGGAAGCTGAACGCGTCCACCTCGCCGGTGACGTCCGCGGTGGCCTCGTACACGGCCTCGGCGAGCCTGCGCAGGGCGTAGGTCTGCCCGTCGACCCCGGCCCAGAGCACCCGGTCGCCGAAGCGGCCGGCCCCCGCGAACCGCAGGTGGTGCGCCGGGTTCGTCTCCGCGACCGCGGCCAGGCCCGCCTCCAGCTCCGGCAACCGCTCCTCCGACACCTGCCCGAGGAAGGCCAGGGTCAGGTGCCAGCCCTCGACGGTGGTCCAGCGCAGCCGGTCCGCCCCGGGCAGCCCGCGCACCGGCGCGACCGCGTCGAAGAGCCCCTGCAACGCCTCGACCGGCGGGAGCACCGCCACGAACAACCTCATGGACCAATCTTCCCGCTCTTCCCGCAGCGCTTCTCGCCCTCCCCGCACCCTGCGCGCCTCGCGCGCCCCTGGCTCTTCCCGCGCGCCGTCGTTTGGACTAGAACCTTTTCCATGAAGATCCGCAACGGGGGCCCCGAGGACATCCCCGACATCCTCACCCTGCTCGACGGCGCCGTGGCCTGGCTGGCCGGTCAGGGCCGCACCGGCCAGTGGGGCGACCAGCCGTTCTCCACCGTCCCGGCCCGGGTGGAGCACATCGAGAAGTACGGCCGCGAGCCGTTCCTGATCCGCCTCGCCGTGGACGACGAGGGCCGCACCGTCGGCTCGTGCGTCCTGTCCGAGGAGCGGGGGCCGTACATCCCCGCCGTGGACGAGCGCGAGCTGTACGTCCGCAACCTGGTGACCGACCGGACGCACAAGGGCTCGGGCATCGGTGCCGCACTGATCGCCGACGCGCTCGACGAAGCCCGCCGGCGCGGCATCGGCCTGCTCCGGGTGGACTGCTATGGCGGCGCCGACCGCAAGCTGGTCGGCCAGTACCGGGCGCTCGGCTTCACCGAGACCGAGGCCTTCGAGGTCGAGCAGCCGAACGGCGTCTGGGTCGGCCAGGTCCTGGAGATCCGGCTCTGAAGCACCGCAGGCCTCGGGGGTACTGTCGCACGCCCGAGGCCTGACGAACCATCAGCAGGCGGCGGCCAGCTGCGACTTGGACGTGGCACCGGCCCGCGGCACGACGGCCACCACTCGGCCGCCGCGGCCCGGGTGCAGGTCGAACCGCACCTTCAGGTCCGCGCTGCGGGCGAGCACCAGGCCCACCGCGCCGGCCGCCAGCGCGGACACCAGCCCGCAGGCCAGCAGCCCGAGCCGGGGCCCGTACGAGGCGGTGACCCAGCCCACGATCGGCGCGCCGATCGGCGTGCCGCCGGTGAAGACCAGCACCAGCAGGCCCATCACCCGGCCCCGCATCTCGGGGTCGGTGGCCAGCTGCAGCATCGAGTTGACCGAGGTGTTGAAGCTCAGGCCGAACACCCCGATCAGCGTCAGCAGCGCCGCGAACGTCCAGTAGCCGGGCGCGAACGCGGCCACGACCTCCAGCGCGCCGAAGCCCAGCGCCGCCCCCACCAGCCGGCGCAGGCGCGGTGCGCCCCGGCGGGCCGCGAGCAGCGCGCCGGCCAGTGAGCCGATCGCCATGGCGGTGTTCAGCAGGCCGTACTGCCCGGCGCCCACCTTGAAGGTGTCGTACGCGAAACCGGACAGCAGCGTCGGGAAGTTGAAGCCGAAGGTGCCGATGAACCCGGCCAGCACCATCGGCCAGAGCAGCTCGGGCCGCTCCTTCACGTACCGCAGCCCTTCCCGCAACTGCCCCTTCTCGCGGGCGATCGGCTCGGTCGGGCGCAGTTCGCCCTCCCGCATCGCGAGCAGTCCGCCGATCACGGCGGCGAAGGACAGCGCGTTGACGGCGAACGCCCAGCCGCTGCCGACCGCGGCGATCAGCAGGCCCGCGACGGCGGGGCCGACCAGGCGCGCGGTCTGGAAGTTGGCGGCGTTCAGGCTGACCGCGTTGGCGAGGTCCTTCGGCTCGACCATCTCGGACACGAAGGCCTGCCGGGCCGGGTTGTCCACCACGGTGACCAGGCCGAGCAGCAGCGCGAACCCGTACACGTAGTACGGCGTCACGATGCCGCCGATGGTCAGTACGGCGAGGCCGGCGGCGAGCAGGCCCATGGCGCCCTGAGTGTGGATCAGCAGTCGGCGCTTGGGCATCCGGTCGGCGAGGACGCCGCCGAACAGGCCCAGCAGCAGCATCGGCAGGAACTGCATCGCGGTGGTGATGCCGACGGCGAGCGGGCTGCCGGTGAGGCTGAGCACCAGCCAGTCCTGGGCGATCCGCTGCATCCAGGTACCGGTGTTGGACACCACCTGACCGGCGAAGTAGTAGCGGTAGTTGCGAACGCGCAGGGAGGAGAACATCCCCCCCGGCCGCGTGAAGCGGGCTCCGGTCGGGGATGTGGCCGCGTGGCTGCGGCCGGGAGCGGCGGGGTCGTCCGCCGCGGTGCGTTCGTCGGGGTCGTCGTCGCCGTTGCCCGGCAGCCCCGTGGGGGCGGGTGCCTGGCTGTCGGCGGCCGCGGCGCCGGCCGCGGCGGGGTCGGTGGTCGGCTCGTCGGTACGGATGGCGGCGGCGCTGGCTGCGGCCGGCGGTGTCACGGTGGTCTCCCCTCGTGGCGCGACGGCCCGTGCTGCGGCCGTCGCGCTCCTGGTGTCGGTGGTCGGTCCTGTGGTGATGCGGTGCTCCTTCTTCTCCAACTGGCCCGCTGGGATGGGTGTGCCTAGAGGTGTGCGAGCTTGTAGAGCACGGGCGCGGCCTCCCGGAGGACGGCCCATTCCTCCTCGTCGAGCCCCTGGGCGAGCTCGGCGAGCCAGGCGTTGCGACGCCGGCGGCTCTCCGCCAGGATCGCCTCGGCCTGCTCGGTGCTGCTGACGACCACCTGGCGGCGGTCTTCGGGGTGCGGCTCGCGCCGCACCAGACCCTTCTCCTCCAGCATCGCGACGATCCTGGTCATCGAAGGGGGCTGCACGTGCTCCTTCCGGGCGAGCTCACCCGGCGTCGCCTTTCCGCACCGGGCGAGGGTGCCCAGCACCCCCATCTCGGTAGGGCTCAGCGACTCCTCGACCCGCTGGTGTTTGAGCCGGCGGGAGAGGCGCATCGTGGACGATCGCAGCTGATTGATCGCTGCGAGGTCCTGCTCGGACATCTCGGGCATGGTCTTTAGCCTACGTCATTACCCTCGCTAACGAAAATTGGTTCCCGCACCCCCCTTCCGCCACCGCCGCGCCGGAAGATCGCCCCGGTGCCATATTGGACATAGCTCTCGACTCCCAGAAGGGCCGACCAGACATGTCCGACCTCGCCACCGACCGGGCCAGCCAGGCCAACCGGGCCGAATCCGAGGGCGCCGGCTTCGCCCGGCTCGCCATGGTCACCATCGACTGCGCCGACCCGGTCGCGCTGGCCGGGTTCTACGGCGAACTGCTCGGATGGGAGACCCGGCACGCGGACGAGCACTTCGCGATCCTCGACAACCCCGAGGGCGGCACCCCCCTGGCGTTCGGGCGGGTCACGGGCTACCGGCCGGAGCCGTGGACGGAGCCGGACGGCGGCAAGCACTTCCACCTGGACTTCTACGTGGACGATCTGGACGAGGCTACCGAGCGCGCCCTGGAGCTGGGCGCCACCGAGCCGACGTACCAGCACGGCCGGACGCTCAAGGTGCTGATCGACCCGGCCGGCCACCCGTTCGGGCTAGCTCCCCTGGAGTAACGGACGAACGGGCCGGGCGGACCTGCGCAGAGGCTGTCAGGGGTTGGTGCCAAGATCTTGCAGGCCCCGTAAAGGACCATGCTGACCTGGGACTTCACGAAAACGCCGAACCTTGTGCGAGCGCCGGGCAGTGGTTACTGTCCCGGTTGTCAGGGCCCCGTTGTCAGGGGCACCGCATATCGGGAGCGCCAGGTCTCCCTCGGCGGACCCCGTCCGTGCCCACTCCGCGCGCGTTCCACCGGCCGCCCCGTTCCTCCCGGCCACCCCGCGTCCGCCCGAGCCCTGGCGTCCCTCCCCCGTCGTCCGTCCAGGGAGCTGTCATTGGGTGAGATCCACCATGCCGACCACGGCTGGGTGACACCGGCGGTCTCGTACTTCGTCGCCTGCCTCGGCGCCTTCGTCGCCCTGCGCAGCGCCCGCTGGGCGCTCGTCTCGCGCGGCCGCACCCGGGCCAACTGGCTGCTCTTCGCCGCGAGTTCGCTCGGCGCCGGGATCTGGTCGATGCACTTCATCGCGATGCTCGGCTTCTCCGTCAGCGGCGTCGACATCACCTACCGGCCGGGGCTGACGGTGCTCAGCCTGCTGGTCGCGATCGCCGTCGTCGGCGTCGGCCTGTTCACCGTCGGGTACAGCAAGCGCCCGGTGCTGTCGCTGCTCGCCGGCGGCCTGACCACCGGCCTCGGAGTCGCGGCGATGCACTACCTCGGCATGGCCGCGATGGTCCTGCCCGGCCACGTGCACTACGACCGCACGACGGTCGGACTGTCGATCGGCATCGCGGTGTTCGCGGCGACCGCCGCGCTCTGGGCCGCGCTGAACATCCGCGGCACGCTGGCCGTCCTGGCGGCGGCGCCGGTGATGGGCGTCGCGGTGTGCGCGATGCACTACACGGGCATGGCCGCGCTCTCCGTCCAGCTCGACTTGTCGCAGAGCACCCAGGGCGGCGTGATGGCGCTGGAGTTCATCTTCCCGCTCGGGGTCGGGCTCGGCTGCTACGTGTTCTTCGGTGCGCTCGCCTTCGCGGTGTCGCCGAGCAAGGGCGTCACCCAGCCCGTCGTCGTCGGCCCGGCCGCACCACTGGTCCCGCGGCGGCGCTGAGCGCCCTCCGACGCCCAGCGCGCGCCGGAGGCCGGGCCCGCACGTCGGGCCCGGCCTCCGGCGTTCCGCCGCCCCGCTGTTCAGGCCTGCTGTTCGGGCCGGCCGAGCAGTCCCGTCAGGTGCTCCGGCGTCGCCACCGGGCAGACCTTGCGGACGAAGTCCCGCCGCAGCGCGTGGTACGGCTCGCCCGCGCGGTAGAAGTTGCCGTGCATGCGCCGCAGTTCCTCCGCCCGGTACTCGGCCAGCGGGCGTTCCTCCTCGTCGGCGGTCAGGCGGCGCTTCTTGTCCACCAGCCGCGCGGTGAGCTCCGGCGAAGCGGCGAGGCCGGCCGCCTCCCGGGCCACCCAGCGGCGGAACCGGGCCGCGTCGCCGCCCGCGGTACGGTCCACCAGGCCGATCCGGCGCGCCTGTTCGGCCCCGACCGGCAGGGCCTCGGTGGTCAGCCGCTGCGCCCACTCGGCGCCGACCCGGCGCGGCAGGGTGTACGTCCAGTACTCCGAGCCGTACAGGCCCATCAGCCGGTAGTGCGGGTTGAGCACCGCCGAATCGCGGCACCACACCTCGTCGGCGGCGATCGCCAGCATCAGCCCGCCGGCGGCGGCGTTGCCGGCGAGCGCCGAGACGACCAGCTTGTCGGTCGTGGTGAGGATCGCCTCGACCACGTCGTCCATCGCGTTGATGTTCTCCCACGACTCCAGCGCCGGGAAGGACGCGCCCTCGATGACATTCAGGTGGATGCCGTTGGAGTAGAAGTCCCGGGCCGCACCGAGCACCAGCACCGAGGTGGGCCGGTCGGCGGCCGCGCGGTAGGCGGCGAGCAGGCGGCGGCACTGCTCGGCGCTCATCGCCCCGCCGGTGTAGGCGAATTCGAGGAAGCCGACGTCGCCGTCCTCGTGGTAGCGCAGCTCCGACCAGGTGTCGCGGCGGGCGGCCTCGGCCGGGGTCACCGGCACCTCGCGGACGCGGTACAGCTCGTCCGC
This sequence comes from Kitasatospora sp. NPDC001660, assembly GCF_053596725.1. Lineage (NCBI taxonomy): Bacteria > Bacillati > Actinomycetota > Actinomycetes > Kitasatosporales > Streptomycetaceae > Kitasatospora > Kitasatospora sp. NPDC001660. The sequence continues at coordinate 18,682 of NZ_JBSFGU010000016.1, read as the reverse complement.
GAGCACCGTCGCGGCGGGCAGCTTGAAGGTGACCGGCCCGCCCGGGGTGCGGCGCGGGCGCAGCTGCGCGATCCACACCGCGCCGTCCACGGTGGCCCGGCAGATCGCGCCGTCGCGGGTCGCGAGCACCTCGCCGGGCACCGGGCCGCGCAGTTCGTCCTCGGGGTGGCCGCCGTGCAGGAAGAACTCGCGGCCGTACAGCTCGTCGAGGACGCCGGGCTGGGAGTCGGCGGCGCGGAGCTTGCGGAGCACGGTGGCGGTGTCGTCGGCGGCCCAGTCGATCCGGCGGGCGTCCTGCGGCAGGAACGGCCGCAGCCGGCCGCGGACGTCGGGCCGGTCGTAGTCGAGCGGTTCGGGGGTGAACAGCCCGCCCTCGTAGCGCTGGACGGCCAGTAGGACGGCCTCGACGGCGGCGTCGGCGACCTCGTTCCGGTACAGCTCGCTCTTGCCGCAGGCGGGGACGGTGAACTCGACGGACGCCCAGATGTCGCCCGCGTCCATCTCCTCGACGGCCTGCAGGACGGTGACGCCCCAGCGCTCGGCGCCTTCGGTGATCGCCCAGTCCAGCGAGGACGGGCCGCGGTCGCCCTTCGGTCCCGGGTGCACGATGAGGACGGTCCGGGTGCGCCAGATGTCCTCCGGCACGGCCTTGGTCAGCATCGGGCAGACGATCAGCTCGGGGTCGGTCCGGGCCACCGCGGCCCGCATCTGCTCGTCCCCGAGGGCGAGCTGGACGGCGACCTGGTGGCCGCGCCCGCGCAGCTCGGCGTGGACGCGCTGGGTCAGGCTGTTGAACGCACTGGCGATCAGGAGAATGCGCAAGGGTGCCTCCGGACGGGGACTGGGGGGTCGCGCGCGGAGGCGATGAAACCAGGACATGGACACGTAACGATTACGGTCGGCGGGTCCCTGTCCTACCCTCACGCACCCCGCACACCTGTGCCCTCGGCATGGCGTGCGCTCCTCCGGATCTCCCCAGCCCCTCCCCGGAGTTGGCCTTCCCCGTTCACCCGGATACGGCTACCGCGGGAACGCCCGGCGGGCGCGCCAGGTGGTGTGCTCGCGGGAGACCGCGTCCTCGGCCTCGGCGGCCAGCCGGGCCCAGCGGGCCTCCGCGTCCGGTGCCCGGAGGTCGAGGTCGGACAGCTGGTTGCCGACGTTCTCCAGCTCGCGCGCGGCCAGCTGGTAGGCGGCGGCCAGCGGGCGGAGCTGCTTGAGCTGCGTCCACGCGATGATCGACGCGGCCGCGGCGGAACTGGCCCCGAACACGTGCACCTGCAGCGCACCGGTCGCCTGCGCGATGGCCGCCGCCGCACCGATGATGATCAGCGCCGCGATGCCGAGGCCCCACGACACCGCCTGCGACTCGCAGGCGTCGGCCCGGGAGCGGTACCAGGTGCGCTGGCCCTCGACCCGGGTGCGGAGGTAGAGCGTCCGGCGGGCGGTCAGGGTGCCGGCCCGGGCGAGCCGCATCTCCGGGGTGATCTCGGGGACGGTGCCGGGCGGCACGACCTCCGGGTCCTCGAAGGCCCGCATCACGTCTTCGAGCTGCAGCAGGTAGCCGCGGTCCACGTCGGCCGAGTCCGCCTCGCCGTCGAACGGCCGGGCGCGGACGGAGTACTTCCAGGCGAGCGTCTTCACCGACTCGGCCGCGGCCCGGGCCTCGTACCAGCGGCCCTGCGGGTTGCTGCGGCGCAGCCGGGACCAGAAGTAGCCGGCGACCAGGAAGGCGACCACCGAGAAGAGTGGCGCGATGTCGCCGTCCCCCGCCTTGTCCGGGCCCGGGAACGAGCCGATCACGGCAGCGATCACCAGCATCGCGATCAGCCCGCGGTACCACCGGAGCGTCTCGCGCTGTCCGTCCAGCGAGGCCTTGTCCGCCGTCCAGAACAGGTCCGGCAGCAGCTTGGCCTCGTCTCCCCCGGGCGGATCCTGTTGCACCATCGGTCGAGTCCCCTCCCCGTCTCCGTCCAGGCAGTATGCCCACAGCCAACTGCCGTACACAGTCACCTTTTTGGCACTTTTCCCACACGACTGATTGCTCCCCCATTCCGTAACCGATATAAACGGTTACATGCCGCTGCACTGGAAGCTCGTCATCGACTGCGCCGACCCGCTCCGCCAGGCCGCCTTCTGGGCCGCCGCCCTCGACTACACCGTCGAGGACAACAGCGCCCTGGTCACCCGCCTCCTCGCGGCCGGTGCCCTCCCCCCGGAGGCCGTCACCGAGTTCGAGGGCCGCCCCGCCTTCCGCACCCTCCTCGCCGTCCGCCACCCGGACGACCCGTTCGACCCCGCCACCGGCACCGGCCTGGGCCGCCGCATCCTCTTCCAGGCCGTCCCCGAACCCAGGGAGACGAAGAACCGCCTCCACCTCGACCTCCACCCCGGCCCCGGAGCCCGCGAGGCCACCGTCATCCGCCTCCAGGCCCTCGGCGCCACCGTCCTGCGCCACGTGAAGGAGAACGGCGGCGAATGGACGACGATGGCCGACCCCGAGGGCAACGAGTTCTGCGTCCAGTGATCCCGCCCCGGAAACGCCGCAGCCCCGCCCCCACGAGGGAGGGCGAGGCTGCGAGCGGTCCGTACGGCCCGTACGGCGTCAGAGCAGACCGAGCGCGGGCATCAGGTAGTAGAAGGCGAAGACCGCGGCCACGGCGTAGAGGGGGACCGGGACGGCGCGGGCGCGGCCGGCGGCGATCCGCAGGATGCAGAAGGCGATGAAGCCGAAGCCGATGCCGTTGGTGATCGAGTAGGTGAAGGGCATCATCACGATGGTCAGGAAGGCCGGGATCGCGATGGTGTAGTCGGCCCAGTCGATCTCCTTGATGGAGCCCGCCAGGATCAGGAAGCCGACGGTGACCAGCGCCGGGGTGGCGGCCTGGGCGGGGACCATGGTGGCGAGCGGGGTGAGGAAGAGCGCCACCACGAAGAGCAGGCCGGTGACGATCGAGGCGAAGCCGGTCCGGGCACCTTCGCCGACGCCCGCGGTGGACTCGACGAAGCAGGTGTTCGCGGAGGACGAGGTGGCGCCGCCGGCCGCGGTGGCGATGCCGTCGACCATCAGGATCCGGTTGATGCCCGGCAGGTCGCCCTTCTCGTCGAGCAGGTGGGCCTCGTCGGCGACGCCGAGGATGGTGCCCATCGCGTCGAAGAAGCACGACATCAGCACGGTGAAGACGAACAGCGCGCCGGTGAGCACGCCGACCTTCTCGAAGCCGCCGAACAGGCTGACCTTGCCGACCAGGCCGAAGTCCGGGGCGGCGACCGGGTTGCCGGGCCACGCGGGGACGGTGAGGCCCCACTTGAGGGCCGGGACGTCGACGAACTTGTCGATCACCACGGCGACGGCGGTGCTGACCGCGATGCTGATCAGGATCGCGCCGGGGACCTTGCGGATCACCAGGACCAGGGTGAGCAGCAGGCCGATCACGAAGACCAGGACCGGCCAGCCGAGCAGGTGGCCGCTGCCGCCGAGCTGGAGCGGGACGGTGGTGTGGGCGGCGTCCGGGATGCGGCTGACGAAGCCGGAGTCGACCAGGCCGACCAGGCTGATGAACAGGCCGATCCCGATCGCGATGGCCTTGCGCAGGCCGAGCGGGACGGCGTTCATGACCCGCTCGCGCAGGCCGGTGGCGACCAGCAGCATGATCGCGAAACCGGCCAGCGCGACCATGCCCATCGCGTCCGGCCAGGTCATCCTGGGCGCGAGCTGGAGCGCCACGATGGTGTTGACGCCGAGGCCGGCGGCCAGGCCGATCGGGACGTTGCCGATGACGCCCATCAGCAGGGTGGTGAGACCCGCGGTGAGGGCGGTCGCGGTGACCAGCTGGGCGCTGTCCAGGTGGGTGCCGTTCATGTCCGTGGCGCTGGCCAGGATGATCGGGTTCAGCACCAGGATGTACGCCATGGTGAAGAAGGTGGCCACGCCGCCGCGGATCTCGCGCGGCAGGGTGGAGCCGCGCTCGCTGATCCGGAAGTAGCGGTCGAGGGCACCGGAGGGCGGCTCGGGCGCGGTGTCGGCAGGCTCGGGCGACTCGGTGGTCGGCTGGACCACAGGCATGCGTGCGTCCTCTGTGGGGGGCGGAGGAGTGGGGGTCACGCCCGGGGCGACGGTGGCCGGACGCGGAACTTCAAGTATGGTTTCCCGATCGCACACACGCTATCTTCGCGCGTAGAGCACCGAGCCGAACGGCCCAGCGGCCCTGGCCCCGTACGCTAGGCCCCATGCCCAAGACCCCGCTGCACCCCTCGCCCCCTCCGCTGGAGGCCAACGACGTCGCGATCGTCGGCGGCGGCACGGTGCTGTGGTTCGTCGCCTTCCTGGCACTGCTCCCGTTCCAGGGCACCCTCTCCGACCACGGCCACGGCACCTGGCCCTGGATCTGCCTGGCCGGCGGGCTGCTCGGCCTGATCGGCCTCTGGTACTGCCGCGCCCGCCGGGACGCGATCGCCCGCAGCCGCGCCGCCGAGGCCGAGGCCGCCCCGCAGGCCGACGGAACGGGCCCGAACGGGAACGGGCCGGACCCGGCCACCCGGTCGGACTGAACAGGCCTTTAGTACCACGCATCGGACATAGGGCGCCCGTAGAGTCGGTGCCATGACGCAGCCTGCCCACTCCTCGGAAGAGCAGCCCGGCGAGGGCGACCGACCCGACGGTGCGCACCCCCTCGGTCTGCTGCCCGGTCGCCGCGGAGGGCTGAGCAGCGCGGAGGTGGCCGAGCGGGTCGCCCGCGGACAGGTCAACGACGTCCCGGTGCGCTCCAGCCGCTCCGCCAAGGAGATCGTCCGGGCCAACGTCTTCACCCGGTTCAACGCGATCATCGGCGTCATGTTCGGGATCATCCTGATCGTCGGCCCGCTCCAGGACGGCCTGTTCGGCCTGGTCATCGTCGCCAACACGGCGATCGGCATCATCCAGGAGCTGCGCGCCAAGAAGACCCTGGACAGCCTGGCCCTGATCGGCGAGGCCCGCCCCCAGGTCCGCCGGGACGGCACCGTCCAGCAGATCGCCGTCGGCGAGATCGTCCTCGACGACTCCGTGCTGCTCGGCATCGGCGACAAGGTGATCGTCGACGGCGAGGTCAGCGAGGCGGACGGCCTGGAGATCGACGAGTCGCTGCTCACCGGCGAGCCCGACCCCGTCCTCAAGCGACCCGGCGACCAGGTGATGTCCGGCAGCTTCGTGGTCGCCGGCGCGGGCGCGTTCACCGCGACGAAGGTCGGCCGCGAGGCGTACGCGGCGCAACTGGCCGAGGAGGCCAGCCGGTTCACGCTGGTGAAGTCGGAGCTGCGCAGCGGCATCAACAGCATCCTGCGGTTCATCACCTACCTGCTGATCCCCACCGCCCTCGGCCTGATCATCAGCCAACTGGCGGTCGAGGGCCGGGACTGGCGCGAGGCGGTGCGCCGCATGGTGGCCGGCATCGTGCCGATGGTGCCGGAGGGACTGGTGCTGCTCACCTCGGTCGCCTTCGCGATCGGCGTGATCCGGCTCGGCCGCAAGCAGTGCCTGGTGCAGGAGCTGCCGGCGATCGAGGGGCTGGCCCGGGTCGACACCGTGTGCCTGGACAAGACCGGCACCCTCACCGAGGGCGGCATGGACGTCGTCGACCTGCTCGTGCTCTCCAACGGCGAGCCCGCCCCCGTCGACCCGGTGACGATCAAGCACGCGCTCGGCGTGATGGCCGGCGCCGACGCCAGGCCCAACCCGTCCATGCAGGCCGTCATCGCCGCCTACGGGCGCGGGGACGGCGACGGACGTGCGGACGCAGGCGCCGACGGCTGGCGCGTCATCGAGGCCATGCCCTTCTCCTCCGCCCGCAAGTGGAGCGGCGTGCAACTGCTGGAGCCGCAGGGCGGCGAGGCCACCTGGCTGCTCGGCGCCCCCGACGTCCTGCTGCCCGCCGGCCACCCGGCGCTCGCCGAGGTGGACGAGCTGGGCGCCAAGGGCCTGCGGGTGCTGCTGCTCGGCCGCAACCCCGCCCCGCTGGACTCCCCCGACCCGGCGGCGGGCCTCACCCCGCTCGCCCTGGTGGTGCTCCAGCAGCGGCTGCGCGAGGACGCCGCGGCCACGCTGCGGTACTTCGAGGGGCAGCAGGTCCGGGCGAAGGTGATCTCCGGCGACGCCGCGGTCTCGGTCGGCGCGGTCGCCGGTCACCTCGGCCTGCCCGGCGCCGACCACCCGCTGGACGCCCGTACGCTGCCCGCCGAGCCGGAGGCGCTCGCCGACGCCGCCGAGCGGACGAGCGTGTTCGGCCGCGTCACCCCGCAGCAGAAGCGCGAGCTGGTCGGGGCGCTGCAGTCGCGCGGGCACACCGTGGCGATGACCGGCGACGGCGTCAACGACGTGCTCGCGCTCAAGGACGCGGACATCGGCGTGGCGATGGGCACCGGCAGCGACGCGACCAAGGCGGTCGCCCAGATCGTGCTGCTGAACGACTCCTTCGCGACGCTCCCCTCGGTGGTCGCCGAGGGCCGCCGGGTGATCGGCAACATCGAGCGCGTCGCCGGGCTGTTCCTGGTCAAGACGGTCTACTCGGTGCTGCTGGCCCTACTGGTGATCTTCACCCACTCGCCGTACCCGTTCCTGCCCCGGCACTCGACCGTGCTGTCCACGCTCACCATCGGCGTGCCGGCCTTCTTCCTCGCGCTCGCCCCCAACAACGAGCGCGCCCGCACCGGCTTCGTGCAGCGCGTCCTGCGGCTGGCGGTCCCCGGCGGCATCATCGCGGGCACCGGGACGTTCGTGGCCTACGCGCTGGCCCGCGCCGATCACGCGACGGACCTCAAGGCCGACACCAGCGTGGCCACGCTGACGCTGTTCCTGATCGCCATCTGGGTGCTCGCCATCCTCGCCCGCCCGTACAACTGGTGGCGCCTGCTGCTGATCGGCACGATGGGGGGCGCGTTCTCGCTGGTCCTGCTGGTCCCGTGGCTGTCCGACTTCTTCCAGCTCCGCCTGGTCGGCATCCGCGACCCGTGGACGGGCGTCGGCATCGCGGCGGTCTGCTGCATCGCCCTGGAGCTCGCCTGGCGCTTCATGAAACGCCGCGGCTACGAGTAACGCAGCGCCCCGCCACGGCACTCGGCCGGTACGCCCTCCGCCCGCGCCACGGCACCCCCCGGCCCTCACCACACCCCCACCCCCTGGCGTGCCACGGCACCCGCACCCCATGATGGCTCCCGAGAGGGGGTGCCGAATGGCGCGCAGGGGTGGGGAGCTGGAGGCGTTCATCGCCTTCCTGGGCGGGCTGCTGGCGGTCACACTGACCGCCCTCGCGATGACCGTCCTCCACGTGCTGACGAGGCCGGCACCGCCGCTCAGGGCCGCCGCGCTGGTGACGCTCGGCGTGGTCTGGCTGACCGTCACGGTCACGCTCTACGTGCGCATGCGGGCCCGCCCCGGAGGACGGGCCCACTGAGGCCCTCGCAGCCCTCTCAGCCCTCGCAGCCCTCGCAGCCCTCTCAGCCCTCGAAGTCCCGTGCCGCGGACAGCTCGTAGGCCCGGTCCGGCTCGCTGAGCGCGGCCAGCACCTCGAACCGCCGGTGCCACTGCCCGACCGACCAGGCCAGCCCGGCGGCCAGCCCCTCCGGGGTGGCCGCGTGCAGCAGCCCCGGCACCGGCGGCACCTCGAACTCGTCGTCCTCGTCCTCGGCCTCGGCCGCCTCCGGGTCGTACGGCGCCTCCGGCGCGTCCGCCTCGCGGTCGAGGCGCCAGTCCACCGCGGCCTCGTTGCCGTCCGGGCCGACCACGAGCAGCTCCTCGTGCTCCTCGTACGCCACCGGGCACCCGGGCAGCAGCTCCCGCACCACGGCCGGGACCCGGTGCAGCACGCCCTCGGACAGCACGCGCCCGCCCGCCACCTCGCTGGCCAGCGACACGTGCAGCCGCTCGGCGAGGTCCGCCGCGAGCGCGGGGGCGACCGGCAACAGCGGGTACGGGTGCAGGAGTTGGACCAGGTCGGGGGCGTCCGCGACGACCGCCTCGGTGGCGTCGACGATCACCGTGTGCGCCGGACGGCGGCCGGTGTCCGGGTCCAGCGGCGGCAACGCCCGCACCACGTCGAGGGGTTCGATCCGATCGGCGTCGACCAGGGCCAACGCGCTGTGGATGCCGTGCAGTTGGCGGTGGCCGACCTCCGCCTCCGGATCGGCGAGCCGGTCCAGCACCTCGTCCGGCCCGTGCGGCTCGGCGAGCAGCGCGGCGAGCGTCGTCCGGACGCCCAGGGCGTGCAGGAACTGCTCGTCCAGCGTGGTGCGGGCCTCGTCGTAGAGGCCGCGCAGCAGCGGGTCGGCCCCGGCGGCGCGCAGCCCGGCGGGCTCGCGGCCGTCCAGCACGGGGTGGTCGCGCAGCCACCACGCCGTGTACGGCGGCAGGTCGGCGTAGGAGCCGTCCGGCAGCAGGGTGCGGACGGGATTGACGACGGCGTCCCGGTACGGCGGGCGGGCGAGCGCGGCGAGCGCCTCGGGCCAGGCGTCGTCGTCGACCAGGTCGAGGTCGCGGACGGCGAGCAGCTCGGCGGCCACCGGCGGGACGCCCACGGCCTCATCGGCCTGCAGGGTTTCGAGCGCGTCCTCGGCCCAGTCGGCGAGCCCGTCGGGCGCCTCGTCGAGCAGGCCGGTGGGGTGGCCGCCGGCCGCGCGGTCGGCGGGGGCGGTCGGGTCGAGGCGCTCCAGGTCGTCCGGGTCGAGCACGACGTCCTCGGCCCGGACGAGGACGAAGTCGGACAGCACGCCGACCGCGCCGAGCACCTCGGGGCCCCAGCGCTCCAGCAGTTCGTCGTCCACCCAGCCGGCGTCCTCCTCGCGCGCGAGCGCCGCGAACGGGCTTCCGGGGAGCACGAGTTCGCCGGCCCGGGCGGGCTCGCCCTCGTCGTCGAGCAGCGCCAGCCGGGCCAGCCAGGGGTGCTCGCCGACGGCCGGGGCGGCGGCCCTGACCAGCGCCAGGACGGCGTCGGCCAGTTCGAGGGCGGCGTCGAGGTCGTCCTCGGCCACCTCGAAGGAGCGGGTGACGGCGGCCCGCACCTCGGGCGTGTCCAGCACGCCGGCCGGGGTGGCGGTGCCGGCGCCCAGCTTGGCCAGCAGCGGGTGCGCCGCCTCCGGATGGGCGAGCCGCAGGTCGAGCGCGGCGAGCGCCCCGGCCAGCGACTCGGGGTAGCCGGGGAAGGCCGCCCAGTCGGCGGCGTCGGAGGGCAGCAGCACGCGTCGCGGCCCGGTGACCGTCCGGCCGTCGGCGAGCGGGACGGGCAGCGCGCCGAGCGCCTCCGGGTCGGCCGCGCCGAGCGCCGCGTACAGGTTGCGCCACCAGGCGGGTTCGCGGTCCAGGCCGCCGAGCTGGTCGACCACCTCGGCGAGCGGCACCCGGCGCACGTTCAGCACCCGCAGTTCGGTGCGGCGCTCCAGGCCGGCCGGCAGCAGCCCGGGGAAGATCGGCGCCAGCGCCTCGACCACCGAGCCGTCCGCGCCCTCCAGCAGCGTCGCGTCCCGGGGCCGCAGCGCGGGCGTGCCCTCCTCGACCGGCGCCGGGTGCGGCAGGAACGGCGTGCCGGGCAGCCGCAGGAGGATCGCCGCGCGCAGCTCGTTGTCCAGCGCGCCGTCGCCGAGCGGGCCGGGCACCAGGCCGAGCGAGCCGAGGTCGCCGCCGCGGGCGCGCAGCAGGTCGGCGTAGCTGTCGGCGGCGCGCTCGGTGAGGAAGGCGGCGAGCGGGCCGGGGGCGACGTGCCGGCGGGAGGAGTCCAGCGGGTACGAGGCGATGAGCAGCGCGGGCAGGCCGACCGGCTCGTCGCTCGGGGTCGGCGCGTGCAGGACGGGCAGGACCCCGGGCAGCTGCGGGGTGCCGTCCTCGGCGACCGGGACGGCCCAGGTGACCGTCCAGTACGGACGGGCGCGCTCCTCGGTGGGCCGGTCGACGAGCAGGGCCGGATCGAGGCTGCCGGAGGCGCCGACGGTCTGCCAGAGCGTCTGCCGCGGGCGGCCGCCGCCGTCGTCGGTGACGGTCACCTCGGTGACGCCGTCGGGGCGCTGCTCGGTGGCACTGCGGGTGAGCGTCCGGGTGCCGTCCGGGGTCTCGACGACGATCTCGGCGAGGCCGGTGAGGGTGAGCAGCAGCGCGTCGTCGATGTTGGCGAGCAGGCGGCGCGTCAGGTCCTCGGCGGCGGCGTCGCGCAGCGGCAGCACGACCACGGTGTCGTAGCCCTCGGGCGCCGGGCCTTCGGCCGCGAACGGCAGCCGCAGCAGCGGGACGTGGCCGTCGCGGCGGCGCAGCTCGTCGGCCAGCGAGGGCTGCGCCCCGGCGAGCGCGCGGGCCTCGCCGAGCGACCAGCGCACGCCGCCCGCGGCGCCGAGCACGGCGGGCTCGTCGGTGACGGCGAGGACGGCGGCGAAGCCGACGCCGAACCGGCCGACGCTGGGCGCCTCGCCGCGCTTGGAGGAGGCACGCAGGGTGGACAGCGACTCGACGGCGGCGGCGTCGAGCGGGGCGCCGGTGTTGGCGGCGGCGAGCACGCCGTCGGCGAGGGTGAGCCGCAGCCGGCCGGGGCCGCGGCCGGCCCGGACGGCGGCGTCGGCCGCGTTCTGCGCCAACTCGACCACCAGGCGGTCGCGGTAGCCGCCGAGGGCCAGCTCCTCCTCGGCGTTGGCGTCCTCCCGGAACCGGGCCGGCGAGGCGGCCCAGGCGTCCAGCACCCGCCGACGCAACGCGGCACTCCCGAAGGGGTCCGCGAGGTGCTCGTCCGTGCCGCTGCCGATGATCCGAGGTTCCACTGGACCTGCCGCCTTCCGCCGCCCTGTACGTCGTAGGGCATTCTTCCCTGCCCCACCGACTGCTCCCGACCACGGCCCTTGCCGAGCGCAGCGGCGGGCGGGAAACCCGCAGCGCCCCCGCCCCGCAAACGCCACGGCCCGCCCCGCGGATCCAGCGGGGCGGGCCGTCGGCGTGGCTCGTCAGGAGTGGCCGAGCTCCTCGGCCGGGGCGTCCGGCTCGACCGAGCCGGAGGCGCGGTCCGGGTGCAGTTGCAGCGGCTCGACCACCAGCTCGTCCAGGATCAGCTCGGACGGCGCCGGCGGAGCCGGGATCACGGCCGCCTCGGAGTGCCCGCCGCAGCCGTACGCGAAGGAGACGATCTGCCCGTCGGCCGGCCCGAACTCGTTGCCGCAAACGCCGAAGGCCTGCCCGAGCGAGCCGCCGATCGGGACCAGGAAGCCACAGCTCGCGCACGAGGCCGGGGCGGCCTGCGCCATCGGGGTCTGCGGGCCGTGCGCCTTCTCCCAGCGCTCGGCGGCCAGGTGCAGCCCCATCCGCGAGAGCACCCGGCTGCGGCCCATGCCGAGTTCCTCGGCGACGGCGTTGATCTGCGCGCGGGCCGGGGCGGGCTGGACGTGCGGGTCGGAGACGACGACGTCCTCCTCGGCGGCCTGCGCCACCGCGGAGTTCGGCGCGGGCTCGTCCTCGCCGCTCCAGCCGGGCTCCAGGCGCACGTCGTCGGCGTCGGTGGGCAGCAGGTCGCCGGGGCCCATGTCGCCGGGGCGCAGCCGCTCGCTCCACGGCACCCACTGCGGGGCGAGGACGGCGTCGGGGCCGGGCAGCAGGACGACCTCGTCGAGGGTGACGTTCTTGGCGCGCGGAGCGCGGGCGACGGTGACAGCCCAGTGCCAGCCGCGGTAGGCCGCGTCCAGGCACTCGAAGCTGTGGGTGACGACGCGGTCGGCGTCCGCCTGGACACCGAGGTGCGTCCCGACGGTCTCCGCTCCGACCGCCTCTTCGGCTGCCTGGCGGGCGAGTTCGACGGCCTCGGCACAGAGCCGATCGGGGGTACGGCTTCGCATCGCAGCACTCACGGCGTCGATTCTCTCCCAGTTCTTCTGTCGCCCACGGCGTGTTGCCTGTTCCGTCGCGGCTAGGTGTCCCTCGTCCATTCTGCGCGACCGGGGGCCGCCGCGGTACCGACCGCGCCGCTCGTCCGGGCCTGCCGGCGCCGTGGGGGCCCGGGAGGGCGGACCCTGGGCAGGCTACCCGTCGGTCGGTGCCCCAGCACAGTCCGGGGCGCCGGCGGACCGGCCGGGGCCGCGCCGCACGGAGCGGAATCCCGCGTCGCAGAAGCGAATCTGGGGCAGGATGGGCTTGTGGCGGACGAGAACCCGTCGCAGCACGCACTGCGCGCCTCGCAGGCCGACGGCCCCGGCGAGGCGGACGCCGTGCTACGACAGCAGCCCCCGGTCCACCCTGCGGGCGAACCGCAGCAGGCGGACGGTTCCGGGACGTCCGCGGCCACCCCGGTCGACCTGAGAAAAGTCGACCTGATGAAACACGATCCGCAGCAGGCGGAGGAGCACGACACCGAGGAGATCCACACCCGCCACCTCGACGAGGACCTGCGGGAGGACCTGGAGGAGGAGCTCCCCGAGACCCACCGCCACTTCCTCGTCCGCACCGCCTCCGCCGCCGGCGCCCGCACCGGCCGGGTGGTGCACGGCACCGGCCGCCGGATCCGCCGGGCCACCGCGGCCGAGGGCGCGGGCGAGTCCGGCCTCGCCAAGCTGATCGAGCTGCACGCGCTGAACTCCTTCGGCGACATGCTGATCACCATCGCGCTGGCCTCGACCATCTTCTTCTCCGTCCCGACCGGCGAGGCCCGCGGCCGGGTGGCCCTCTACCTCCTGATCACGATGGCCCCGTTCGCCGTCCTCGCCCCCGTGGTCGGCCCGCTGCTGGACCGCCTGCCGCACGGCCGCCGCGCCGCCATGGCGATGTCGATGCTGGCCCGCGCCGTCCTGGCCTGGACGATGGCCGGGGTGATCTCGGGCGGCGGCATCGCGCTCTACCCGGAGGCGCTCGGCGTGCTGGTGGCGTCCAAGGCGTACGGCGTGGTGCGCAGCGTCGTGGTGCCCCGGCTGCTGCCGCACCGGCTGTCCCTGGTGAAGGCGAACTCCCGGGTCACCCTGGCCGGCCTGCTGGCCACCGGCGTGGCGGCCGGGGTGGGCGGCCTGCTGCACCTGATCGGGCCGGGCTGGCCGCTGCGCGGCGCGTTCCTGGTCTTCGTGATCGGCACCCTGATGGCCTTCCACCTGCCGCACGCGGTGGACTCGGCGAAGGGAGAGCAGCGGGCCGTACTGCACGCCGAGGCGCCGACCCCGGGCTCGCACCTGATCCACCACAGGCCGCCGCCGGTGAAGGCCTCGCTGCGCACGGTCGGCCCGTCGGTGGTCCTGGCGCTGCGGGCGATGTCGGCGATGAAGTGGCTGGTCGGCTTCCTGGTGCTGTTCCTGGCCTTCCTGCTGCGCGAGGAGCCGATCGGCGGTCTGCGGCCCACGGTGGCCCTCGGCCTGGTCGCCCTGGCGGCGGGCACGGGCAACGCGCTGGGCTCCGTCCTGGGCTCCTGGCTGCGCACCCGCGGCCCGGAGGCGACGGTCACCGCGATGCTGCTGCTCGCGACCTGTGCGACGGCGGCGTCCGCCCTCTGGTACGGCGTCGTGACGGTGATCATGATCGCCGGGACGGCCGGGCTGGCGGCCTCGCTCGGCAAGCTGGCGCTGGACGCGCTGATCCAGCGGGACGTCCCGGAGGCCGTGCGGACCTCGGCGTTCGCCCGTTCGGAGACGCTGATGCAGTTGTCCTGGGTGGCCGGCGGCGCGGTCGGCATCCTGCTGCCGCTGAACGGGGAGCTGGGGCTCTCGGTGGCCGCCGCGGTGGTCGGCCTGGTGCTGCTGTGGACGCTCCGCTCGCTGTTCCGGGTGGGCCTGCGCCGGCGCCCGGCGGCACCCCGGGTCGCCTGACCCGCCGGCTGCGGCAACACGCGGCTGCCGACCCCCGCGTAGCGTGATCGGCGAAGCCCGGTAGATTCTGACGCATGAGCCTCGATACCCGTGTCCTCGCCGCCGTCGGCGCCGTCGTCGTGATCGGCGCCGGCACGGTCGGCGGGTCCATCGCCTTCGCGTCCGGCCAGACCGCGCACAACAGCCACCGCGTCACGCTGACCGTGGGCAACTCCTCGATCGCGGCGGACCCGCTCTGCTACAACGACGGCAACCCGCTGACCGAGGACGACCAGCAGAAGTGCCAGGAGACGGCCACCCAGGCCCTCAAGGACGGCACGCTCCCGACCTCCGACGTCGCCGTCAGCGACAGGGTCGGCGTCGGCGTCTCGCCGAACGTGGCCGACAAGGGCTGGTGGGCCTTCACCAACGGCGGCTCGCAGGCCCAGGGCGGGCGCTACAGCCTGTCCGCCTACGCCAAGAACGCGACCTACTCGGGCTCGCAGTCGGCCGCCAAGCTGCTGAACGCCTCGGGCAAGACGCTGGTCACCGTGGTCGAGGGCGACCAGAACTCGGACAACCCGACCGCCGTCTGGTACTTCCAGCTGAACACCCAGGACAGCTGACGGTCCTGCGATGACCGCGCACGCCGACGGGCGGAACGAGCGGTCGGGCCCCGAGCGGGCCCGGCTGCTCGTCGTCGTCGCGGTGCCCGTCGAGGCCGAGGCGGTCCTGCGGGGCCTGCCCGGCGAGGCGCGGGCGCTGCCGCTGCCCGGTGGGGAGTTGCACCGCGCCGGGCCCGTGGACGTCCTGGCGGGCGGGGTCGGCCCGGCCGCCGCCGCTGCCGGTGCCTCGGCCGCGCTGTCCGCGCACCGCTACGGGCTGGTCGTCTCGGCCGGCATCGCGGGCGGGTTCGCCCCGCACGCCCCGGTGGGCGCCACCGTGGTGGCCGACGCGATCGTCGCCGCCGATCTGGGCGCCGAGACCCCCGAGGGCTTCGCCGACGTCGCCGAGCTCGGCTTCGGCACCGCCCGGCACACCCCTCCCCCGGCCGCCGTCGCGCTCGCCGCGCGGGCGCTGGGCGCCGTCACCGGGCCCGTCCTGACCGTCTCGACCGTCACCGGCAGCACCGAGCGGGCCGCCGCCCTGGCCGTCCGCCACCCCGGCGCCGCGGCCGAGGCGATGGAGGGCTTCGGCGTGGCCGAGGCCGCCGCCCGGTTCGGTGTGCCGGCCTTCGAACTGCGGACGGTCTCCAACCCCGTGGGCCCGCGCGACCGGGCCGCCTGGCGGATCGGCGACGCCCTGGCCGCCCTGGAACGGGCCTTCGCCGCGCTGCCCGTCCCCGCGCTCATCGAGGCACTCATCGAGGAGGCCGGCCGTGGCTGAACGGCTCAGCATCGCGTACTCGCCCTGCCCGAACGACACCTTCGTCTTCCACGCCTGGGCGCACGGCCTGGTGCCCGGCGCGGACGCCCCCGAGGTGACCTTCGCGGACATCGACATCACCAACGGGCTGGCCGAGCGCGGCGAACTGGACGTCCTGAAGATCAGCTACGGCGCGCTGCCCTGGGTCCTGGAGGAGTACACGCTGCTGCCCTGCGGCGGCGCGCTCGGCCGCGGCTGCGGCCCGCTGGTGCTCACCCGGCCGGGCGTGGCCGCCCCCGGGGACCTCGCCGGGAAGACGGTGGCGGTGCCGTCCGAGCGGTCCACCGCCTACCTGCTGTTCCGGCTCTGGGCCGCGAAGGCCGTGCCGGGCGGCTTCGGCGAGATCGTCGTCCTGCCGTTCCACGAGATCATGCCCGCCGTCCGGGACGGCCGGGTGGACGCCGGCCTGGTGATCCACGAGGCCCGCTTCACCTACCGGCAGTACGGGCTGCACAGCCTCGCCGACATGGGCGAGGCCTGGGAGCGGGAGACCGGCCTGCCGATCCCGCTCGGTGCGATCGTCGCGAAGCGCTCGCTCGGCGCCGAGCGGCTCCGCGCGCTCACCGACGCGATCCGCGCGTCCGTCCGGCAGGCCTGGGCGAACCCTTCGGCCAGCCGGGAGTACGTGCTCGCGCACGCCCAGGAGATGGACCCGGCCGTCGCCGACCAGCACATCGGGCTGTACGTGAACGAGTTCACCGCCGACCTCGGCGAGGAGGGCTACGCGGCCGTGCGCGCGCTGCTCACCCGGGCCGCCGCGGAGGGGCTGGTGCCCCCGCTCGACCCGGGTGCGCTCGCGTTCTGAACCGCTCCCAGGCCCTGGTCAGATGTCGAACTGGTCGGCCACCGCGCGCAGCAGGCCGGCCAGCTTCTGGCCCGTCGGCTTCGCCGGGTAGCGGCCGTGCTGGAGGCCCGGCAGCACCGCGTCCAGCGTGGTGATCAGGTCCTGGACGATGGGCGCCATGTCGTCGGCGCTGCGCCGCTGGGCGACGGCCACCGAGGGCAGCGCGTCGAGCAGTTGCACGGCCATCGCCTGGTCGCCGCGGTGGCCCGCCACCACGCCGAACTCGACCCGCTGGCCCGGCTTCAGAGTCGTGACACCGGCGGGCAGCGCCTTGGTGTGGACGAAGACGTCGCCGCCGTCGTCGCGCGACAGGAAGCCGAAGCCCTTCGTCTCGTTGAACCACTTGACCTGGCCGGTGGGCATCTCGAACAGTCCTCGAATGGGTGTGAGGGATCCCGGCCCTGGCCGGGGATCACTGGGTGGTGGAAAGAGCGGGCCGGCCTCGGCTCGGCGCCCGTGGGCGCTCATGGCCAGCACACTGTCAGGAGCAGACTAACGGTCCGTCACTGCCTCATCCGCGTTCCGCGAAAGTTGCGCGGTCGGGTGACTCGGGCACGCAGGCCCGCGGGGCTCTCGCGATCACGGGCGACCCGGTACTGGTGCGGCCTGGGCGCGGCTCAGCGCTGTCCATGCGGCTCACACCTCCGGCTCCGAGGAAGTCGGGGCGCGCCTGTCGCACCCCTCGGCACCCCCTGCATACCCTCGCTCAGCAGGGATCGAAACTCCCAGCTTCCGGGAAACTGCGCAACGTGACCGAACCGCTCGCCTGCGAAGCGGTCCGGCGGGAGGCGGGCCGGGGTGGGCGGACGGCGAGGCTCTGCCAGACTGGGGTGGCCCCACGCACCCCCGAGCACCCCCGAGCACCCCCGAGCACCTCCCGAGGAGCGAGCAGAAGTGAGCAGCCAGAGCGCCGACCGCGGCGACGCCTACGTCCGGGCCGGAGCGATCGTCTTCGGCGTCGGCGCGCTCGCCACCCTGGTCACCTTCGTCCCGCTGTTCCTGCACCTCACGCCGCTGCCGACGGTCGCGTACTGGCTGAGCATGCTGATGCCGGCGGGCTTCCTGCTCGCGCTGATCGGGCTCTTCGTGAACGCCCGGGAGCAGAAGCGCCGGGTGCAGGCCCGGGAGTCCTAGCCCCCCAGGTGCGCGGCGAGCCAGGCCGGGAACTCGGTGAGGTCCGCGAGCACCACGTCCGCGCCCGCCTCCCGCAGTTCCTCCGCGCTGTACGGGCCGGTCGCCACGCCCACCGCCACGGCGTCCGCGCGGCGGGCGCCGACGATGTCGCCCAGGTGGTCGCCGACGTAGACCGTCGCGCCCTGCTCGCGCAGCGCGTCGCCCTTGGTCTCCGCCCACAGGTCGCCGATCAGCGCGTCCGCGTGCAGCTCGGCGTGCTCCAGGTGGAGGCGGGCGTTCGGCTCGTACTTGCCGGTGATCACGGCGACCCGGCCGCCGTGCGCGCGGACCGCGTCCACCGCGGCGTGCGCGCCGGGCAGGGGGACGGTCGGCCCGAAGGCGAGCTCCTTGTACAGCTCGCGGTAGCGGGTGGCGGCCCGCTCGACCTCGCCCTCCGGGAACCAGTTGCGGATCTCGTCCAGCAGCGGCGGGCCGAGCCGGGTGACCACCAGGTCGGCGTCGATGGGGGTGCCGGTCTCGGCCGACAGTGCCAGGTAGGTGGCGCGGATACCGGGCCGGGTGTCCAGCAGCGTCATGTCGAGGTCGAAGCCGACGGTGAGCGGGGTGGCGTGCTGCGGGGTGGCGGGGGTCGCGGGCATGCCGCCAGGCTATCCAACGGCCGAGACGGGGGCCGGGGGAATTCGCCCCGGCTTCGCGGCGGAACTCGGGTCAACCTTGGTTGTCTGCGGGGGGGCTCATGACCGACACCACCGCGCCGGTGCCCGGCCGGCCACGAACCTCGCACCGCCGGACACCGTGGCTCGCCGCCGCCCTCGCCGCCGACGAGCGGACGACCTACCGCGACATCGCCCACCAGGTGGAAGTCCTCGACCTGGTCCGCCGCCTCAACGCCGAACGCGCCCGCACGGTCGTCGCCGTCCTCAACGACCTCAACCAGGCCGCCCGCTACGCCGACCACCTGGTGGCGATGCGCAACGGCCGCGTCGTCGCCCAGGGCACCCGGCGGAGGTGGTGACAGCCGACCTGGTCCACGAGGTCTTCGGCCTCGCCTCCATCGTCATCCCGACCCGGTCACCGGCACCCCGCTGGTAGTCCCCGCCGCCCCCTGGACGGCGGCATGACGGCGCCTGAGGACGGACGTCACCCAGCGTGTCAGTGGGCATACCTATGATTTATTGAGCGGCGGGGGCAGCGCGACACACGTTACTTAGGGGGGTAGCAGGTGAGCAATGAGCCGGTGAACCCGGCGGAGGTGCCGGTCTTCACGGGCGATCTGTTCGCACTGGACAACAGGGTGAAGTCGATCTCGACAGCCGGGGCGGCGATCGCGTCGGCGGCGGGTGCCGTGCACACGAGCTTCGGCGGGTTGAAGTCGTACTACAAGGCCCCCGAGGCCGAGCAGTTGTTCGCGACCACCAAGCCGGTCGACGACCTAGTAGGGCTTGGTCAGGTCGGTTTAACGGTGGCGTGTCCGTTGGCTGGTTGTGTCGTTGGCAGTGGGTGACACCTGGGGAGATGACGGAGGTC